>JAFAAW010000003.1 GCA_023426365.1 Pseudomonadota bacterium
CCTGTTCCTGACCGAACCCGAGGCGGCGTTCGCCACCGCCGTGGCCGAGGTGCTGATCCCCGCCGACGACGTGGGGCCGGGCGCGGTGGAAGCGGGGGTGGTCACGTTCATCGACCGCCAGTTGGCAGGGGCGTGGGGCGATGGCGCGCGCATGTACCTGAATGGCCCGTGGGCCGAGGGCACGCCGCAGCAGGGCTATCAGTTGCCGCTGACGCCGGCCGCCCTGTTCCGTGCCGCCATGCCCCAGGTGGACGCCCTGGCCCGTGCCGACGGCGGCGCCTCTTTCGCCCAATTGCCGCCCCAGCGGCGTGATCGCCTGCTGTCCGCGCTGGATGGCGGCCAGGCGGCCTTGGCCGGCTTGCCGGGCAAGGTGGTGGTGGACATGCTGCGCACCCTGGTCGTCGAGGGCTATTTCGCCGACCCCGCCTATGGCGGCAACCGCGACATGGCGGCGTGGCGGATGATCGGCTTCCCCGGCGCGCGCGGCGCCTATGCCGACCAGATCGAGGCCGCGCGCGACAGGCCGTTTCGCGCCGATCCGGTTTCCCTGGCCGACCTGCAATAGCGGAGATTGCCATGGCCACGCGCCTCAAATCGGTGGATGCGGTGATCGTGGGCTTTGGCTGGACCGGGGCCATTTTCGCCAAGGAGCTGACCGATGCCGGGGTGAACGTGGTGGCGCTGGAACGCGGCGGCCCGCGGGCGCTGGAACCGGACTTCGACCCCGGCCGCATCCATGACGAACTGGCCTATGCGGTGCGCCACCACCTGATGCAGGACGTCAGCCGCGAAACCGTCACCTTCCGCAATTCGCCCAAGGAGGTGGCATTGCCCATGCGGCAGTTGGGATCGTTCCTGCCGGGCGAGGGCGTGGGCGGCGCCGGCGTGCATTGGAACGGCCAGACCTGGCGCTTCCTGCCCGCCGATTTCCGGCTGCGCAGCCAGGCGATCGAACGCTATGGCGCCGCCGCGGTGCCGTCGGACATGACCATCCAGGACTGGCCGGTCAGCTATGACGAGCTGGAGGGCCATTACGACCGCTTCGAGCGGGTATGCGGCACTTCGGGCAAGGCGGGCAACCTGCACGGCCGCATCGAGGCGGGCGGCAACCCGTTCGAAGGGCCGCGCACGCGCGACTATCCCACGCCGCCGCAAAAGGCGACCCTGGCCCAGATGATGTTCGCCGAGGCGGCCGAGGGCCTGGGATACCATCCCTTTCCCCAGCCGTCCTCCAACCTGTCGCAGAGCTATACCAACCCCTATGGCGTGACCATGGGGGCCTGCATGTATTGCGGCTTTTGCGAGCGTTTCGGCTGCGAGGTCAATGCCAAGGCCAGCCCGCAGGCGTCGATCATGCCGGCATTGCCGGGCGCGCCCAAATTCGAGCTGCGCACCCATGCCCAGGTGCTGCGGGTCAACCTGGATTCGTCGAAAAGCCGGGCCACCGGCGTGACCTATGCCGACCTGCAGGGACGCGAATTCGAACAGCCCGCCGACATGGTGGTGCTGGCCGCCTACGGCATGAACAACGTCCATCTGATGCTGCTGTCGGGCATCGGCCAGCCCTATGATCCCGAAAGCGGGCGCGGGGTGGTGGGACGCAACTATGCCTATCAGATCATGTCGGGCGTCGGGCTGTTCTTTCCCGACCGCGCCTTCCATCCGTTCATGGGGTCGGGCGCCCTGGGCACGGTGATCGACGACTTCAACGGCGACAATTTCGACCATTCTGGCCTGGGTTTCATCAGCGGCGGCTACATCATTACCGCCCAGACCGGTGGCCGGCCCATCCAGTATCAGCCGGTGCCCGACGGCACGCCGCGCTGGGGGACAGAATGGAAGCGCGCCGTGCGGCAATGGTACGGCCGCCACATGGGCATCGGCACCCATGGCGCGGTGATGAGCCACCGCGCCAATTACCTGGACCTCGACCCCACCTACAAGGATGCGTGGGGGCGGCCGCTGCTGCGGCTGACCTTCGACTACCACGACAACGACCTGCGCATGTCCGAGTATCTGACCGGGGTGGCCGAACGCATCGGCCGCGCCCTGAATCCGGCCCATATCACCGTCAGCGGCGCCAAGCATCCCTATTCCGTCGTCCCCTACCAGACCACCCACAACACCGGGGGTGCCGTTATGGGTGATGACCCGCGCACCAGCGCGGTTAACCGCTTCCTGCAATCGTGGGACGTCTCCAACGTCTTCGTTCTGGGCGCCTCGGCCTTTCCACAGAATGCCGGCTACAACCCCACCGGCACGGTGGGCGCGCTGACCTACTGGTCGGTCGAGGCGATCAAGCGCGCCTATCTGAAAAGCCCCGGCCCCATGGTCGAGGCGCAGGCCCAGCGGCCCTGAGCCTCATACCTCCATCCTGATCTCGACGTCGCCGTGGCGGCGCATGACGTTCACGCCCACCGAATGGGGGTGGCGGTTCAGGATGATGTCCACCGAGGCGGTGCCCACCACCAGATTGCCGATCTCGACCCGGTCCAGGAAATCGGGCAGGGCCGGGTGGTGGAACAGAATTTCCGGCACGGTGGCGTTCAGTTGCAGGCCGACTGCGGCCTCCAGCAGCATGAAGGCGGTGCCGGCGGCCCAGGCCTGCGGGATGCAGGCCACGGGATAAAGGGTGGGGCCTTGGCCCGCCTGACGGGGGAACCCGCAGAACAGCTCGGGCAGGCGGTTCAGGTCCACCGCCATGGCGGCGTCGAACATGCCGGCCAGGATCTTCTGGGCGCGGTCGGCCATGCCGTAGCGCGCAAGCCCGGCGGCGGCCAGCGCGTTGTCGTGTGGCCAGACGCTGCCGTTGTGATAGCTCATGGGGTTGTAGCGCCGTTCGTTCTCGGCCAGCGTGCGCACCCCCCAGCCCGAAAAGAGGTCCGGCCCCATCAGGGAATCGGCCACCAGCCGGGCGCGTTCCGGCGCCACCACGCCGCAATAAAGCAGGTGGCCGGGGTTCGAGCTTTGCACCCGGCACGGCCGCTTGGCGCCGTCCAGCGCCATGGCATAGGTGCCCAGTTCCTCGATCCAGAACGCCTGTTCGAAACGTTGGCGCAGGGCTTCGGCCTGGCGGCGCAGGGCGTGGGCCCGTTCCGACAGGCCCAGCACCTCGGCCATGGCGGCGGCGCCGTGGCGGGCGGCATAGACGTAGCCCTGCACCTCGCACAGCGCGATGGGGCCTTCGGCCAGGCTGCCGTCGGCGTGCATGACCGAATCTTCCGAATCCTTCCAGCCCTGGTTGGTCAGGCCCTGGGGGCGCTTGCGGGCGTATTCGACGAAGCCGTCGCCGTCCTCGTCGCCATGGGTGTCGATCCAGGCCAGGGCGCGTTCCACATGGGGCCACAGCCATTCCAGGCAGGCGCGGTCGCCGGTGCGGCGCCAATAGGCGGCGGCCAGCATGACGAACAGCGGCGTGGAATCGGCGCTGCCGTAATAGCAGCCATAGGGGACCTCGCCCAGGTTGGCCATCTCGCCTTCGCGCCATTCATGCAGGATCTTACCCGGCTCGGCATCCTGCACCGGGTTCAGGTGATCGGCCTGGTTGGCGGCCAGGGTGGACAGCACGCCCTTGGCCATGTTGGGGTCCAACCACAGGCATTCCAGCGCGGTGATGATGCCGTCGCGCCCGAACACGGTGGAAAACCACGGTACCCCGGCGTAAGGGTAGGGGCCGTCGGGGGTTTCGGTCTCCAGCATGCGCAGATCGGCGGTGGAGCGGTCCAGCCAGTGGTTGAACTGTTCGTTCGAGGTGGTGATGGTGGTGCGCCGGCCGCCCAGCTTGGCCAGCAGATGTTCGCGGATGTCCAGGAAGTGGCTGGCCGAGGGGTGCTTGGTCGGCTCGTCGGTGAAGGTGGCGGTGTGGTACAGCTCGAACGCCTCGTGCGGGCGGATGCGCGGGGTGAAGCGGGCATGGCCGGCCGACAGCTCGGCCGGGGTTTCGGAAAAATCCAGCCGCGTGCGCCGCACGATGCCGTCCAGCCCCTCGTAGCACAAGGCCACCGAGGGCGCGTCCTCCTCCGTCCATTGGCGGCCGCGCCGCTTGCGCCGCACGCCGCGCACCTCGAACACATCGGCGAAATCGGCCTCGAACAGCAGGGCCAGATCGGTGTCCAGCTCCTGGTCGCCGTAATTGAACACCTTGGTGCGGCAATACATGGCGCCGTGCGACAGGAACATGGAGCGAAAGACGTGGATGACCCCGCGCGGGATCACCTGTTCGCCGCCCACCGGAATGTCCGGATTGGTCAGGTCCACGGCGACGAAGGCGTTGTGTTCGTGCACGGTGGACGACAACAGCAGCGGGCGCTGGTGGCCCAGATGGAATTCGTGATGCGACAGCATGCGAGTGCCGCGATGATAGACGCCCTGTTCCCCCGATCCCACGCTGCCGGTATCGCCATAGCGGTCGAACACGGCAAAGGTGTCGCCATCCTTCAGCGTCAGCGTGCGCATGGCCACGCGCGGGGACGTGGCCAGGACATAGGCGTGGCCCTTGACCTTGATGATGTCGCTCATGGGGGCGCCCCTTCCTAATCGCAGACCTTCAGCGCCGGGCGTCCGAATGCGCCCAGCCGGCGATAGACGGACACGTAATCGGCGGCCATGCGCCGGGCGGTGAAACGGCGCTCGAACGCCGCCCGGCAGCCGGCCCGGTCCAGGCGGGCGCAGGCCGCCACCGCCGCCACCGCCGCCTCGATGGAGGAAACGATGAAACCGCTCACACCGTTCTCGATCACTTCCGGCACCGACCCGCATGGCCAGGCGATGGTGGGGGTTCCGCACGCCATGGCCTCGATCATCACCACGCCGAACGGCTCGGGCCAGTCGATGGGGAACAGGTGGGCGATGGCGCCGCCCAGGAACGCGGCCTTGTCCGCCTCGCCGATTTCGCCCACCCATTCCACCAGCGGGTCGCCCAGCAGCGGGCGCACCACCTGATCGAAATAGGCGTGCTCCTCGGGGTCGGCCTTGGCCGCCACCTTGAGCGGCAGACCGGCACCGCGCGCGATGGCCACCGCCCGGTCGAAGCGCTTTTCGTGCGAGAAGCGGCCGAGAAAGGCCAGATAGCCGCCCGGGCGGGCGGTCGGCGCCAGCAGGTCGGCGGGCAGCCCGTGATACACGGTGGCGATCCAGCGCGCCCACGGGATGGGACGGCGCTGGGCGTTGGAGATGGACACCAGCGCCACGTCGTCGAACTCGCGGTACAGCGGTTGCAGGTCGCGGATGTTCTGGCGGCCGTGCAGGGTGGTCAGCACCGGCACCGGCGCGCGCCGCGCCCACGGGTAATGCAGCAGATCGCCATGGCAGTGGATGACGTCGAAGCGTTCCGCCGCCGCCATCACCCGGTCGAGCTGCATCAGGTGATGGGCCAGCCGGCTTTCGCAGCCGGGATCAAGGCGCAGCGCCTGCGGGCAGCACGCCTCCAGCCGGGCCGAGGTGACCGAGTCGCCGCTGGCGAACAGGGTGACGTCGTGGCCCATGGCCACCAGTTCCTCGGTCAGGTACGACACCACCCGCTCGGTGCCGCCGTAAAAAAGGGGAGGGACCGCCTCGTTCAGTGGCGCCACCTGAGCAATCCGCATGGGCATCACCCTTTCCGCACTGTGCGACGAATGGTCAGGTGGTGGCGCAAGCGGAGGGGGGCAATTGGCCTTCGTGGGCAGGCAACCGGCAGGCGATCCGCGGTGTTCAAGGCACTGGCACGACCACGCGCGGCTTGACCCGCAGGGCTGATGTTTGCATAATGTTCGACATGGGAACGGTGCCCGCGACGGGGCCGTTCGTCCTGTCTGGCCCGACCATTGCGGTGGGCCATGTCAATTCGCTCGTGGGAGGATTTGACGATGCGACTGTCCGCGGCCCTGCCCGTCATCGGCGAAGATGGCGGCCTCGCCAAATATCTCAGCGATATCCGCGCCTTCCCGGTCCTCGAGGCCGAGGAGGAATTCATGCTGGCCAAGCGCTGGGTGGATTATCAGGATACCGGCGCCGCCCACAAGCTGGTCACCAGCCACCTGCGTCTGGTGGCCAAGATCGCCATGGGCTACCGCCACTACGGCCTTCCCATGGCCGACCTCATCTCGGAAGGCAATGTCGGCCTGATGCGGGCCGTCAAGAAATTCGACCCGGACAAGGGCTTCCGGCTTTCCACCTATGCCATGTGGTGGATCAAGGCGTCGCTCAACGAATTCGTGCTGAATTCGTGGTCCCTGGTCAAGATCGGCACCCTGGCCGCCCAGAAGAAGCTGTTCTTCAACCTGCGCCGCATCAAGGCGCGGCTGAACCTGATGGAAGCCGGCGACCTGGCGCCCGAGGCGGTGACGACCATCGCCCGCGAGCTTGAGGTGGAGGAGGCCGACGTGGTCTCCATGAACCGCCGCATGGCCGGGCGCGATTCGTCGCTCAACATTCCGCTGGGCGAAGGTGGCACCGAGGCCATGTCCCTGCTGCCGGACGAGCGCGAAAACCAGGAAGACGCCTATGCCCACCGCGAGGAGCTGAGCCAGGGCCGCACCCTGATCGCCCGCGCGCTGGACACCCTGAACGAACGCGAACGCGAGATCTTCGTCGAACGCCGGCTCAAGGACGATCCGGTCACGCTGGAGGAACTGGGCAGCCGCTACGGCGTCAGCCGCGAGCGCATTCGCCAGATCGAGGTCAAGGCGTTCGACAAGGTGCGCGCCATCGTCCAGGCCGGCTTCGCCGCCCCCAAGGCGCTTCCCGTGGCCTGAACGCGCGCATTCGACCGTGACGCCCAAAAGGCGCCGCATGGTCGAGCCGCGATCGTTGCCCTTCGCCGGGTGGGGCATTCACCCGCAAGCCTTGGCCGCCCGGCAGGTGGCGGCCAAGCGGGGCAGCCCGTACCTGATCAGCGTTGCGCCATGTCGGCGATGGCCGACGACACCAACTGCCCCTCGACCATGACCATGGTGTTGGAACGGGACTGGATTTCCAGGCAATTGGAAAGATAGGTGGCCTCGACCCGGGATCGTTCGTCCTCGTCGCGGGCGTCCTTTCTCGCCTGGGAAAAGTGGCGCATGGCGTCGTTCAGGGCGACGATGGCATTCAGCGCCGGGATGTCCTTGAACTCCTTTTCCAGCTTCGGCCGTTCCTGGAACAGCTTGTCGATCCGCTCCTTGTACGGACCCTCGGCCGTCACCCGGCCGGCGCCGTCCACATGCAGCGCGATCGGTTGGTCGGTGGGGATGTTGGCGGCCTTGAAGGCCTCCGCCAGGGTCTTCGAGAACGCCTTGGCCCGCTCCGCCACCATGTCGGCCAAGGTGGCCGGGGTCAGGCTGGGGGCCTCGCTGTCCTGGGCCTTGGTGAAAATCCCCGGTGAAAGCGTGCGTGAACCGCCGCTGAGCGGCGCGGCGACGCCGCTGCCCTTCGGATTGGCGTTGACGCAGGGTTGGGTGCTGGCCTGGGAAGCGTCGGCCTGGGACGTGCGCAGGGTGGCTCCGGCGCCCGTCATGTCGGTTTTACCGATCTGCATGCTGCTCTCCATTCTGGAAGAATGGGAGCAGGCTACGCCTATCGCGCCCGGTTCTCGATCATCGGATGTGGGGCGGCTGCGCGCGCCCTGGGCTGATGCGCCCGGCGACGGCCGGAACCTGACCGAGACAGGGGATGGAAGGGGCGGCGGGCGGAAAGATCAGCCGACCAGCAGGAAATACAGCGCGCCCAAGGCGACCGCGCCGAGAATTGCCGTCAGGGCAAGCCGCAAAAGACGCCGCCGGCCGGGTGGGGCATTGTCGTTGGCGGGGGGCGGAAGCCGTCGGGGCGGCGCAGGAATGCGCCGCCCCTCCGGTTGGGACCTGTTCGGCGTCCGCTTAGCCACGCTTGTCCAGCGGGACGAAGGGACGGTGGGGCTGACCCACATAGAGCTGACGCGGACGGCCGATCTTCTGATCCGGGTCGGTCAGCATCTCGTTCCACTGGGCGATCCAGCCGACGGTGCGGGCCAGGGCGAACAGCGAGGTGAACATCTGGGTCGGGATGCCCATGGCGCGGAAGATGATGCCCGAATAGAAGTCCACGTTCGGGAACAGCTTGCGCTGGACGAAGTATTCGTCCTCGAGCGCGATGCGCTCCAGTTCCATGGCCAGCTTGAGCAGCGGCTCGTCCTGCACGCCCAGCTCTTCCAGGACCTCGTGACAGGTCTTCTGCATGATCTTGGCGCGCGGGTCGTAGTTCTTGTACACGCGGTGGCCGAAGCCCATCAGGCGGAACGGATCGTCCTTGTCCTTGGCCTTCTTGATGAACTCGGGGATGCGGTCAACCGAGCCGATCTCGTGCAGCATGTTCAGCACGGCCTCGTTGGCGCCGCCATGGGCGGGACCCCACAGCGAGGCGATGCCGGCGGCGATGCAGGCGAACGGGTTGGCACCCGACGAGCCGGCCAGACGGACGGTCGAGGTGGACGCGTTCTGCTCGTGGTCGGCGTGCAGGATGAGGATGCGGTCCATGGCGCGGGCCAGAACCGGGCTGACCTTGTACTGCTCGCACGGGGTGGCGAACATCAGGTGCAGGAAGTTTTCCGCATAGGTCAGGTTGTTCTGCGGGTACATGAAGGGCTGGCCCTGCATGTACTTGTACGCCCAGCCGGTCACGGTCGGCATCTTGGCGATCAGACGGTAGCTGGCGATCATGCGCTGGTGCGGATCGTCGATGTCGATCGAGTCGTGGTAGAAGGCGGCCATGGCGCCGACCACGCCGCACATCACGGCCATGGGGTGCGAGTCGCGACGGAAGCCACGGAAGAAGAACGACATCTGCTCGTTCAGCATCGAGTGGCGGATAATGTCCTTCTCGAACTTGGCCTTTTCCTCGGGGTTCGGCAGTTCGCCCTTCAGGATCAGGTAGGCGACTTCCAGGAACTCGCAGTTCTCGGCCAGGTCGGCGATGGCATAGCCGCGGTGCAGCAGAACGCCCTCGTCGCCGTCGATGTAGGTGATCGCCGACTTGCACGAACCGGTCGAGGTGAAGCCGGGGTCATAGGTGAAGATGTCGTGCTCGGCGTAAAGCTTGCGGATATCCGCCACCTTGGGGCCAACGGTTCCGGAAAGCAGCGGCATCTCGGTTTGCTTGCCGGTGCTGTTGTTGATAAGGGTGACAGTTTCTTTCGTTGTCATTGCTGCTTTCCCCGTGTCTCGTTGCTTGTTTGGCACGTTCGGCATGCCGGCCGGATCATCCGGCGGCGGCGGTGGTCAAGGTTGTCCTTTCCCAGCGACGTCCTCGATGCGGGCCATGGCCTCGGCGCGCCCCAGCACCTCCATCACTTCGAAGATGGGCGGCGACACCGACGACCCGGTCAGCGCCGCCCTCAGGGGCTGCGCCACCTTGCCCAGCTTCTGGCCTCGGCCCTCCGCGAACACGCGGGCGGCCTCTTCCAGAATTTGCTTCGTCCATTCGGCGCTGGCGACCGACTGGACGTATTCCTTCAACAGCGCGCGCGCCTCGGCGTCGTCCAACGCCTTGGCCGCCTTGTCGTCCAGCGCCAGCGGGCGCGGACGCACATAGAACAGCGCCGAATCCGCCAACTCGACCAGCGTCTTGGCGCGCTCCTTCATGCCGGCCATGCCGGCGGTCAGGCGGCGCTTGCCCTCGGCATCGACGGACACGCCCGCCTTGGCCTCGACCTGCGGCAGGATCAGCTCGACCAGGCGGGCATCATCGGCCTGACGCAGGTAATGGCCGTTGAGGTTGGTCAACTTGGTCATGTCGAAACGCGACGGCGAGCGGCCGACCCCGGCCAGGTCGAACCATTCGACCGCCTGTTCGGTCGAAATGATCTCGTCGTCGCCATGGCCCCAGCCCAGGCGCAGCAGGTAGTTGCGCATGGCCTCGGGCAGGAAGCCCATGTCGCGGTACGCCTCGGCGCCCAGCGCGCCATGGCGCTTGGACAGCTTGGCGCCGTCGGGGCCGTGGATCAGCGGGATGTGGGCGAATTGCGGAACGTCCCAGCCGCACGCCTTGTACAATTGGTACTGGCGGAAGGCGTTGGTCAGGTGGTCGTCGCCGCGGATGACGTGGGTGATGCCCATGTCATGGTCGTCCACCACCACCGACAGCATGTAGGTGGGGGTGCCGTCGGCGCGCAGCAGCACCATGTCGTCCAATTGGGCGTTGGCCACGCACACTTCGCCCTGGACCAGATCGTTGATGACGGTGTCGCCCTCCTGCGGCGCCTTCAGGCGCACCACCGGCTTGGCGCCGGCCGGCGCCTCGGCCGGATCGCGGTCGCGCCACACGCCGGGATAGCGCATGGGCTTGCCCTCGGCGCGCTGCTGCTCGCGGATCTTCTCCAGCTCCTCGGGCGTGCAATAGCAGTAATAGGCCTTGCCCTCGGCCACCAATTGGCGGGCCACCTCGGCATGGCGGTCCATGCGGGCGAACTGGAACACCGCTTCGCCGTCGCCTTCCAGACCCAGCCACTTCAGACCGTCGAAGATGGCATCCACCGCCTGCTGGGTGGAGCGCTGGCGGTCGGTGTCCTCGATGCGCAGCAGGAATTGGCCGCCATGGTGACGGGCGAACAGCCAGTTGAACAGCGCGGTGCGGGCGCCGCCAATGTGGAGAAAACCGGTCGGAGAAGGGGCGAAACGGGTGACCACCGACATGATAGGTCTCAAGACTCCTTGCGCCATAAGTGGCGGGCTGCCCTTGTCTAGCATATCTTCGCCGCGATGACAGCCCGGTGATGGGGGGGGATGGCGATTTTCCTGCCCGATAGGATAGGCGGCGGCCTGATCCAAAGGCTAGGGCCATTTGCAGGTGCAAATGTCGTCGCGGCGGCCATGGCCGAGCGCGAGCGTTGGCCTTTGTGGCTGCCGGTTTTCCTTGGGATCGGCATCTCGCTGTACTTCGCTGCCCCGTCCGAACCACCCCTGTGGCTGGGCGCGGCGGCGATGGCCGGTACCCTAGCCGCAGCCTGGACGGCGCGCAAGCGCCCCACGCTGCTGGCGGTGGCCCTGCCGCTGCTGTTGATCGCCCTGGGGTTCCTGGCGGCCGAGGTGCGGGCGTGGCGGGTGGCCGCCCCCGTGCTGGAACGTCCCAGCGGGTTGGTGCGGCTGCAAGGCGTCATCAGCGAGGTGGAGCCGCTGGCCGGCGGCGGCCAGCGGGTGACCCTGGACGAGGTGGTGGCGGAGATCGACGGGGCGCGGCCCCGGCGCGTGCGCCTGAAGACCAAAAGCGAGGCCGATCTGCCGGTGGGATCGCGGCTCGAAGTGGCGGCGCTGCTGATGCCGCCGCCGCAGCCGGCGGCGCCCGGCGCCTTCGACTTCGCCCGCCACGCGTGGTTCATGGGTCTGGGTGCCATCGGCACCATCCAGGGCGAGCCGCGCCTGATGGCGGGCGCGCGCGACGAAGGCATGCGCGCCGCCCTGAACGAACTGCGCCGCACCATCACCCGCCGCATCGTCGCGGTCCTGCCCGCCGACGGCACCGGCGGCATCGCCGCCGCCCTGGTCACCGGCGAGACCGGCGCCATTCCGCGCCCGCTGCTGGATGCCTATCGCGACAGCGGGCTGGCCCACATCCTGTCCATTTCCGGCCTGCACATGGGGCTGGCCGCCGGGCTGGTCTTCTTCGTGGTGCGCGGCGGGCTGGCGCTGTTTCCGGCGGTGGCCCTGCGCCGGCCCATCAAGAAGTGGGCGGCGGCCGTCGCCTTGTGCACGACCTTCTTTTACATGCTGCTGGCGGGCGCCCCGGTGCCGGCGCAGCGCTCGTTCCTGATGACCGGCATCGTGCTGCTGGCGGTGCTGCTGGACCGCAGCGCGCTGTCCATGCGGCTGGTGGCGTGGGCGGCGGTGGCGGTCCTGCTGCTGGCGCCCGAGGCGCTGGTGGGACCCAGTTTCCAGATGTCCTTTGCCGCCGTCGCCGCGCTGATCGCCGCCTACGAGGTGCTGGCGCCCCGCCTGGCAGCACAGCGGTCCGAGCAATCGGGCTGGCTGGCGGCGGGCGGCCATTACGTGGGGGGGGTGGTGCTGTCAACCCTGGTTGCCGGCAGTGCCACCGCGCTTTACGGCGTCTACCACTTCAACCGCTTCGCGCTCTGGTCGGTGGTCGCCAATGCCTTGGCGGTGCCGCTGTCGGGCATCGCCATGCCGTTCGCCGCCCTGGGCTTGCTGCTGATGCCGCTGGGGCTGGACCACTGGGCGTGGGTGCCCATGGGCTGGTGTGTGGCCGCCATCAACCGGGTGGCGGCCATGGTCGCCGGATGGCCCGCCGCCGCCATCGTGCTGCCGCCGCTGCCGCTGTGGGGGATGGTGCTGTTCACCCTGGGCGGGTGCTGGCTGGTGCTGTGGCGGCGGCGGTGGCGCCTGTTGGGCGTGCTGCCCATGATGGTGGGGCTGGGCGGCATGGCGCTGCACGATCCCCCCGACCTGCTGGTGGACAGCCGCGGCTATTCCATGGGGGTGCGCACCGCCAACGGTGCCCTGCTTGTCAATCGCGGTGGCCGCATCGTGCGCGAAACCTGGAGCCGCCGCGCCGGACCCCAGGCGTCCGAACGGTGGCCGCGCACGGGGCGGTCGCGCGACGGGCGCCTGTCCTGCGATGCCCTGGGCTGCGTCTACCGGGTTGACGGGCAGGTCATCGCCCTGGTGCGCGAGGATGCCGGCATCGATCCGGCCTGCGCCGACGCGCAGGTGGTGGTCAGTGCGGTGCCCATCCGCCATGCCTGTCGCGGGCCGGTGCTGGTGGTGGATCGGTTCGACCTGTGGCGGCGCGGCGCCCATGCCCTGTGGCTGGCCCCGCCCGGCGCCCGTGTCGAGACGGTGGCCGAATGGCAGGGCGACCGGCCATGGGCGCACAAGCCCCATCGCCGCAAGAAGGTGCCGGTTCCTGCCGCCGTCACGACGCCGGATGAAACCGGGATTGACCTCCCGGCGGAAGCCTCTGAAGAATCAGACGCAGAGCGTTGATTTAACTGAATCTGTCCAGGCCCAGGCCGGTCATGTCAATGTCCGGTTGACGACCCGAGACAAGGTCCGCCAGCGCCCGGCCCGACCCGCACGCCATGGTCCAGCCCAAGGTGCCGTGTCCGGTGTTCAGGTACAGGTTGGCAAAGGGCGTGGCGCCCAGCAGCGGCACGCTGTCGGGCGTCACCGGGCGCAGGCCGGTCCACGGCTCGGCCTTGGCGAAGTCGCCGGCCTGGGGGAACAGGGCGCGGGCATGGCGGCGGATCATCTGCCAGCGCGCCGGGTTCAGGCGGGTGTCGTAGCCGGTCAGTTCGGCGGTGCCGGCGCAGCGGAGACGATCGCCCAGGCGGGAATAGACCATCTTGTGCTCGTCGTCGGTGATGGACACCACGGGGGCGGCCGGGCCGTCGGCGGGCAGGGTGATGGAATAGCCCTTGGCCGGCACGATGGGCAGGCGCAGCCCCAGCGGCCGCGCCAGCAGCGGGCTGTAGCTGCCGGCCGCCAGCACGAAGGCGTCGGCCGTCAACGGGCCGTTGTCGGTGTCGGCCACCGCGATGCGGCTGCCGTCCGTCACCAGCGCCCGCACGGTGACGCCATGGCGGAACACGACGCCGCGCGCGGCCGCCAGCGCGCCCAGGGCTTGGGTGAATTTGTGCGCGTCGCCGCTTTCGTCGCCGGGGGTATGGATGCCGCCCGCCAGTTGGTCGGCCACCGGAGCCAGCGCCGGCTCGATGCTGCGGCATTCGGCCGGGGTCTTGATCTGGCGTTCCAGGCCCCAGCCCTGCATCAGGCCGGCGGCGGCGCGCGCATGCTCGAATTCGCGGCCGTCGCGATAGACGTGCAGGATGCCCAGGCTGCGCTGGTCGTAGCTGATGCCGGTTTCCGCCCGCAGCTCGCGCAAGCACGCCCGCGAATAGATGGCGATGCGCAGTGCGCGCTCCATGTTGCGGGCGGCGCGCGGCGCCGTGCAGTTGGACAGGAAGCGCAGCCCCCAGGCCCACAGGGCCGGGTCCCAGCGGTTCCAGCGAAACAGCAGCGGCGCGTCCTCGCGCCCCAGCCATTTCAGCACCTTGGGCAGCACGCCCGGATTGGCCCACGGTTCCGCATGGCAGGGCGAGATCTGGCCGCCATTGGCGAAGCTGGTTTCCATGCCGGGGGCGGGCTGACGATCGACCACCGTCACCTCGTGTCCGGCCTTGGCCAGATACCATGCGGCGGCGGTGCCGACCACGCCGGCGCCGAGGACCAGCACCCTCACGATCCCTCTCCTTCGCAATCCAGGGACAAAGGTGGTAACGCAACCATGGTCGCCCGGCAATCCCCCGTGTTCGGCAAGGGTGGGGCGCTGGGAAAGCAGATTGAAATCCGCCCCCTTGGGCATACCCTTGGGAACGCCCGCCGTTGGAGAATGCCATGGGTCCCGAGGTTCTGTCCGTTGCCGAAATGTATCGCGCCGATGCCCTGGCCATGGCCGGCGGCATTCCCGGCGAGCGGCTGATGGAGGCCGCAGGCTTCGCCGTCGCCCGCGAGCTGCGCCGCCGTTTCCGCCCCTGCCGCGTCGCCGTCCTGTGTGGCCCGGGCAACAATGGCGGTGACGGGTTTGTGGTGGCGCGCCTGTTGTCGCGGGCGGGCTATGCGGTGCGTCTGGCCCTGCTGGGCGACGCCGTCAATCTCAAGGGTGACGCGGCCCTGATGGCGGCGCGCTGGAAGGGTGCCACCGAACCGCTGTCGCCAGACGTGCTGGAGCGCGCCGACGTGGTGGTGGACGCCCTGTTCGGCGCCGGGCTGGCGCGCCCGCTCTGCGGCGCCGCCGCCGACGCCATCGCCGAGGTGGCGCGCCGCCGGCTGCCGGTGGTGGCGGTGGACGTGCCGTCGGGGGTGGATGGCGACACCGGGGCCATCCTGGGAATGGCCCCCGAGGCGGTGGCGACAGTCACCTTCTTCCGCAAGAAACCCGGCCATCTGCTGTTGCCGGGCCGCCTGCGCTGCGGCCAGGTGGTGGTGGCCGATATCGGCATTCCCGCCGATGTGCTGACCGAGGTGGAGCCGCCGGTGGTGGAGAACACGCCGGATGTGTGGCTGCGCCGTTTCCCGTGGCCGCGCCCGGACGCCCACAAATATGCGCGCGGCCACGTGGTGGTGGTGGGCGGTGCCGCCATGACCGGCGCCGCCCGACTGGCCGCGCGGGCGGCGCGGCGGGCGGGGGCGGGGCTGGCGACCATTGCCGCCCCGGCCGAGGCGCTGGCGGTCTACCGCGCCGGCGACCCGGGCGCCATCGTCGCCGCGCTGGACGATTACGCCGTCCTGCTGGCGGACGGGCGCAAGAACGCGCTGGTGCTGGGGCCGGGCGGCGGCACCGGACAGGCCATGCGCGAGCGCGTGCTGGCCGCAGCGCGGGCAGGCAAGGCCATGGTGCTGGACGCCGACGCGCTGACCAGCTTTGCCGACACCCCGCGCGACCTGTTCAAAGCGTTGTCGGCCAACGTGGTGCTGACGCCCCATGACGGCGAATTCGCCCGTCTGTTCGGCGCCGCCGACGGCTCGCGGCTGGATCGCGCTCGCCAGGCGGCCAAACGGGCAGGGGCGGTGGTGTTGCTCAAGGGGGCCGACACCGTCATCGCCCACCCCGACGGCCGCGCCGCCATCACCGCCAACGCCCCGCCGTCGCTGGCCACCGCCGGTTCGGGCGACGTGCTGGCCGGCATCATCGGCGGCCTGCTGGCGGCCGGCATGGATGGCTTCGACGCGGCCGCCTGCGGTGCCTGGCTGCACGGGGAGGCGGCGGCCGCCTTCGGTCCCGGCCTGATCGCCGAGGATGTGTGCGAGGCGCTGCCGGGCGTGCTGGCCCGGCTGGCCGACCGGACGGCAGGGGGGATCGTCCGTCCGACAGGGTTGTTCTGATTTGCACGAGCGGCAAATGTTCCCACATCCTTTGGAGAGGCCCACATGGATGAAGGACGCGAGACAGTCAGCATGACCCAAGCCGTTGGATCCTCGCTTCTGGCCCGCATCAAGGGCCTTGCCAAGCTGTGGCGCGACGTTGCCGGCGCTGCCAAGGGCGGCGAAACCCTGAGCTTTGCTCCCGACCTGCCCGACGACGATCTGGCGCGCCTGCGCAGGCAGATGGAAGCCTGCCTGGAAGGGCGGGGTGGCGAGGTGTCGGCGCGTGCGCGCGCCGCCGCGCTGGGGCGCGAGTACCTGTCGCTGTCGCCCGAGGGGCGCCAGCGCTTCCTGGGCCTGATGGCGGGCCGTTTCGGCCCCGACCGCGAGCGGGTGGACGCCGCGGTGCGGGACCTGCTGGCGGCCGCCGATGACGAACCCGCCCGCATCAAGGCCGAGGAGGCCATGCGGCTGGCGCTGGAGCCGCCGTTCACCCGTCTGCTGACCCAGTTCAACGCGCTGCCCGAGGGGGTGAAGTTCCTGGTGGACCTGCGCGCCGAGCTGATGGGCATGACCCGCGGCGATGCCGCCCTGACCGCCCTGGAAAAGGAACTCAAGACCCTGCTGGCGGCGTGGTTCGATGTGGGCTTCCTGGAACTCCAGCGCATCACCTGGCGTTCGCCCGCCTGCGTGCTGGAAAAGATCATGGCCTACGAGGCGGTGCACGCCATCCAGGGATGGGGCGACCTCAAGAACCGTCTGGATTCCGATCGCCGTCTCTACGCCTTCTTCCATCCGCGCATGCCCGAGGAGCCGTTGATCTTCGTCGAGGTCGCCCTGGTGCGCGGCATCGCGGGCAACGTCCACGAATTGCTGGACCGGCACGCGCCCGTAGGCAATCCCGAAGAGGCGGACACCGCCATCTTCTATTCCATCAACAACGCCCAGCGCGGTCTGGACGGCATCAGCTTCGGCAATTTCCTGATCAAGCGGGTGGTCGAGGAACTGTCGCGCGAATTCAAGCGCCTTAAGACCTTTGCCACGCTGTCGCCCATCCCCGGCTTCCGGGCATGGCTGGCCGAGCGGCTGGCCCAGGGCGAGGCGGGCCTGTTGAGCGCGGCGGAACACCGCCAACTGACCCAATTGTCCAACGGCCAGGGCGCCAAGGGCAGTCTTAGGGCGCTGGTGGAAGACGGTGCCTGGGCCGACGACGCGTTGATTGCGGAAACCCTGCGCGCGCCCCTGACCCGGCTGGCCGCCCGCTATCTGGCCCAGGAAAAGCGCGGCGTGGCGCGGGCGCTGGACCCGGTGGCGCATTTCCACCTGTCCAACGGGGCACGCATCGAACGCCTGAACTGGCTGGCCGACACCAGCCCCAAGGGCATGAAGCAGTCGCTGGGCATGATGATCAACTACCTCTACAAGCTCGACGAGATCGAGGCCAATCACGAGGCCTATTCCGCCACCGGCAAGGTGGCGGTGTCGTCGGACATCAAGGCGTTGCTGAAGGGGTAGGGGGCGTCCGTCCCACCGGCTCGCCGAGTGTCGCCTCGCCGCGATCCGCCCGGCCTGAATGCAAAAGCCCCCTGCCGCCGTGCGGCAGGGGGCTTCGCTTTGCCCCAAACCTCAGTCCTGGCGGATTTCGCGCACGAACTTGTCCACCTGTTCGTTCAGGATGGCCGAATTGCGGGTCAGCGATTCGGCCGAGCCCAACACGTCGCGGGCGGCGTTGCCGGTTTCGAAGGCCGCCGCCGACACGCGGGCGATGGTGCCGGTAACCTCCTGCGTGCCCAGGGCCGCCTGCTGGACGTTGCGGGCGATCTCCTGGGTGGCCGCACCCTGTTCCTCGACCGCCGCGGCGATGCCGCCCGAAATGTCGTTGATCTGGCCGATGGTCGAGGCGATGCCGCCGATGGCGCCCACCGCGTCGCGGGTGGCGTTCTGCACGGCGGCGATCTGGGTGGCGATCTCGTCGGTGGCCTTGGCGGTCTGGTTGGCCAGGCTTTTGACCTCGTTGGCGACCACCGCGAAGCCCTTGCCGGCATCGCCGGCGCGCGCCGCCTCGATGGTGGCGTTGAGCGCCAAAAGGTTGGTCTGGCTGGCGATGTCGTTGATCAGCTTGACCACTTGGCCGATGCGGCCGGCGGCTTCCGCCAGGCTTTGCACCATGTCGTTGGTGCGGGTGGCCTCGTCCATGGCGGAGGAGGCGATGGCGGCCGAATGCGACACCTGGCGGCCGATCTCGGCGATGGAGCTGGACAGTTCCTCTGCGGCGGCGGCCACCGTCTGGATGTTGACGGTGGCTTCCTCGGCGGCGGCGGCCACCGTGGTGGACTGCATCGAGGTTTCCTCGGCGTTGGCCGCCATGGTGCGCGCGCTGGCCTCCATCTGGGTGGCGGCGGCCGCGACCTGGGACACCACGCCCTGGATGTCGCGCTCGAAGGCGTCGGCCTTGGCGCCCAGTTCGCGGGCGATCAGGGCTGCGGTGTTGGTCTCGATGTAGACCGAGGTGGCCAGGTCCATGTCCAGATAGGCCGCCTTGTTCACGGCGGCCAGAACCTGGGCCAGCTTTTCCGGGCGCTTGCGATAGGTGTGGGCGGCCAGCTCGAACACCTTGTTCAGCACGAAGCAATAGCCGGCGGTATACCAGCGCGGCTCCAGCCCCACGCGCTGGTGGATCTTGCCGATCTCGGTGACGTTGGCGAAATAGCGGTCGTCGAAATTGCCGGCGAACACGCTGTCCAGCCAGTGCTTCTTCTGCATCGCGCGGGCATGGTCCATACGCGCCGGCGAGTCGAAGATGGCGGCTACGGTCGCGTTGGCGCGCACATGGCCATAGAAGGCCTCGAGCAGGGCATCCAGGCGCGGCGCCAGGACGTCGCGGAATTCGCGCAGAGTGCGGCAGGTCTCGTCATCGATTTGCAGGAACGCCAACCGTCCCGCGCGATCCAAATCCATCATCAAACCCCCAAGCTTTGGTCTTGGTACGAAAGGAATATGAAGTTTCGGCAAGCCTAATTCAACCGGCTAATGGCCTTCTTTTTCCGTAGGCGTAGGGCAAGTCCCCGATTATCCGATGGTATGAGAGCTATCCTTAAAAGCAACATGGAAAGCCCTTTCGTCGGCGGAAACCCGCAAGTTGTCGGAATCGTCGCACAAGCCCTGTATCCCGGCACGTGACTATGTTATAGACACCGGTTCCGGCGGGCCGGCCCCCAGGCTTTTCGAGGTCGAGGGTGTCGCGCACCTGCTCATGCGGGCGTGGTGGAACTGGTAGACACACTGGATTTAGGTTCCAGCGGCGCAAGCCATGGGGGTTCAAATCCCTTCGCCCGCACCAGTCGCCAGCGCGCTCTGGGGCAACGCGACCGCCGGGTTTCTTGCAACGAATTGATTCGATTGGCGAAAGACTGATGCAGGTAACCGAGACGAATGCTGACGGCCTGAAGCGCGAGTTCAAGGTCGTCGTCCCCGCGGCGCAGCTCGAGGCGCGCACTGAAACCCGGCTGGCGGAAATCGCCCGTGAGGTGAAACTGCCCGGCTTCCGCCCCGGCAAGGTGCCCCTGAAGATCGTGCGTCAGAAGTACGGCGCGTCCATCCTGGGCGAGGTTCTTGAAGCCGCGGTCAACGAAGGCACCGGCTCGGCCATCCAGGAAAAGGGCCTCAAGCCCGCCATGCAGCCCAAGGTCGAAATCACCTCGTATGCCGAGGGCAAGGACCTGGAATTCACCGTGGCGCTGGAAATCCTGCCCGAAATCACCGCCATGGACTTCGCCACCCTGTCGCTCGAGCGCGAGAAGGCGCAGGTCCCCGAGACCGAGATCGCCGACACCCTCCAGCGCATCGCCGAGCGCCACGAGAGCAGCGAGACGGTCGAGCGCGCCTCGGCCGCCGGCGACGTGGTGGTGATCGACTTCGTCGGCAAGAAGGACGGCGAGGCGTTCCCGGGCGGTTCCGCCCAGGGCTATTCGCTGAAGCTCGGCTCCAACACCTTCATCCCCGGCTTCGAGGACCAGTTGGTCGGCAAGAAGGCCGGTGAGACGGCCGTTGTCGACGTGACCTTCCCCGAGGGCTACGGCAACGAGGATCTGGCCGGCAAGCCCGCCCAGTTCGACGTGACCGTGCACGAGGTGCGCGAGCCGAAGGCCGCCGAGATCGACGACGAGCTGGCCAAGAAGGTCGGCATGGACGGTCTGGATGCCCTCAAGCAGGCCATCAAGGACGAGATCACCCGCGAGCTGGACGGCATCGCCCGCACCAAGCTCAAGCGCGCCCTGCTGGACCAACTGGCCGCCAACCACGACTTCGAGGTTCCCCAGGGCATGGTGGACCAGGAGTTCGAGGCCATCTGGAAGCAGGTCGAGCAGGACAAGGAAGCCGGCCGCCTGGATCCGTCGGATGCCGGCAAGGATGACGACACCCTCAAGGCCGATTACCGCGCCCTGGCCGAGCGTCGCGTGCGCCTGGGCCTGCTCTTGGCCGATGTGGGCCAGAAGAACGACGTCACCGTTACCCAGGACGACGTGAACAAGGCCCTGATCGAGGAAGCCCGCCGCTTCCCCGGCCAGGAACACCTGGTGTTCCAGTACTACAAGAGCAATCCCGACGCGCTGAACAGCCTGCGCGCTCCCATCTTCGAGGACAAGGTCATCGACTTCATCCTCGAACTGGCCAAGGTCGCCGACAAGGAAGTGTCGGTCGAGGATCTGCGCAAGGACCCGGATGCCGCCGACGAGGGCAAGGCCGAAGAGGCCAAGCCCAAGAAGAAGGCCACCAAGAAGAAGGCCGAATCGGCCGAGTAAGGTTCGGTTACGCGCTGGCGGCCCTCGGGCCGCCAGTGTCGTATCCGGCCCCCGTTTCGCCGGACCCGACGCCCACAATCCGGTCGCGACATTGTTGCCTGCGCCGAAAGTATCAACGCGGCGCGACTTTCGAAATTCCCCGATTGCGGAAATTCGTGAAAGGGCCACATTTGTGGGTGCCGGTCGCCCTGACCGGCCTTGGCGATCCCCCCATCTGCCATGCTGGTCCGCGGCCCCTGCCGAAAGGGGCGGCCCGGCGCCGAACCGACGCCAGGGCTCGGTAGCGCGGACGGCAGGGCATGGGGGTCGGTGCGAAGAATTTGTCTGGCGGTTCCGGCCCAGGTCGGCTAGGACGGATTCCCGAACCGCCACACCCAGGACTGACGAGAAGGACGGACCATGCGCGAGAGAGATCCCATCGACCTCTATATGAATACCCTCGTGCCGATGGTGGTCGAGCAGACCAACCGGGGCGAGCGCGCCTACGACATCTATTCGCGCCTGTTGAAGGAACGCATCATCTTCCTGACCGGCGCGGTCTTTGACGAGGTGGCCAGCCTGATCTGCGCCCAGCTTTTGTTCCTGGAATCCGAGAACCCGTCCAAGGACATCGCCTTCTACATCAATTCGCCGGGCGGCGTGGTGACCTCGGGTCTGTCCATCTACGACACCATGCAGTACATCCGCCCGGCCGTGTCCACGGTTTGCCTGGGCCAGGCGGCGTCCATGGGGTCGCTGCTGCTGACCGCCGGCGAAAAGGGCAAGCGCTTCGCCCTGCCCAACGCCCGCGTCATGGTGCACCAGCCGTCGGGCGGCTTCCAGGGCCAGGCCACCGACATCGAGATCCACGCCCGTGAAATCCTTGCGCTGCGGGCGCGGCTCAACAATATGTACGTTCATCATACCGGCCAGCCGCTCGAGGTGATCGAGCAGGCGATGGAGCGCGACAAGTTCATGAGCGCCACCGAAGCCAAGGAATTCGGCCTGATCGACGAGGTGGTGAGCAGCCGCCCGAGCAGGGAAGGCGACACCGCCGAGGCCTGATGCCGGCGGGCGGCGGGGGCTTCCGGCCAAGCAGGTTCCGCCGCCGCCCGTTACCGCGCGCAGCCGTTGTCCGCGGCCCGGCGCGGGGTAATTTTCATTGTCTGCCGCCGATTCGTGTGGCTAACATTGCTTTCAATTGCCTGGCCGCTATACCAATGGAGTACCGATGACCAAGTCCACGAGCGGCGATTCGAAGAACACCCTGTATTGCTCGTTCTGCGGAAAGAGCCAGCATGAGGTGCGCAAGCTGATCGCCGGGCCGACGGTTTTCATCTGCGATGAATGCGTCGAGCTGTGCATGGACATCATCCGCGAGGAGCACAAGACCCACCTGGTCCGCTCGCGCGACGGTGTGCCGACCCCGAAGGACATCCGCGCCGTCCTCGATGACTATGTCATCGGCCAGGACCACGCGAAGAAGGTCCTGTCGGTCGCCGTGCACAATCACTACAAGCGCCTTCAGCACGGTGGCAAGGCCAACGAGGTCGAGATCGCCAAGTCCAACATCCTGCTGGTCGGCCCCACCGGCTGCGGCAAGACGTTGCTGGCGCAGACCCTGGCCCGCATCCTCGACGTGCCCTTCACCATGGCCGACGCCACCACCCTGACCGAGGCGGGCTATGTGGGCGAGGATGTGGAGAACATCATCCTCAAGCTGCTGCAGGCCGCCGAGTACAATGTGGAGCGCGCCCAGCGCGGCATCGTCTACATCGACGAAGTGGACAAGATCAGCCGCAAGTCCGACAACCCGTCCATCACCCGCGACGTGTCGGGCGAGGGCGTGCAGCAGGCCCTGCTGAAGATCATGGAAGGCACGGTGGCCAGCGTCCCGCCCCAGGGCGGCCGCAAGCACCCGCAGCAGGAATTCCTGCAGGTGGACACCACCAACATCCTGTTCATCTGCGGCGGCGCCTTCGCCGGCCTGGAAAAGATCATCGGTTCGCGCGGCCAGGCCACCTCGATCGGCTTTGGTGCCGAGGTGCGCGGCCCCGACGAGCGTCGGACCGGTGAAATCCTGCGCGAGGTCGAGCCGGAGGACCTGCTGAAATTCGGCCTGATCCCCGAATTCGTCGGCCGTCTGCCGGTGCTGGCCACCCTGGACGACCTGGACGTGGATGCGCTGGTGGAAATCCTGTCCAAGCCCAAGAACGCCCTGGTCAAGCAGTACCAGCGCCTGTTCGAGATGGAAGACACCAAGCTGACCTTCCAGGAGGACGCGCTCAAGGCCATTTCGGAAAAGGCGATCCAGCGCAAGACCGGCGCCCGCGGCCTGCGTTCCATCATGGAAGGCATCCTGCTGGACACCATGTTCGAACTGCCCACCCTGGACAGCGTCGAGGAAGTGGTGGTCAACAAGGAGGTGGTCGAGGGCCGCGCCCAGCCGCTCTACATCTACTCCGAGCGTCGGGAGGACGTGGGAACCAGCGCCTGATCGGTTGCACGGGCGCCATGGGCGCAAAAGTATTATGACCGCGAGAGAGAGGCCGGCACTGCCGGCCCTCCCTTGACGAGAGAGGGGAGACGCCTAGGTATATCCCTTAGGCACAGTTCCAGAGTGTTTTACCAGTCGGCCGCCCAAGCCGCGGCCGCATACGTCAAGAGGCAGCATGGCCGAAATCGCACGTGACGACGTTTTCCCGGTTCTTCCCCTCCGAGACATCGTCGTCTTCCCGCACATGATCGTCCCGCTGTTCGTCGGCCGTGAGAAGTCGGTCCGCGCGCTGGAAGACGTCATGCGCGAGGACAAGCAGATCCTGCTGGTGGCCCAGAAGAACGCGGCCCAGGACGATCCCACCACTGATGACATCTACACCGTGGGCACCGTGTCCACGGTCCTGCAACTGCTGAAACTGCCCGACGGCACCGTCAAGGTGCTGGTCGAGGGCAGCCGCCGCGCCAAGATCACCGGCTTTACCGACAATCCCAATTTCTTCCAGGCGGTCGCCGAGGTCATGGATGACCGCGAGGGCGAGACCCAGGAGCTGGAAGCGCTGTCGCGTTCGGTGGTCAGCCAGTTCGAGCAGTACATCAAGCTCAACAAGAAGATTCCGCCGGAAGTGCTGGTCTCGGTCAACCAGATCGAGGACCCCGGCAAGCTGGCCGACACGGTCGCTTCGCACCTGTCGCTCAAGATCGCCGAGAAGCAGGAGCTTCTGGAGTGCGAGACCATCGCCGAGCGGCTGGAGCGGGTCTATTCCTACATGGAGGGCGAGATCGGCGTCCTCCAGGTGGAAAAGAAGATCCGCAACCGCGTCAAGCGGCAGATGGAAAAGACCCAGCGCGAGTACTATCTGAACGAGCAGCTCAAGGCCATTCAGAAGGAGCTGGGCGAGACCGAGGACGGCAAGGACGAGACCGCCGAGCTGGAGGAGCGCATCAAGAAGACGCGCCTGTCCAAGGAAGCGAGCGAGAAGGCCATGGCCGAGCTGAAGAAGCTCAAATCCATGAGCCCGATGTCGGCCGAGGCCACCGTGGTGCGCAACTACCTGGATTGGCTCCTGTCGATTCCGTGGAAGAAGCGGACCAAGGTCAAGAAGGACATCAAGCTGGCCGAGAAGATTCTCGACGCCGAGCATTACGGCCTGGAGAAGGTCAAGGAACGCATCATCGAGTACCTGGCGGTGCAGACCCGCACCGACAAGGTCAAGGGGCCCATCCTGTGCCTGGTCGGCCCGCCCGGCGTGGGCAAGACCTCGCTCGGCAAGTCCATGGCCACCGCCACCGGGCGCAATTTCGTGCGCATCTCGCTGGGCGGCGTGCGTGACGAGGCCGAGGTGCGCGGTCACCGCCGCACCTATATCGGCTCCATGCCTGGCAAGGTCATCCAGGGCATGAAGAAGGCGAAGTCGTCCAACCCGCTGTTCCTGCTCGACGAGATCGACAAGCTGGGCGCGGATTGGCGCGGCGACCCGTCCTCGGCCCTGCTGGAAGTGCTGGACCCCGAGCAGAACGCCACCTTCAACGACCATTACCTGGAGGTCGATTACGACCTGTCCGACGTAATGTTCGTCACCACCGCCAATTCCCTGCGCATGCCCCAGCCCCTGCTGGACCGCATGGAGGTGATCCGGCTGTCGGGCTACACCGAGGACGAGAAGGTGGAGATCGCCAAGCGCCACCTGCTGGCCAAGGTCACCAAGGCCGCCGGTCTGGCGAAGGAAGAGATCAACATCACCGACGACGCCATCCGCGACCTGTGCCGTTACTACACCCGCGAGGCGGGCGTGCGTAACCTGGAGCGCGAATTGGCCAATCTGGCCCGCAAGGCGACCACCGAGATCGTCTCCAAGGGCAAGAAGAAGGTCACCATCAACGCCAGGAATCTGGAAAAGTATGCCGGCGTCCGCCGCTACCGCTATGGCGAGGCTGAGCTGGAGGACATGGTGGGCGGCGTGACCGGTCTGGCCTGGACCGAGGTGGGCGGCGAGCTGCTGACCATCGAGGCGGTCACCATGCCCGGCAAGGGCAATTTCA
The DNA here is from genome assembly GCA_023426365.1 of Pseudomonadota bacterium. Taxonomy (GTDB): domain Bacteria; phylum Pseudomonadota; class Alphaproteobacteria; order Rhodospirillales; family Magnetospirillaceae; genus Magnetospirillum. The sequence continues at coordinate 25,124 of JAFAAW010000003.1, forward strand.
GCATCACCGGCAAGCTGGGCGACGTGATGCAGGAATCGGTGCAGGCGGCGCGCTCCTACGTGCGGTCGCGCTCGGTCAGCTTGGGCATCAAGCCGACGGTGTTCGAAAAGCGCGACATCCACGTCCACGTGCCCGAGGGCGCCACGCCCAAGGACGGCCCGTCCGCCGGCATCGCCATGTGCACGGCCATCGTGTCCGCGCTGACCGGCATTGCGGTGCGCAAGGACGTGGCGATGACCGGCGAGGTGACCTTGCGCGGTCGCGTGCTGCCCATCGGCGGCCTCAAGGAGAAGCTGCTGGCGGCGTTGCGCGGCGGTCTCAAGACCGTTCTCATCCCCAAGGAGAACGAGAAGGATCTGGCCGAAATCCCGGACAACGTGAAAAAGAACTTGGAGATCGTCCCGGTCGCCACGGTGGACGAGGTGCTGTCGCGCGCGCTGACCCGTCTGCCGGTTCCCATCGAGTGGGAGGAGCCGGCCGAGGCTGCCCCCGCCGTGGGCAAGGATGCCGAACTGACGGTCATCACCCACTAAGCCTCCGACTTAGGTCCAAGGCATGAAATGGCCGCCGGCAAGCCCGGCGGCCATTTTCAATCCACGGGTGTGCGACTTCCGTGTGTGCGTATTTACCGCAGTGTAATTAGCTCAAAAACGGCGGAAATCCGCGCTTTTCCTGCGGAATGCGCATTGACGCTTCACGACCTGGGATTTAGACTTGCCCCTATTAGATGGGTATTTTGCCGGGCGGCGCGGCCGGACCGGCGCACATAGAGGGGGCCTTCAGGTGAACAAGAACGATCTCGTGACCGCTGTGGCCAACAGCTCCGGCCTGTCCAAGTCCGATGCCGCCAAGGCGGTCGATGGTGTGTTTGACGCGATCACCGGCGCGCTGCAGTCCGGCGACGAGGTTCGCCTGGTCGGTTTCGGCACCTTCGCCGTGGCGGCCCGCGCCGCTTCCGAGGGCCGCAATCCCCGCACCGGCGAGAAGATCACGATCGCCGCCTCCAAGCAGCCCAAGTTCAAGGCCGGCAAGGGCCTGCGCGACGCGGTGCAGTGACCGAGCACGGGTGACGATTTCCAGGCGCCGGCCGCGGGTTCGCGGCCGGCGTTTTTTATCGCCATCGCTTGGTTGTTTTTTTCATCGAAGCCCCTTATGAAGGGGCCTCCGGGCGGTTAGCTCAGTTGGTAGAGCATATCGTTTACACCGATAGGGTCGGCGGTTCGAACCCGTCACCGCCCACCAAGCCTTTAAGGCGTTGATTTCACTGTGATCCCAAGTGTGGGGGTGTACTCCGTTAGCACACCTTCACGTCACACTTGATAATCCGCCTCCCGACCGAAATCAACCCGTCCCCAGGACGGGGCGCAGCCCAGCCGTTCCCAGACCATGCCCGCCAGGGCCGTTTTTCGGGCCGTGGAGCGGGTAAAGCTATTCCGTCGCCATTCGGGTATCCCGCAGGGCCGGGGGCTGCCAGCGGCGTTCTGAGGCGGTTGATTGGGAAAAGGGCTATCGGCGTTGCCGTTCCAGCCAGCAGCGGTCTTCCAATGCGCAATCTCGGGATTTGGTGCGTATTATGCCGCCCACTGGTGGAAGCGCAAGATTGCCCATTAGAAATGCTGTCAGAATTTCCGAGTTAATGAGCTTTGGTTGCTGAATGCGATAAGCGGCTACAAGTTCTTCTGTCAGTATGAAGGCGTCATCAATGAAAAACCGGCGAACTGATGGGGTGCGATTTCTCTTTGGTATGTATCTGCTGGAGTGGGATTGGAAAAGAGGTGCGCCGCAATAGGTTACGTGATCGACTTGCCTCATGGAATGGTTAAATTCATTTCGCGTTTCTACGATTTTATCGAGCGCATCCAATGCTGAATTACTCAATAGATCGGCTTTTCGCACATCCTTGCGTAAGTCTCCAAGGGTGAGTTTGTCGAACGGCTTTCCGGGAGTGCTGTGAACCTCGTGCAGTTTCAGGAGTTTGTACAAGGCAAGCTCCAACATGCAGAAGAACCGCCGTAGCTCTGTGTCACTGATTTCAAAGCGGGAGGGCATCAACTCATTGACGAATGGTAGACGCTCACCGGTATGGCGGTTAACCTTAACAAATGAACTCCCCTCGCAGCCCCACGGCGTAACGAGTATCCACTCCCCGTCTCCTAGGAACAAAATGTAGGGGGAAGGGTTCATCGCATATAGGAGGGCGCCTAAGGCACCGACTTCATCTTCAATTGTCCCCGCAACTACTTTCTGAAGTTGCTCGCGCTCAGGTAGGCCCAGTCCCGAGGCTTCAATGAGGCTTGACCATACAGTGCGGCGACGTGCCATGGGCGATTTCCCTTGCCATGGTGACTTGTGGACGACAGGGGTGGGCTTTCACCCGAAATCAACTTTCCTCTGAGTGGGAAACATCATCTCGTTGCCCGGTACGGGGTTTGGCTGCCCGCGTCGCTGTGCGGGCATGGGGCTTATTCAGACCGCTCCTGGCGTCTCCAACGATCAACGATTTGATTGACGTCGATATCGTCAGGGCCATCAATCCAGCGGCTGTAAAAATCGATGTCATTGCTGTTCGGTTCGGGGTTGGCCCGATGGAACTGAACGCGGGAGGGCAGGGGAACGGCTTCGCCCAAGGCCATGGCCTCGCCTCTTCCGAGGCCAGCGAGAACATCAACCAAGTCCCGCTCGGCTTCGGGAACCAAGTTCTTCACATAGGCTTGGTCAGTCGGGTTGGTGATGCGCAAGCATATGAACGAGCCACACTGAGCCAGCACGGTTTCGGATAGTTCATGTGGCCGCTGGCTAACGACACCAAGGCCAACGCCGTACTTGCGGCCTTCCTTGGCGATCCGCTCCATAGATTTCCGCGCTCCGGCATACTGTCCAGCATCGGCACGAGGGATGTAGGCATGAGCCTCTTCGCACACGAGAAGGAGCGGGAATTCCTTGTATTGCGGGTTCCAATAATTGAACTCGAACGCAAGCCGTCCGATCTGAGCAGCGACGGTTGGTCGCACATCAAATGGGACTGAACTCAAATCGATAATTGTGATTTGCCTTTTGGGTTCTCCAAGGCCAACAAAATCACGGAGAAGTCCTGCAAGTGTATTGGATGCAGTTCTCTGTTTCGGCTTCAGGAGAAAGTCGTATCGAACATCGTTAAGCTTGCTATTAAGGCGAATGAGGAAGCGATCAAACGTTCCAAAAAGAGGGCCGTTCTTTTTTCCCTTTTCGCCGTCAACTCTCTCACTGTTTTTTCCTCCGATAGCTTCAAGGAGGTTGTCCAAGGAAAAGAAGATGGGAGTGTCAACCGAGATGCGATCCAGTTTCACACCGGCTTTCTCTTTTTCTTTTAACTGGAATAGTGTGTCTCTGAAGAATGCAATCTGATTGGCGGCTTCACGTTCGGAATGGTCCACGAGTAAGTCGCAAAGTTCAGCAAATGTCATAAGCCAGTACGGAACTTCTAGCTCTCTGGCATCAACGTACCGGGCAATCCCATCATCAAACGCATGTTGACGAACACCTTGCTCGTCTTTCCAACTGTATTCCCCGTGAAGGTCGAGAAGGATGATATGGGCCTTCGGCATGACTTTGACGGCTCGTTGCAGCAGGTTCGCCACGGTGTGGGATTTGCCTGCGCCAGTCTGCCCCAGGATGGCGAAGTGGCGACCGAATAGACCGGACGGGTCAAAATACACGCCTTGGGATGGGGCAGAGGGCAGGTAGCCAACGTCATATCCCTTGGACTGGAAGCGGTTGAACATCTTGCCGATGGCTTCCGCTCCAAGGGCGTGTACCTCGGCTCCGGTGGTTGGGAAGGTGCTGACGCCCCGCTGGAACTCTCCGGTGTCGTCCAACACACCTAACGGGGTGATGCTCAGTTCCCGGCTGACCTTGGCTACCCGGATGGCATCTTGTCCAGCCTGCCCAGGTTCCAGCGGAACAAGCTTCTCAGTTTCGCTCATTCTCGTGACCATCGCCAGTGTGGCGAGGTTTCGTTGAACAATGGCGACGTACGAACCGACCCGACCGACTAGGACATCTTCATCGCCAATGGTGACGATCAACGGGCCATCCTGCTCGATATCGCTCAAAGTGACGCTGACGGTTCCTGCTTGAACATCGGTGACGTAGCCAATGCGCGTTTCTTCGGCAAAGTTCGTCATTTCATCAACTCCTCAACGATGCCTTCAAATGTTGAAAGCGTCTGGTGGCCTTCACCGGTTGTTCCGTAATGCGATGACCTGTCTTCAGTCACAACGAGAGCGTTCTTGTGCTTTGACCAACGCTCAAAAGCTTGGTCGGAAAGAGCCTTTGTTGCGATGACCAGGGTAAAATTGGTGCGTGTAAGAGCGGCCTCAATCACAGCATTCACATGTTCATCGGCCATGCCGTAGCCGATACAGACCAGTCTATTGATGTGGTCCGGGCCATGAATGAGGCTCGCACGGAATTCCGACCAGAGCCGGGAGTAAGGCGCGGTGACGGTATCGGCGGCCTTGCGGTGCTGGGGCGGGATCATAAGGCGTTGCGCCGGGGCGTTCACGGGGGCATCGAATGGCCCGCGCCGTAATCCGAATTCCGGGTCATCGTACCAGCCCATTGATCCATGCAACTTGACCAACTGTAGCCATGTTGGAATTGCTCGCCGTTGCGCTCCTCGGTAGCCCGACTGGATAATCGCAAGGTCATGGGTAAAAACAGATTGATCGAAGAATGCTCGGTCATGCCCGGTAAAGCCGTCAACAAGTCTGATGCATTCGATTTCCGCAGAGCGTTCAATCAATGGGTCATAATTGAGCGAGAATACATGAACCTTTCTCTCGGCTGAGTAACTCAGTGCCTGGACAAACCTTCTGTGAACGGTAAGGTCTGGGCTGAGTTCGGAGAAGTATTCTCCAATGGCCCGGACAACGCTGTGCCGGTGTGGTCCTTCTTCATGTTTGCCCAAATCGAGGAGGTCGAGGGCTTTCTCGATGCCGATGTTTTCCGCGTCCAGTTTGGCTTGAATTTCCGCACGTTGATCGGCAGGAACCCGGTCCTTGATGCAATCCCAGAGATTGAAGGCCAGCGGGTAGCCCATGCCGTTGAGGTATGAAGACCCGGCCCCAAGCAGAAAGCCAACTTTGCTGGCTTTCATTTGCTCCCGAACCTTTGCCGCCAAGCGGTTCAGAAAGTCCCCGGCCAAACTCACCCTCCCAACACCAGATTGGTCTTTATGTGAGAGTGTGCGATTTTTGCGCGTGCTGCAAGTGGTCGGCTGGCCGAGTGGTCTGGCGTTCACACACTGCGCGTTTGCCGCCTTCGTAACCCTCTGGTAGGGTGCGGAACGGCGTGTCGAAGCGCCGAGAAAAAAACCGAAGAAGGCCCCCATGTCGGGTGGCCTGTGAATACAACACCCGGCTTTCGCCAAGGGTGCGCCTTCGTGCGTGCCCTCTTGGGAAATAAGCAGGGCGTGATTTCTTCGGTTACACGCTTCGACCCACCCGGCGCCAGCCGGGTTGTGGGTCTTGGTGTGCCTTGTTTTTGGCAACCGAAGAGACATTGCCATGGAAAAAGCAGCCCTACTTGTCGCCGCTCTTGGTGTGTACCTTTTTCTGCGAAAGAAACGCCAAGCCGATCTTGCAAAACTGCACCAGCATGGTTCGCTTGGGGTTTGTCGTTCAAACAGCCGCCTATTCCTGCCAAGACTTCGATATGGCCTATCCACCGTGTCTCTAGTCGTTATTCTGGCCTTTTCGACATTGTGGATTGGTGGCGTAATTGTATTACGTGAGGGGCCACTCAGTTACCGTTGGCAAGCGGGTTTGCACCCTGATCCCTCGTTTGATCCGGTTCAGGGGTTCGATACTTACGCAGCCGGGCTTTCAGCGGAGTGGCATAGCGCAATCCTGCACGCCCAGAGCTTGGAGGAAGTGCAGCGTATCCGTGCCATTGCCCACGAGCGGGAAGCGGCGGCTCGCCGTATAAAGCAAGCTGGTCTGGCCGGGTATATGGCGGTTGCCATGTCGTGGGCTGTCGATCTCGGAATTGGCGTGGTGATCGTCGCAATGCTTATCCGCTTCCTTCCGAAAAGGCGGGTCGACCTTTCCAGCCCACAAACGCGCCGAGACTGGTGTATCCGGTTCGGGGTGTCGGATGGGGCGCTGCTGGCCGGTGCGCAGGATGCCGGTAGTAATCGTGCGGTTGATATAGCTCGTGCGCTTCTGCGGAACCCACATAGTCACGCATCCTGATTGGGTATACCGAAAAAAAACAGATACGCGAGACACCTATTGCGTCTCATATGGGTTGATTTATGGTTTGCAAGACGCTATAGCGGTCATGTCTAGAGTTAAACGAGACATGCGGGGTGCGTCATGCTGTACGGTTACGCCAGGGTTTCAACCACTGACCAAGACCTGACACTTCAGGAAGAAGCCTTGAAGGCGGCGGGGTGTGATCTGGTGGTGTCGGAGAAGGTGACGGGCACCAGCCGCGAAGGGCGGCAAGAGTTGGAGCGCCTGCTTCAGTTCATCCGCGAGGGCGACACTCTGGTTGTCACCCGCATTGACCGGCTGGCCCGTTCCATCGGTGATCTTCAGGACATCGTGCGGGGCTTGAAGGCCAAGGGTGTGAGCCTGCGGGCCACCATGCAATCCGTCGATACCAGTACGGCAGCGGGTAAGGCGTTCCTCGACATGCTGGGCGTGTTCGCTGAGTTCGAGACGAACCTACGCAAGGAGCGGCAGGCGGAAGGTATCGCTAAGGCCAAGGCGGCGGGCGTCTACAAGGGCAGGAAGCCCGAGATTGACCGGGCGGCGATCCTCAAGCTCAAAGCCGAGGGCTTGGGCGCTACGGCCATCGCCAAGCGCCTGGGCATCGGTCGCGCTTCGGTTTACCGCATCTTGACCGATGCCGCCGCCGATCCGCTGGCCGGTGGTCCCGATCATGCGGACCTGATGGCCTTGGGTTGACGGATGGTGCATTCCGCCGCTCAGGGCTTCCGCAGGGGTTGGGAAACGGGATGGTGGCTGCCCGAGGTGCGGCGGGACGCTTCCTGCTGCCAGGGCGCCTATAATGCGGAAATGCGCTAGCCCGATAAATCAAGGCAAAGGGCAAAGCCTTGTGTTAATAATCCATGCGCTCACATTCGTTCGCATGGCTTCGCCTTGCATGGAATGAAACGGATGCCATGATCTGCATATGATACAACTTAATCTGATTAAATTTCTTATCTATATCCTTGCGTTCCTAATCTCGTTCCTCGATTAGTCACCTCGCTTCGCTATGCAAGGTAGATATACATATGTTGTATTTTTAAACAGATACCAACTCGTTAAGGATTGACCCTGTTTGTCCAATAGGGAGGGACTGATCCTCTAATATAACGGCTCTGGAATGTGATGGTTGCTCTTGTCCACTATGGAGTGACCGGAGAGGTTGCAGCTTGGGTTATCCATCAAGGCATTGAAAACAATACAGATACCAACGGCAATGCCGATCCAGGCCGGTAATACCCAATCCCGCCCGAACCCGACCACTCCGAACCCGAGTTGATTTCTCCCGTCCTCAGCATCCTTGCCGTACCAAGTGGCCTACGGGGGACGCTGGGGCGGAAGATCATTTAACTACCCTGCCGCAAAATTGTGCCGGATTTTGGCCGTCAAGTCCTGGCCTCAGGAATGGCGAACGGCAGGCGTTCCAGTGCTGCGGATTTCTGGTGGATGGTGTAGCCCATCTTGAAATAGTTGTTCTGGGTCACGCCATCCCGTGCATGTCCGACGATGGCTTGCACAATGGATTGCTCAACACCTTCCCGCAGCAGGTGGGTAACGACGGTGTGGCGCAGGCAGTGGAACACCAGTTCCTTGCTCTTCATGTCCAGCTTGACCAGGAAGGTTTCATTGAACCAGCGGCCCAAGGAACGACCCCAGCCGTTCTTGTCGTCATAGGTGAACTCGGGGAACAGCTTGGTTTTGCCCTGCTTGCGCAAGGTCTGCACGTATTCCAGCAAGCCCAACTCTTTCAGCTTGGAATGGATCGGCACGGTGCGGCGGGAAGCGGCATTCTTCAGGCGCTTGTTGCCGTCTTCCTCGTTCAGGTCGAACAGCCAAACGCCTTCTTCCTGGCGGATGTCGTCTAAGTGCATCTGGGCAATCTCGTTCAACCGCGCCCCGGTGAACAGGCCGATCAACGGCCCCCAGCGTTGGTAGTCCTTGCGGATCAGGCCGGATGTGTTGTTGAGGATTTCATCCAGCATGCGCTGGACCTGTTCCCCGGAGAAGGCAACTCGCTTCTCGTCGGACTGGTTGCGGTCCTGCTGAATGCGCATGTTGGCGAAGGGATTGACGTCCACATAGCCATGATCCTGCGCCCAGGCGAACAGCCCGATATAGCTTTGCAGGTAGTTGTTCTGGGTTTTGGTGCCGATGATGGGGGCGCCTACGGCCAGCGCATCGGCCAGGGACAGGCCAGCCGTTGCCGGCGACTTGTTGCGGTTCTTGGGATACGCCTTGATGGTGGTTTTGACCGGTCGAGCCTTATCGAAGTCAATTGCACGAATTTCGGTATCCGCGCCGACGATCTCATACAGCAGGGCGAAATGCTCGCCCTTCTCCAACTCGGTCTTGGGTGCCCATCGCTTGGCCTGCACGTTCTCGGCAACGTATTCGTCGGCAACCTGTTTCAGCGACGGTCCCGGTTCCACCGGGGCAGGGGCGGGTGGGGCGCTGGGCTGTACCACGGGGGCAGGCGGTTCCAGGTCGAATGTCTCAAGCGACTGGTCATAAGCCAGCGCCGCCCGGCAATACGCCTGGAACGCTCGCATGAAGTTATTGCGGAAGGTGGCATAGGCTGCCGTACCGGGAGGGATGGCAATGCCGTACTTGTCGCAGAAGCGGCCCAGCACGTCGCTGTCATCCTCGGTGGTCGGGTCCAGCGGTTCGCCTGTCTCGACGGCTTGTGCGGCAAGTCCAAGGCTGTTGTTCAGGGCGGCGATGTCCAGGTGATCCAGACGGCCATGTTCCGCGATGTGGGCTTTGCGTGCGGCCAGCTTTTCGGAAAAGTGCTTGGTCAGCAGGTCGCGGATTTCGTCGTAGCGCATTCCTGAGGCGATCCCTTGGGCGGTCAGTGTCTCGCCCAAGTAGCCCAAACTGCGCGAAAGGCGCAACGCTTCCCTGCGTTCCCGAGTGCGCAGCGACACTCTTATATATAGGTGTCGTCCCAGAGGGTGGAGCGAGTGGGGTAGCGGCCAGCGGAAATAGTAGACGCGGTGGCGTGAGAGGGTTAGATAGGCGGTGGTTCGCATGGCAATTGTCGCACCTGATTGCCACACCGGGAACCACACGAAGCCAAGCCCTTGGTTTCTCAGGGCGGGGTGGTCGGCCCGTCACCGCCCACCAAGTCCTGTCACAGGCAAAAGCGCACTGCATTACGCGGCGGCGCAGCATTTTCAAGAACCCTTCCAAATCATCCCAACAATTCGCCATTGAAAAGCGGCGCTGTTGTCCCGTCTCCACTTATGCCCACCTACCCATTACGATAGGCAGGGTGGGTGGAGGTTGGTGCGGGAGCATTGCAATACCCCTTGCGGGCGAAACCTGTTTTTGCGCGGTTTTTGGCAAAAATATGGTGGGTCGGGGCATGGCCGCTTGACAGTCTTGTGCCCCTGGATTACACCACGCCTACCCGCGCGGGTGGCCGCGGAGGGGGTGTAGCTCAGTCGGTTAGAGCGCCGGCCTGTCACGCCGGAGGTCGCGGGTTCGAGCCCCGTCACTCCCGCCATGCCGCCGCGAGCGCCTGTCTTCCCAGTGAAGCGGCGGCGGTGCGGCGAAAAGCCGCGGTTTAAGGCTTGTGTCCTACAAGGAGGCATTCCGCCCGTTTTCGTCCTTTCCCATCCCCTAAAATCCGCCGGTGGTATCGCCATATGTTCCGTTTGGAACGGCATCCGGCAAGGCGGGGGGTAGGAGCGCGAATTTAGGCGGAGCTTCTTGGTCGGACCCGAAACATTAGGGCAGGGACGATGGAAGCTTGGCTGCTCGAATATCTGCCGATCCTGATCTTCCTCGGTATCGCCATCGCCGTCGCCGCCATCTGTATCGGCGCGTCGTGGCTGGTCGGTCATCAGAAGCCCGACCCCGAGAAGAATTCGGCCTACGAGTGCGGTTTCGAGGCGTTCGGTGACGCGCGCTCGAAGTTCGAGGTGCGGTTCTACCTGGTCGCCATCCTGTTCATCATCTTCGACCTCGAAGTGGCCTTCCTGTTCCCATGGGCGGTGGCCCTGGGCAAGATCGGGCTGTTCGGGTTCTGGTCGATGATGGTGTTCCTGGGCGTGCTGACCATCGGCTTCATCTACGAATGGCGAAAGGGAGCCTTGGAATGGGAGTGACCAATTCCGGACTGGTGACGCCTGCGCACGCTGCGCCGCTGCCTCCTGGCGCGGCGCAAAACCAGGTTCTAAATCTGGTCACCGACCAGATCCAGGAAAAGGGCTTCGTGCTGGCCAATGTGGACAAGCTGGTCAATTGGGCGCGCACCGGGTCCATGTGGCCGATGACCTTCGGCCTGGCCTGCTGCGCCGTCGAGATGATCCATGCCGGCTGCTCGCGCTATGACCTGGACCGCTTCGGCGTCGTGTTCCGCCCCAGCCCGCGTCAGTCCGACGTGATGATCGTGGCCGGCACGCTGACCAACAAGATGGCCCCGGCGCTGCGCCGCGTGTACGACCAGATGGCGGAGCCCCGCTGGGTGATCTCCATGGGGTCGTGCGCCAATGGCGGCGGCTACTATCACTATTCCTATTCGGTGGTGCGCGGCTGTGACCGCATCGTGCCCGTGGACGTCTATGTCCCCGGCTGCCCGCCGACCGCTGAGGCGCTTCTGTACGGCATCATGCAGTTGCAGAAGAAGATCCGGCGGACCGGTACCATTCTCCGCTAGACCACCCGAGGGACGGCCAGACCACCATGACGCAAGCGCTGAAGGACCTGGGCGACTATATCGCCGCCGCCCTGCCCAACGATGTGCTCGAAACCGAGGTCAATCGCGTGGGCGAGTTGACCATTCTCGTGCGCACGGCATCCATCGTGAAGGTCATGACCTTCCTTCGCGACGACACCACCTGTCTGTTCAAGCAGGTGGTGGACGTGTGCGGCGTGGATTGGCCGGCCCGCGAGCAGCGGTTCGACGTCGTCTATCACCTGCTGTCGATGAAGCACAACCAGCGCATCCGCGTGAAGGTGCACACCGACGAGGACACCCCCGTGCCCTCCATCACCGGCGTGTTCAACGCCGCCGGCTGGTTCGAGCGCGAGACCTGGGACATGTACGGCGTGGTCTTCTCCGACCATCCCGACCTGCGCCGCATCCTCACCGATTACGGTTTCGAGGGGCACCCGCTGCGCAAGGACTTCCCGCTGACCGGCTATGTCGAGCTGCGCTACGACGAAGAGCAGAAGCGCTGCGTCTACGAGCCGGTGAAGCTCACCCAGGATTTCCGCAGCTTCGATTTCCTCTCGCCGTGGGAGGGCCAAGGCCCGCTGCCCGGCGACGAGAAGGCGGAAGGGAGCCGCTAAGTCATGGCCGAGTCCCAGATCAAGAGCTATAACATCAACTTCGGCCCGCAGCATCCGGCCGCGCACGGTGTGCTGCGCCTGATCCTCGAGATGTCGGGTGAAGTGGTCGATCGCGCCGATCCGCATATCGGCCTGCTGCACCGCGGCACCGAAAAGCTGATTGAAAACAAGGTCTATCAGCAGTCGATCCCCTATTTCGACCGCCTGGACTATGTGGGCACCATGAACCAGGAGCACGCCTTCGTGCTCGCCGCCGAGAAGCTGCTCGGCCTGGAGGTGCCGCTGCGCGGCCAGTACATCCGCACGCTCTATTGCGAGATCGGCCGCATCCTCAACCACCTGCTCAACGTCTGCTCCTTCGTCTTCGACGTCGGCGGCATGACCCCGATGCTGTGGGGCTTCGAGGAGCGCGAGAAGCTGATGGAGTTCTACGAGCGCGCCTGCGGCGCTCGTCTGCACGCCAACTACTTCCGCGTCGGCGGCGTCGCCATGGACCTGCCGCCTGGTCTGCTGGAGGACATCGACGCCTGGTGCGACCAGTTCCCCAAGGTCATCGACGACATCGAGACCCTGGTGACCGAGAACCGCATCTTCAAGCAGCGCACCGTCGATATCGGCACCGTCACGCCCGAGCAGGCGCTGGACTGGGGCTTCACCGGTCCCAACCTGCGCGCCTCGGGCTTCGCCTGGGACCTGCGCAAGAGCCAGCCCTACGACGTCTACGACCGCATGGATTTCGACGTGCCCGTGGGCAAGGCCGGCGATTGCTACGACCGCTATCTGATCCGCATCATCGAGATGCGCGAATCGCTCAAGATCATGAAGCAGTGCATCCGCGAGATGCCCGCCGGTGCCGTGCGCGCCGAGAACTACAAGGTCACGCCGCCGCCGCGCGCCGAGATGAAGCGGTCGATGGAAGCGCTGATCCATCACTTCAAGCTGTTCACCGAGGGCTTCCACGTGCCGGCCGGCGAAATCTATGCCGCGGTCGAGGCGCCCAAGGGCGAATTCGCCGTGTATCTGGTGGCCGACGGCACCAACAAGCCCTATCGCTGCAAGATCCGGCCGCCGGGCTATGTGCATCTGCAGGCGCTGGACATGATGTCCAAGGGACACATGCTGGCCGACGTGGTTGCCAATATCGGCTCCATCGACATCGTTTTCGGCGAGATCGACCGATGAGCACTGAAGAAATGACGAGCTTTGCCTTCACCCCCGAGAACCTGGAAAAGGCGAAGAAGATCATCGCCAAGTACCCGGCGGGCCGGCAGCAATCGGCGGTCATGCCGCTGCTTGACCTGGCGCAGCGCCAGGTGGGTTGGACCAGCATGGCGGTGATCGAATACATCGCCGCGATGCTGGACATGGCGCCCATCCGCGTCCAGGAAGTGGTGACCTTCTACACCATGTACAACCAGCAGCCCGTGGGTAAGTTCCACGTGCAGGTGTGCACCAACATCTGCTGTCTGCTGCGCGGCTGCGACGGCGTGGCGGACACCGCCAAGCAGGTGCTGGGCGTCGAGTGGGGCGAGACCTCGACCGACGGCCTGTTCACCCTGTCCGAGGTCGAGTGCCTGGGCGCGTGCACCAACGCCCCCATGATGCAGATCAACGACGATTATTACGAGGACCTGACCCCCGAGACCACCAAGGCGGTGCTCGAGGCGCTCAAGCGCGGCGAGACCCCGAAGACCGGTCCCCAGAACGGCCGTCAGTTCTCGGCACCCGAGGGTGGCCCGACCACGCTCACCGAGCTCACCTTCCAGACGGAGAAGGCGTGATGCTGCGCGACCAGGATCGAGTTTTCACCAACCTCTACGGTCTGCATGACTGGGGCCTCAAGGGCGCCCGGGCGCGCGGCGACTGGGACAACACCAAGGCCATCCTCGAACGCGGCCGCGACGCCATCATCGAGGAAGTCAAGAATTCCGGCCTGCGCGGCCGCGGCGGTGCGGGCTTCTCCACCGGCATGAAGTGGTCCTTCATGCCCAAGGTGGTGGGCGAGCGTCCGCACTATCTAGTCATCAACGCCGACGAGGGCGAGCCGGGCACCTGCAAGGACCGCGAGATCATGCGCTTCGATCCGCACAAGCTGATCGAGGGCGCGCTGATCGCCAGCTTCGCGGTGGGCGCGCACGCCGCCTACATCTACATCCGCGGCGAGTTCATCCGCGAGGCCGAGAACCTGCAGGCCGCCATCGACCAGGCCTATGACGCCGGCCTGATCGGCGACAATGCCTGCGGCTCGGGCTACAAGTTCGACTGCTACGTCCATCGCGGCGCCGGCGCCTATATCTGCGGCGAGGAATCGGCGCTGATCGAGAGCCTGGAAGGCAAGAAGGGCCAGCCCCGCCTGAAGCCGCCGTTCCCGGCCGGTGTCGGCTTGTACGGCTGCCCGACCACGGTGAACAACGTGGAATCCATCGCGGTGGTACCCACCATCATGCGCCGCAGCGCCTCGTGGTTCGCCGGCCTGGGCCGTCCCAAGAACTCGGGCACCAAACTGTTCTGCATCTCCGGCCACGTGAACAAGCCGTGCAACGTGGAAGAGGAGATGGGCATTCCGCTGAAGGAATTGCTGGAGAAGCACGCCGGCGGCGTGCGCGGCGGCTGGGACAACCTGCTGGCCGTCATTCCCGGCGGCTCGTCGGTTCCCGCCCTGCCCAAGTCCATCTGCGACACCGTGCTGATGGATTTCGACAGCTTGCGCGAGGTTCGTTCGGGCCTGGGCACCGCGGCGGTGATCGTGATGGACAAGTCCACCGACATCGTGCGCGCCATTGCTCGCCTGTCGCGCTTCTACAAGCACGAATCCTGTGGCCAGTGCACCCCGTGCCGCGAGGGCACCGGCTGGATGTGGCGCCTGATGGAAAAGCTGGTTCGCGGCGAGTCCTCCATGGAGGAGGTCGAGCTGCTGGAGCAGGTCACCCGCCAGGTGGAAGGCCACACCATTTGCGCCCTCGGCGACGCCGCCGCGTGGCCGATCCAGGGTCTGATCCGCAATTTCCGTTCCGAGGTCGAAAAGAAGATCGTCGGACGGAACCAGAGCGCGGCCTGAGGAGAGAAGACGTCAAATGCCCAAACTGACCATCGACGGAACCGAGATCGAGGTCGAGGCCGGGGTAACCATCCTCCAGGCCGCTGAGCAGCTCGGCATCGAGATCCCGCGCTTCTGCTACCACGAGCGCCTGGCCATCGCCGGCAATTGCCGCATGTGCCTGGTGGAAGTGGAAAAGATGCCCAAGCCCGTCGCCTCCTGCGCCATGCCGGTGGGCGAGGGGATGGTGGTGCACACCAACAACGCCAATGTCCGCCGCGCCCGCCAGGGCGTCATGGAATTCCTGCTGATCAACCACCCGCTGGATTGCCCGATCTGCGATCAGGGCGGCGAGTGCGACCTGCAGGACCAGGCCATGGCCTATGGCGGCGATCGCGGCCGCTATCAGGAAGAGAAGCGCGCCGTCGAGGACAAGTCCTACGGCCCGCTGGTGCAGACCTGGATGACCCGCTGCATCCAGTGCACCCGCTGCGTGCGCTTCATCACCGAAGTGGCCGGCACCCCGGTGCTGGGCGGCCTGGGCCGTGGCGAGCACATGGAAATCTCGAAGTACGTGGACGCCGCGCTGTCCTCGGAACTGTCGGGCAACCTGATCGACCTGTGCCCGGTCGGCGCGCTGACCAACAAGCCGGCCGCCTTTACCTACCGCGCCTGGGAGCTGAAGAAGACCGAGAGCGTGGACGTCATGGACGCGGTCGGCTCGGCCATCCGCGTCGATGCCCGTGGCAACGAGGTGGTCCGCATCCTGCCGCGCGTCAATGACGACGTGAACGAGGAATGGCTGGGCGACCGGTCGCGCTTCGCCTGCGACGGCCTCAAGCGCCAGCGCCTGGACCGTCCCTATGTCCGCAAGGACGGCAAGCTGGTCCCGGCGAGCTGGGGCGAGGCTTTCGCGGTGATCGCCGACAAGCTCAAGGGTGTCCCGGGCGCCAAGATCGCCGCCATCGCCGGCGACCAGGCCGATTGCGAGACCATGGTGGCGGTCAAGGACCTGATGGCCGCCCTGGGTTCGCCCAACATCGACTGCCGCCAGGACGGCGCCAAGCTGGACGCCTCGGTGCGCGCCTCCTACCTGTTCAACAGCACCATCGCCGGCATCGAAGAGGCCGACGCCGTGCTGGTGATCGGGTCGAACCCGCGCAAGGAAGCTCCGGTCCTCAACGCCCGCCTGCGCAAGCGCTACCTGAAGGGCGGCTTCAAGGCGGCCGTGGTCGGCCCCAAGGCCGACCTCACCTTCAAGCATGACTGGCTGGGCGACAATGCCGCCGTGCTGGCCGACATCGCCGGCGGCAAGCATTCCTTCCTGGACGTGCTGAAGGCGGCCAAGAAGCCGGCCGTCATCGTCGGCCAGGGCGCCCTGGCGCGCGAGGACGGCGCCGCCATCCTGGCGCTGGCCAAGAAGATCGCCGACGCGGCCGGCGTGGTGAAGGACGGCTGGAACGGCTTCAACGTGCTGCACACCGCCGCCGCCCGCGTGGGTGGCCTGGACCTGGGCTTCGTTCCCGCCGCCGGCGGCCGCGACGTTGCCGGCATCGTCGCCGGTGCCGCCTCGGGCGACATCGCGGCGGTGTTCCTGATCGGCGCCGACGAAGTGGACGTCAAGGGCCTGGGCAACGCCTTCGTGGTGTATCTGGGCAGCCATGGCGACGCCGGCGCCCACCGCGCCGACGTGGTCCTGCCGGGGGCGGCCTATACCGAGAAGTCGGCCACCTACGTCAACACCGAAGGCCGCGTGCAGCGCACCCGCCTGGCGGTGTTCGCGCCGGGCGAGGCCAAGGAAGACTGGCGCGTGATCCGCGCTCTGTCCGACGTGCTCGGTCGTGCGCTGCCCTACGACACCCCCAAGCAGGTGCGCGAGCGCCTGGTGGCGGTGAACCCGGTGTTCGCCACCGAGGGCGTGGTCGCCCCGCCGGCCTGGGGCGCCGCCTTCGGCACCGAGGGCGCCGTGTCCGACAAGCCGCTGGCCTCGGCCATCGACAACTACTACATGACCGACCCGATCAGCCGCGCTTCCAAGACCATGGCGGAATGCACGGCGGCGTTCGGCGAGGGCTGTGGCTGCAACCATAAGAAGACGGGGACCCATGGTTGATCTGCTCTCTGGGCTGCTGCCCGCCGAGATCTGGCGTCTGGTCGTCATCGTCCTCCAGATCCTCGCCATCGTCCTGCCGCTGCTGGTGGCCGTCGCCTATCTGACCTATGCCGAGCGCAAGGTCATCGGCGCCATCCAGCTGCGCAAGGGCCCGAACGTGGTGGGTCCCCTGGGCCTGCTGCAGCCGCTGGCCGACGGCGCCAAGCTGTTCCTGAAGGAGACCATCCTTCCGACCGGCGCCAACAAGGCGGTCTTCGTGGTTGCCCCCATGCTGACCTTCATCCTGGCCCTGATCGCCTGGGCGGTGATCCCGTTCGACGAGGGTTGGGTGCTGGCCGACATCAATGTGGGCGTGCTCTACCTGTTCGCCATTTCCAGCTTGGGCGTCTACGGCATCATCATGTCGGGCTGGGCGTCCAACTCGAAGTACGCCTTCCTCGGCGGCCTGCGTTCGGCGGCCCAGATGGTGTCCTACGAGGTGTCGATGGGTCTGGTGATGATCTCGGTGCTGATCACCGCAGGCTCGCTGAACCTGACCGACATCGTGATGAAGCAGCAGGAAACCGTCTGGTACGTGATCCCGCACTTCCCCATGTTCGTCATCTACGTGGTGTCGATCCTGGCGGAAACCAACCGCGCGCCGTTCGACCTGCCGGAATCCGAATCGGAGCTGGTGGCGGGCTACAACGTGGAATACTCGGCGATGACCTTCGCCCTGTTCTTCCTCGGCGAGTACGCCAACATGATCCTGATGAGCGGCATCACCGTGGTGCTGTTCCTGGGCGGCTGGCTGCCGTTGCCGGGTCTGGCGTGGCTGGGCCTGCCGGGCGTGATCTGGTTCGCGCTCAAGGTCTGCTTCATCCTGTTCATCTTCCTGTGGGTGCGCGCCACCTTCCCGCGCTATCGCTATGACCAGCTGATGCGCCTGGGCTGGAAGATCTTCCTGCCGTTCTCGCTGCTGTGGCTGGTGCTCACCTCGGGCGTGCTCGTCGCCTTCGGCTGGCTGCCGGGTCAGGGTTAAGGAGATAGAGATGGCTTTCATCGACCGCACTGCGCGGGCGTTCCTGCTGGTCGAGCTCGTCCAGGGCTTGGCGCTGACGCTGCGCTACATGTTCAAGCCCAAGGTGACCATCAACTACCCTTACGAAAAGGGTCCGCTGAGCAGCCGTTTCCGCGGTGAGCACGCCCTGCGCCGTTATCCCAACGGCGAGGAGCGCTGCATCGCGTGCAAGCTGTGCGAGGCGGTGTGCCCGGCCCAGGCGATCACCATCGAGGCGGAGCCCCGCGCCGATGGCTCGCGCCGTGCCCGGCGCTACGACATCGACATGACCAAGTGCATCTACTGCGGACTGTGCCAGGAGGCCTGCCCGGTGGACGCCATCGTCGAGGGGCCGAACTACGAGTTCGCCACCGAGACGCGGGCCGAGCTGATGTACAACAAAGCCAAACTGCTCGCGAACGGCGACCGCTGGGAGGCCGAACTGGCCCTCCGCATCGCCGCCGACGCGCCTTACCGGTGATCAGGGGGACGGCATGATCGCGGCTCTCATTTTTTACATGTTCGCGGCATTGACCGTGGGTAGCGCGGTGATGGTCATCTCCGCCCGCAACCCGGTCAATTCCGTGCTGTTCCTCATCCTTTGCTTCTTCAACGCGGCCGGCCTGTTCCTGCTGCTCGGAGCCGAATTCCTCGCCATGGTTCTGGTGGTGGTCTATGTCGGCGCGGTGGCGGTGCTGTTCCTGTTCGTCGTGATGATGCTGGACATCAACTTCCTCAAGCTGCGCGAGGGCTTCCTGCAGTACCTGCCCACCGGTGCCCTCATCGGTCTGGTGCTGCTGGTCGAGCTGGCCACCCTGTTCGGCGGCTGGGCCTTCGCTCCCGACGTGGAAGCCCTGGTGCGTGCGCCGTCGCCCAGCGTGGCCGACGTGTCCAACACCGAGGCGCTGGGCCGGCTGCTCTACACCAACTACGCCTACCTGTTCCAGGCCTCGGGCCTGGTGCTGCTGGTGGCCATGGTGGGCACCATCCTGCTGACCCTGCGTCGCCGCGAGGGCGTGCGCAAGCAGGTGATCGCCGACCAGCTTGCCCGCACGGGCAAGAACAGCGTCGAAATCCGCAAGGTTCCCACCGGGGGAGGCATCTGATGTTCGAGATCGGTCTCGCCCATTACCTGACCGTCGCCGCCATCCTGTTCACGCTGGGCGTGTTCGGCATCTTCCTGAACCGGAAGAACGTGATCATCATCATGATGAGCATCGAGCTGATGCTGCTGGCGGTGAACCTCAACATGGTGGCCTTCTCGTCGTACCTGAACGACCTGGTGGGCCAAATCTTCGCCATGTTCGTGCTGACCGTCGCCGCCGCCGAGGCGGCCATCGGTCTGGCCATCGTCGTCTGCTTCTTCCGCAACCGCGGCACCATCGCGGTCGAGGAAATCAGCCAGCTCAAGGGGTAATCAGCGATGCAATTCGTCGCCGCCGTTTTCCTGCCGCTGCTGGGCTCGATCGTTGCCGGCTTCTTTGGCCGCTTCATCGGTGACCGCGGGGCACAGATTGTCACCTGCACGTTGTTGGGCATCTCGGCCGCCTGCTCGGCCCTGATCTTCAAGGACGTCGCCATCGACGGCAACGCCACCACCATCACGCTGCTGCACTGGATCCAGTCCGGTACGGTGGACGTGTCGTGGGCGTTGAAGTTCGACACCCTGACCGCCGTGATGATGATCGTGGTGACCTGGGTCTCGTTCATGGTCCACGTCTATTCCGTGGGCTACATGAGCCATGACCCGTCGATCCCGCGCTTCATGAGCTATCTGTCGCTGTTCACCTTCGCCATGCTCATGCTGGTGACGGCGGACAACCTGGTGCAGATGTTCTTCGGCTGGGAAGGCGTGGGCGTGGCCTCGTACCTGCTGATCGGCTTCTGGTTCGAGAAGCCGACGGCCTCGGCCGCCGCCATCAAGGCCTTCGTGGTCAACCGCGTGGGTGATTTCGGCTTCGCGCTGGGCATCTTCGGTGTCTACTTCCTGTTCGACACCGTGACGTTCGACGCCATCTTCGCGGCCGCGCCGGACAAGGCCACCGCCACGGTGACCTTCTTCGGCATCACCGCCAACGCCATCACCATCTGCTGCCTGCTGCTGTTCGTCGGCGCCATGGGCAAGTCGGCCCAGCTCGGCCTGCACACCTGGCTGCCCGACGCCATGGAAGGCCCGACCCCGGTGTCGGCGCTGATCCACGCCGCCACCATGGTCACCGCCGGCGTCTTCATGGTCGCCCGCATGAGCCCGCTGTTCGAGTATTCGGACACCGCGCTGACCGTGGTGACCCTGGTGGGTGCCGCCACCGCGTTCTTTGCCGCCACCGTCGGCTGCGTGCAGAACGACATCAAGCGGGTGATCGCGTACTCGACCTGCTCGCAGCTCGGCTACATGTTCTTCGCCATCGGCGTGTCGGCCTATCAGGCCGCCATCTTCCACCTGATGACCCACGCCTTCTTCAAGGCCCTGCTGTTCCTGGGCGCCGGTTCGGTGATCCACGCCATGAGCGACGAGCAGGACATCCGCAAGATGGGCGGCATCTGGAAGCACGTGAAGGTGACCTGGGCGCTGATGTGGATCGGCTCCCTGGCGCTGGCGGGCATTCCGTTCTTCGCCGGCTACTATTCGAAGGACATGATCCTGGAAGCGGCCTTCGCCTCGCACTCCATCCCCGGCCAACTGGCCTATTGGATGGGTATCGGCGCCGCCTTCCTGACCGCCTTCTATTCGTGGCGTCTGCTGATCATGACCTTCCACGGCAAGCCGCGCGCGGACGAGCATGTGATGGCCCACGTGCATGAAAGCCCGGCCGTCATGATCCTGCCGCTGTTCGTGCTGGCGACCGGCGCCGTGTTCGCGGGCTGGCTGGGCTACGACATGTTCGTCGGCCACCACCAGGCCGAGTTCTGGGGCGCCGCCATCAAGACCCTGCACCCGACGCTGGAGAACGCGCACCACGTGGAATCCTGGGTGGCTCTGATGCCCACCATCGTCGGTGTCGCCGGTATCGCGCTGGCCTACGTGCTGTACATGTTCGTGCCCTCGCTGCCCGGTATCCTCGCCAACAGCTTCAACGGGCTGTACCGCTTCTTGCTGAACAAGTGGTACTTCGACGAACTGTACGACTTCCTGTTCGTGCGTCCCGCCTTCCGTATCGGCAAGGGCCTGTGGCAGGGCGGTGACGGCGCGCTGATCGACGGGGTCGGCCCCGATGGCGTGGCCGCGGCCACCAGCGCGATCGCCAAGAAGGTCGGCAAGCTTCAGTCCGGTTACCTGTACCACTACGCGTTCGCGATGCTGATCGGCGTGGCGGTGTTCGTGACCTGGTACATGTTCAACGCGCGCTAAGCCTGGGGATAAAAATGACCGACTGGCCTCTGCTCTCGCTGACGACGTTCCTGCCGCTGGTAGGTGCGTTGTTCATCCTGGCGATCCGCGGCGAAGCCCAGGTGGTGGCGCGCAACGCCCGCAACGTCGCGCTGCTCACCTCGCTGGCGACCTTCGTGGTGTCGCTGTTCATCCTGGCCAACTTCAACGGCGCCTCGGCTGATTTCCAGCTCAAGGAAAGCGCCGTGTGGCTGCCCGGCACCGCCATCACCTATTCGATGGGCGTGGACGGCATCTCGCTGTGGTTCGTGCTGCTGTCCACCTTCCTGACCCCGATCTGCATCCTGTCCACCATCGGCGCGGTGGAGCATCGGGTGAAGGAATACATGGTGGCCTTCCTGGTCCTCGAGACCCTGATGGTCGGCATGT
Organism: Pseudomonadota bacterium; assembly: GCA_023426365.1. Classification (GTDB taxonomy): domain Bacteria; phylum Pseudomonadota; class Alphaproteobacteria; order Rhodospirillales; family Magnetospirillaceae; genus Magnetospirillum. The sequence continues at coordinate 46,622 of JAFAAW010000003.1, forward strand.
TCTGCGCCACCGACATGGTGCTGTTCTACGTCTTCTTCGAAGGCGTGCTGATCCCCATGTTCATCATCATCGGCGTGTGGGGCGGCCAGCGCCGCGTCTACGCCGCGTTCAAGTTCTTCCTCTATACCCTGGCCGGTTCGGTGCTGATGCTGGTGGCCATGCTGGCCATGTACTTCCAGTCGCACACCACCGACATCCCGACCCTGATGGGCCACACCTTCCCGCAGGCCATGCAGCTGTGGCTGTGGCTGGCGTTCTTCGCCTCGTTCGCGGTCAAGGTGCCCATGTGGCCGGTGCACACCTGGCTGCCGGACGCCCACGTCGAGGCGCCGACCGCCGGTTCGGTGATCCTGGCCGGTGTTCTGCTGAAGATGGGCGGCTACGGCTTCCTGCGCTTCTCGGTGCCCATGTTCCCGTTCGCCAGCGAATACTTCACCCCGCTGATCTTCACCCTGTCCATCGTCGCGGTGATCTACACCTCGCTGGTGGCCCTGGTGCAGCAGGACATGAAGAAGCTGATCGCCTATTCGTCGGTCGCCCACATGGGTCTGGTCACCATCGGCACCTTCGCCATGACCACCCAGGCGGTCGAGGGCGCCATCTTCCAGATGCTGTCGCACGGCGTGGTCTCGGGTGCGCTGTTCCTTTGCGTCGGCGTCGTCTATGACCGCATGCACACCCGCGAGATCGCCCGTTACGGCGGCCTTGCCACCCGCATGCCCAAATACGCGCTGGTGTTCCTGTTCATGACCATGGCCTCGATCGGCCTGCCCGGCACCTCGGGCTTCGTGGGCGAATTCCTGGTTCTGCTGGGCGTGTTCCAGGTGAACACCTGGGTGGCGCTGTTCGCCTCGACCGGCCTGATCCTGGGCGCGGCCTACATGCTGTACCTGTACCGCCGGGTGGTGCTTGGCCGTCTGACCCGCGACGACCTCAAGGACATCCTGGACATGAGCCCGCGCGAAGTGGCCATGTTCGTGCCGCTCATCGTCATCGTGATCTGGATGGGTGTGTATCCCAACACCTTCCTCGAGCCGATGCACGCCTCGGTGGCCAAGCTGATCGACAATTTCGAGCTGGCGAAGGCTGCCGCAAGCGGCGCCACCGTCGCGGCTCGATAAGGGGGACTGGACATGACCGAGACCCTGGACCTCTTCCCGGTCCTGCCGGAAATCTTCGCCGTGCTGGCCGCGCTGGCCCTGTTGATGCTGGGAGTCTTCAAGAAGGAAGACTCCACCCGCAGCATCTCGGGCCTGACCATCGTGGTTCTGGCGGTGACCGCGCTGCTGGTGGTCGCCACCGGCGGCGAGCGTCACACCACCTTCGGCGGAATGTTCCTGACCGACGGCTTCGGCTCGTTTGCCAAGGTTCTGATCCTGGCGGCGTCGGCGCTGACCGCCGCCATGAGCCTGCAGTACCTGGACCGCGAGAAGCTGGGCCGCTTCGAATATCCCATCCTGATCCTGCTCGCCACCGTGGGCATGATGATGATGGTGTCGGCCAACGACTTCATGGCCCTCTACCTGGGCCTGGAGCTGCAGTCGCTGGCGCTCTACGTGCTGGCCGCCTATCACCGCGACAGCGCGCGCGCCACCGAATCGGGCCTCAAGTACTTCGTGCTGGGGTCGCTGGCCTCGGGCATGCTGCTTTACGGCGTGTCGCTGGTGTACGGCTTCTCGGGCACCACCTCGTTCGACAGCCTGGTCAAGATCTTCGGCGAGCAGGGGGCCCATCCGCACCTGGGCTTCATCGCCGGCCTGGTCTTCGTGATGGCCGGCCTGTGCTTCAAGATCTCGGCGGTTCCCTTCCACATGTGGACCCCCGACGTCTATGAGGGCGCGCCGACCCCGGTGACCTCGTTCTTCGCGGTCGCCCCCAAGATCGCGGCGCTGGTGCTGATGGTGCGCGTGCTCATGGGGCCGTTCGCCGATCTGATCGACCAGTGGCGCCAGGTGGTGGTGGCCGTGGCCATCCTGTCCATGTTCGTGGGCGCCTTCGCCGCTATCGTCCAGACCAACATCAAGCGTCTGATGGCGTACTCGTCCATCGGCCATGTGGGCTTCATCCTGGTCGGTCTGGCCGCCGGCACCGCCGAGGGCATCCAGGGCGTGCTGATCTATCTGGCCATCTACCTGTTCATGAATGTCGGCACCTTCGCCGTCATCCTGTGCATGCGGTCCAAGGGCCGCCTGGTGGAAGGCATCAACGATCTGGCCGGCCTGTCCAAGACCAATCCGGCCATGGCCGCCGTGATGGCCGCCCTGATGTTCTCCATGGCGGGCATTCCGCCCATGGCCGGCTTCTGGGGCAAGTTCTACGTGTTCATGGCCGCGATCAATTCCGGCCTGTACGTGCTGGCCATCGTCGGCCTGCTGACCAGCGTGGTGAGCGCCTTCTATTACATCCGCATCGTCAAGGTGATGTACTTCGACGAGGCGGGCGAGGCGTTCGACCGCGCCGGCAGCACCGCGCTGTCCACGGTGATGGCGGTGTCCACCCTGGTGGTGCTGGTCTTCACCTTCCTGCCGGCGCCGCTGGTCAATTCCGCCAAGGCCGCGGCCCTGGTGCTGTTCCCGGCGGCGGCCGGGTGATGACACGAAGTGTTCTGCCGGCGCCGTTCAGCCTGATCAGGCTGGACAGCGTCGGCAGCACCAACGACGAAGCACGGCGGCTGGCCCTTTCCGGGGCGGCCGCCGATCTTGTTGTGGTGTCCGCCGTCGAACAGACGCAGGGGCGGGGGCGTCGCGCCCGGCCGTGGCTCAGCCCGCCGGGCAACCTGCATTGCTCCACCCTGATCCGCATCAACGGCGATCTGGGCGCCGCCGCCCAGTTGGGCTTCGCCGCGGCCGTCGCCCTGGTGGATGCCTTTCGAACCTTGGTTCCCGACGTCTCGTTCACCTGCAAATGGCCCAACGACGTGCTGGCCCAGGGGCGCAAGTGCTGCGGCATGCTGCTGGAGCCGGTCGGCCGCGACTGGCTGATCGTCGGCGTGGGGGTGGACGTCGTCGCGGCGCCGCCGCCGGGCGATCTGGTCTATCCGGCGGCCAGTCTGGCGGAATTCGGGTTCGCCGGCACCGATCTGGACGTGCTGGCGGCCTTTGCCGAGGGTTTCGGCCCGCTAGTCAACGAATGGCGGCGCGACGGCTTCGCGCCGGTGCGCGAGGCGTGGCTGCACCGCGCCCGCGGCCTGGGAGAGCCGATCGTGGTCCGCCTGGAAGGCGAAACGCTGACCGGCCTGTTCGCCGGACTTGACGCCGAGGGCGCTCTGCTCTTGGATCAGCCCTCCCAAGGTCTCCGGCGTATTCTGGCCGGGGATGTCTATTTTCCCGATGCCGGCGGCCGCCCCGCCAACACCGCCGGTCCGGGTAAGGAGTCCTGACCATGCTTCTGGCCATCGATGCCGGTAACACCAACATCGTCTTTGCCGTCTTCGACGGCGAACAGGTGCGCGGTGAATGGCGCGCCTCGACCGACACCGACCGCACCGCCGACGAACTGGGCGTCTGGCTGATGCAGTTGCTGACCATCGAGGGCATGCGGCGCGAGGACATATCCTCGGCCATCATCGCCAGCGTGGTGCCGGCCATGGTGTTCAGCCTGAAGACCCTGTGCCGCCGCTATTTCGGCTGCGATCCGGTGGTGGTCGGCAGCGAGGGCGTGGATCTGGGCATCAACATCCTGCTGGACCGGCCCGAGGAAGTGGGCGCCGACCGTCTGGTCAATGCGGTGGCGGCCCATCAACGCTATCAGGGGCCGATGATCGTCATCGATTTCGGCACCGCCACCACCTTTGACGTGGTGGACGCGGCCGGCAACTATTGCGGCGGCGCCATCTCGCCCGGCATCAACCTGTCGCTCGAGGCGCTGCACATGGCGGCCGCCAAGCTGCCGCGCGTCGCCATCGGGCGGCCGCGCTCGGTGATCGGCAAGGCGACGGTGCCGGCCATGCAATCGGGCATCTTCTGGGGTTATGTCGGCCTGATCGAAGGGCTGGTAAAACGCATACAGGAAGAGTTCGGATCGGATATGCTGGTGGTCGCCACCGGCGGATTGGCGCCGCTGTTCGCCGAGGCGACCAAAGTGATTCACAAGCTGGATCCCGACCTGACCCTGCGGGGGCTGTTGGAGATCCACCGGCGCAATGCGCGGAAGGGTTGAATGGCGAAGAAGAAGAACGCCGCCGGGTCCGGCGAGCTGTATTTTGTGCCGCTGGGCGGTGCCGGCGAGATCGGCATGAACATGAACCTGTACGGGTTCGGCGGCAAATGGCTGATGGTCGACCTGGGCGTCACCTTCGGCGATGATTCCATGCCCATGATCGACGTGGTGATGCCCGATCCCGCCTGGATCGAGGAACGCGCCGACGATCTGGTCGGCCTGGTGCTGACCCACGCCCACGAGGACCATCTGGGCGCCGTGCATTACCTGTGGCCGCGCCTGCGCTGCCCGGTCTATGCGACCCCGTTCGCCGCCGCCCTGTTGAAGGGCAAGCTGCACGAGGTCGGGCTGCACAACACCGTGCCGGTGCATGTGATGGCGCCCGGCTCGCGCTTCGATGTCGGTCCGTTCGATGTCGAGATGGTGGCCATGACCCACTCCATCCCCGAGCCGACCACGCTGGCCATCCGCACGCCGGCCGGCACAGTGGTCCATACCGGCGACTGGAAGCTGGACCCCGATCCGCTGATTTCCGGCCCCGCCGACCTGGACGCGCTGCGCCGCATCGGCAAGGAGGGCGTGCTGGCGGTGGTGGGCGATTCCACGAACGTGTTCACCCGCGGGCATTCCGGCTCGGAAGCCGAAGTGCGGGCCAACCTGTTCGAATTGCTGGGCCGCTTTCAGGGGCGCATCGCAATCGGCTGCTTCGCCACCAACGTGGCGCGCGTGGAAAGCATCGCGCTGGCGGCCGAGGCCCATGGGCGCTCGGTGGCGCTGGTCGGCCGCTCGCTGTGGCGCATCGAAAAGGCGGCGCGCGAGTTGGGCTACCTCAAGGGCGTGGCGCCGTTCCTAAGCGAACAGGAAGCGCAGCACGTGCCGGCCGACAAGATCGTCTATATCTGCACCGGCAGCCAGGGTGAGCCGCGCGCGGCCCTGGCCCGCATCGCGGCGAACGACCATCCCTTCGTCAAGCTGGGCAAGGGCGACACCGTGCTGTTCTCGTCGCGCGTCATTCCCGGCAACGAGAAATCGATCTTCCGCGTCCAGAACGCGCTGGTGCGGCTGGGCTGCGAGGTGATCACCGACCGCGACGAATTCATTCACGTGTCCGGCCACCCCGCGCGCGAGGAACTGGAGACCTTGCTGGAGCTGACCCGGCCCCAGATGGTGGTGCCGGTCCACGGCGAGGCCCGCCATGTGCGCGAGCATTGCGCGCTGGCCCGGGACCTGGGCATCGAAAAGACCATCACCATCGAGGACGGCGCCATGGTGCGGCTGTTCCCCGAAGGTCCCGAGGTGGTGGACCACGTGCCCACCGGGCGGCTGGCCCAGGACGGCCCGCGCCTGATCCGGCTGGATTCGGAGATCCTGCGCGATCGCCGCCGCATGGTGTTCAACGGCTCGGCCGTGTGCACGGTGGTGGTTGACCGCAAGGGCAAGCTGGTGACCGACCCGCAGGTGACCGCGCTGGGCCTGCTGGACGCCGATCATTTCGCCGAGGAGCACGATACCGTGGTCGAGGCGGCGCGCGACGCGTTCGAGGATCTGCCGCTGTCGGCGCGCCTGGATGACGGCGTGGCGCAAGAGGCCGTGCGCCGCGCCGTGCGCCGCACGCTCAAGGAAATGCTGGGCCACAAGCCGGTGACCACGGTCCATCTGGTGCGGGTGTAAACCCCACCGGCCTGTGATAGGGTTTCCCCCAAGTACAAGAAGACCATTTTGGGGGAAACATGGATGTTCGCACGCGGCCGCATCTGACGGCCACGGCCCTGGCCGTGCGCGTGCTGGCGCCCTTTGCCGCCGGCTATTTCCTGTCGTTCCTGTTCCGCACGGTCAATGCCGTGCTGGCCCCCCACATCAGCCGCGCCGTCCATCTGGACGCCGGCGATCTGGGGCTGATGACGGCCATGTACTTCCTGACCTTCGGGGCGTTCCAACTGCCGCTGGGCGTGCTGCTGGACCGCTTTGGCCCGCGCCGGGTCGAGGCGGTGCTGCTGCTGTTCGCCGCCGCCGGTTCGGCCGCCTTTGCCGTGGCCGAGGCGGCGGGCACCCTGATCCTGGGGCGCGCCCTGGTCGGGCTGGGGGTGTCGGCGTGCCTGATGGCGGCGCTCAAGGCCAATGTGCAATGGTATCCGGCGGCGCGCCTGCCGCTGATGAACGGCATCATCCTGTCGGCCGGCGGGCTGGGGGCGGTCGCCGCCACGGCGCCGGTCCAGGCGGCGCTGGCCTTCACCGACTGGCGCGGCATCTATGCCGGGCTGGCGGCCATCGTGCTGGCGGTGGCGGCGCTGCTCTATCTGGTGGTGCCGGACCGCGAGCCCGCGGGCGGGCAGGGCGAAGGGCTGGCCCGGCAATTGCGCGAGATCGGCGCCATCTTCCGCGATCGCCGATTCTTGCGGGTGATGCCGGTGGGCGCCCTGGCCATGGGCGGCTTTCTGGCCATCCAAGGATTATGGGCGGGGCCGTGGCTGCGCGACGTGGCCGGGCTGGCCGCCGATGGGGTGGCGGCCGGGCTGACGGTGATGGCGGCCGCCATGGCGGCGGGCTTCCTGCTGATGGGGGTGATCGCCGAGCGCCTGGGCCGTCATGGCGTGCCGGTGGCCGTCGTCGGCGGCGTCGGCATGGCGCTGTTCTGGCTGACGCTGGCGGCCATGGCGCTGGGCTGGCGCGGCAGCCCCATGGTGCTGTGCGCCGCTTTCGGCTTTTTCGGCGCGTCGTCGTCGCTGATGTATGCCGTCGTCGCCCAGCTTTATCCGCCCCATTTGGCCGGCCGCGCCACCACCAGCATCAACCTGACCATGTTCCTGACCGCCTTTGCGCTGCAATGGGGCTTGGGGGCGGTGATCGGCCTGTGGCCCAAAAGCGAGGCGGGCTGGCCGCCCGACGCCTTCGCCGTCGCCCTGGCCATTCCCACGGTGCTGCTGCTGGCTGCGCTGGGCTGGTTCAGTGCGGCACCATGGCGTAGCCCAAAGCCAGCAGAATGAAAGCGCAGAACACCCAGCCCACGGTGATGATGATGCGCTGGGCGCGCGATTGCGGCGGTGCCGGGGCCGCCCCGGTACTGGAACCCGAGCGCGACGCCGATGCGGCGGGGGCCGCGGGCGGTGTGGGCGTCAGCGGCAGAACAACCCGGCGGGGCGGCGTTGCGGCCGCATCGCTGCGGTCCACGGGATCGTTGGCGGGTGGCCGATCGGGTGGTTCCGGCATCAGGCGCTCCGTCAGTCGGGTGAAGAAATCGTTGGCCATGCGCATGGCGACGCCGCGCAGCAGCCGATCCCCCATGGCGGCCAGCCGCCCGCCGGGTTGCAGGTTCAGGCGGTAGCTGACCACCGTGCCGCCGGGCACTTCGGCCAGGCCGATATCGGCGGTACCGTCGGCCCAGCCGGCGGACGGGCTTTCCGCATGGCCGGCCACGCGCCATTGCTTGGGAAAGCGTTCGTCGGACACCAGGACCTGGCCGCTGAACACCGTGCTGACGGCCCCCATGCGGGTCATCAGGCGGCCGTTGAAGTGGCTTTTGTCCACTGACTGGACATCCTCGCAGCCGGGGATGCACTGGCGCAGGGTGTCGGTGTCGCGCATGGCCCGCCACACCCGCTCCCGTGTCGCCGCTATCCGGTGTTCGCCGTTCAGGTTCATGGCTCAAAGCAATGGGGATGGCGGCCGCATGGATCAATGATCCCCGACGGCCATATCCCCTGGCGTCATCATCTGGCGTCACGGCGCGACGTGCCGGCCTGACCGGCCGGCGGCGGCAGCGGCTGGCCGGCGCGCTGACGCGTCCAGGTCAGCAGGCGCAGGCTCAGGCGGTTGCGCAGCGACACCCGCAGCACCACGGCGGCACAGGCAAGTCGTTCCAGCAGGCCGATCCGCCCCACGGTCAGCGTGCGCAGATAGCCCAGGCGCAGGCGCACTCCCTTGGGGCCGGGGATGACCCGTGGGTTGATCATGCGCGCCTGTTCGCGATAGGGCTTGAGCACGCTGACGCCCGAATGGCACCGCTTGATGGTCAGGGGCGCGTCCAACTGGACGAACCGCCCCAGCAGCGCCAACTCCGCCAGCAGGACCCGGTCAGCCTCGTAATAGCTGCCGTGCAGGTGGGTGCGCGCCAGCGCGTCGGCGCGGATCACCCCGAAAATGGCGGTGCACCAATTCATGTGACGCAATGCCTCGCCATAGCGGTGTGACGGGCGGTCGCCCTCGGCCAGGTGGGGCGGTTCCAGGCGATGGAAGGGGCGGCCGCGATGGTCCATCACGCGGCCATCGCGCGTGACCGCCAGCGGGCGCCCGGCATCGTCCACCAGTGCAAGGCGGCTGTGGGCCAGCACCACCTCGGGGCGTTCGGCCAGGACGGACGTCCACTGTCTCAGGGCGTCGGGCGCCAGCATGTCGTCGTGGGCCATCCACTTGAACAGCGGCGAGCGCGACAGGCCGAACACCCGGTTGAAATTGGGGCCGGCGCCGATGTTTTCCCGCGTCCTGGTATAGATCAGGCGGCGGTCGCGGCGGGCGAAATCCAGGCAGATGTCGGGGGTGGCGTCGGTCGAGGCGTTGTCGGACACCATGATCTGGAAATCGCCGTAGGTCTGCGCCAGCAGGCTGTGCAGGGCGGCGCCCAGATAGGTTCCCCCATTGTGGACGGGAAGGCCGATGCAAAGCGGAGGGGGATGGGCCATGGGTGCTGCCGTGGCTCCGGGATGGGACCTGCGCCAGTTTGTCCCGCGCCATGGCCGGCGGCAAACACGCCCATGGGGTAGCCGCGCAGGCAGTGGGATAGGGGCGGGAAACCTTGGGCGGATGCCCGCGCGAGTTCGGCGGCCCCTGTTAGGGGACACTCCATCGACCCAGGTTAATGTTCCGCGGCTCCTTCCTTGGAGGGATTTGCAGCGGCCCCCGTGGATCATAGGATGTGGGAAATCGCACAAAGCGAGGTGCGGCATGACGGAACGCCCGTCACAGAATTGCCCGTCCCCACTGGTTCAGCTTTCGCTGCCCGACGCGGCGGCGAATCCGGGGCTGACGCGCCATGCCGTTGACCGCGCCCTGGCCTGCGACCGCTTCATCCATTGCGGCCAGCGGCTGCATTGCGCCTGGATGGCGGCCGAGCTGGCCGACCGCCTGCGCCTTATTTTCCGGTGAACAGGTGGCGGTATTTCATATCCTCCTCGAGGATATGATCCAGCAGCCAGGATTTCAGGAACTTGGCCATGTCCTCGGTCAGGGTGTCGGCGCGCTGGCCGGCCAGGTGGCGGCCGCGGAAGGCGTGGACCAGTTCGCGCAGACGTTCGTGGGCGGCGTGGTGCCGGTCCAGATCGGCGTAGTCGCGCGACGACAGCTTTGATTCCTCGCGCGAGAAATGCCCGTCCGTGTAGTCCATCAGTTCATCGAACAGTCGTTCCAATTCCAGCGAGGACGACCCCTGGACCCAGGCGTCGTAAATCTGGTTCAGGATGTCGATCAGCTTGCGGTGATCGGCATCCAGCACCGCATTGCCGACACTGAAGGACGGGGTCCATTGAATGAAGGGCATTGGGGCATTCTCCCGGACGTGCTGGTCCCAGGGTAATAGGCGGGGCAAAGGGGTGTTTGCAAGCATCTCGCGCCGCAACGGATGCAATTCAGGCATGTCCCCTAAAGGTGCAGCAGTTCGATGCCGTGCTTTTTGAGGGCGTAGCCGATCTGGCGCGGGGTCAGGCCCAACAGGCGCGCCGCCTTGGCCTGCACCCAGCCGCAGCGTTCCATCGCCAGCACCAGCCGTTCGCGTTCGGAAAGATCGGCGGACAGGGGCTCCGTGTCCACGACACCGGCCGGCGGCGACAGCGGCGAGGGCGCAGCCTCGGCCCCGGGCGGCGGTGCGGCCGGGGACGGGGCGGGCGACGATGGCGGCGGAGGCGACGCCACCCGCGTTGCCGGGGCGGCGGGCACGGCGGGGCGGGTGTTGTTCCACAGCACCGATGACAGGCAGGTGTCGCGCCGGCAGGCCAGATCCATCTCGGTGATCACCGCGTTCTTGCACATGGTGGCCGAGCGGGTGACGCAATTTTCCAGCTCGCGCACGTTGCCGGGGAAATAGCAGCGCTGAAGCCCCTGCAACGCGGTTTCGGAGAAGGTCATCTGGCGGCCGTTCTCGTCGTTGAAGCGCTTGAGGAAGTACATCGCCAGCAAGGGAATGTCGCCCTGGCGCTCGCGCAGCGGCGGCAGGAAGATGGGCACCACGTTCAGGCGGTAATAAAGGTCGGCGCGGAATTCGCCCTTGGTGACCGCCTCTTCCAGATTGCGGTTGGTGGCGGCGACCAGCCGCACGTCCACCTTGATGGTTCGGCCGCCGCCGACGCGCTCGAACTCGCCCTCCTGCAACACGCGCAGCAGCTTGGCCTGGAAGGCGGCCGAGATTTCGCCGATCTCGTCCAGGAACAGGGTGCCGCCATGGGCCAGCTCGAACCGGCCCTTGCGTTCGGCCATGGCGCCGGTGAAGGCGCCTTTTTCGTGGCCGAACAATTCGGATTCCAGCACGCTTTCCGCCAGCGCGGCGCAGTTGACCTTGACGAACGGCTTGCGGGCGCGGGGCGACAGCACGTGCACGGCGCGCGCCACCATCTCCTTGCCGGTGCCGCTTTCCCCGCGCAGCAGAATGGTGGCCTTGGTGGGGGCGGCCTGCTGGACATGGGCGAACACCCGCGCCATGGCGGCCGAATTGCCGACGATGTCCTCAAGCCCCTGGACCGGCAGGGCGGGCCGGATATCCTCCATCTGCTTTTGCAGGCGGGCATTGTGTTCCATCAGGCGGGTGCGGTCGGCGGCCACCTTGTGGTGCAGGCTGACCGTCTGGCCGACCAGGGTGGCGACCATGGTCAGGAACCGCAGATCATGCTCGAAGACGTGGCGGGCGCCATCCTCCCAACTGCGTTCCACCGACAGCGCCCCCATGGGCTTTCCGGTGGTCTTGATGGGCACGCACAGAAACGACACCGCCTCGCCGTCCAGCCCCTCGTTGCATTCCAGGTAATGGCTCAGCAGGGGTTCGTCGGTCGCGTCCGGCACCAGCATGGGGATGCCGGTCTGCACCACCTTGGACGCCGCCTCGATGGGGTAGTGCAGTGCGCCCTCGCGCGCCAGCTTCAGCGACATGCCGGCGACGGCGGCGATCTCCAGCTTGCCGCCGTCGGGCTGTTGCAGGACCACGGCGCCGTGGCGCATGCGCAGATAGGAGGACAGGATGTTGAGGACGTCGTGCAGGGCCTTTTCCAGATCAAGCGTCGATCCCAGAACCTTGCTGATCTCGTAAATGCCGATCAGCGGCAGTGCGCTGTCCGGCCCTGCGTCTCGCAGCATGCGCGAAATGTCTCGACCCATGGGGTGCCCTCCGTGGCGGTCTTGCCTCGGTCCGCGACTGTCCTCCCAGCCAGCCGTTGATTACCTTACCCTGATTAATAGAGCAGCCCACCGCCCTGCGCTACTGCCTTGGCGGGTAGTTTTGCCTATTTTTTTGCCGTGCCTGAATTTTCATCAGTTGACTGCGCCAGGAACGGATTGGCCCGCAACATGCCCGCGACGAACGGGTTGGCGGCGAACGGGTTGCCCAGCAGCGGGTTGGATTGGGCCAGCGCCCGCCACGGCGCCGTCATGGCCTGGGCCGCCTGGGTCCACAGCGCCAGCGGCGACAGTGGCGCCTGGGCGGCTTGCCCCAGCATCAGCGGCAATTGCGCCATGCCGGCAAGCAGCGGCAGGGCGGCGCGGAAATCGGGGGTGGCGTTCAGTTGAATGGTGACCATTTCCCCGCGCCCGTCGGGGGCGGCGCGGTGGACGATCTCCACGTTCATGGTGGGCAGATCGGCGGTCAGCTTGGTCTCGTCCATGGCATCCTCCGCATTTCGCAACTGCGAAAGGATGCCATGGCGCGAGCCGTCAGGAAAGGGGCATGGTCGGCCCGGCGCGGGCGCTCATGCCCTGTGCGGGCTTATTCGGCGTAGGCGTATTTGCCGTTCTTCCACACATAGACCACATAGGTCGGGCCGACCACGTCGCCCTTGGCGTCGAAGCCGACGGCGCCGATGGCGGTGTCCATCTTGTCGCCCGACCTCAGCGTGGTCATGACCTTGTCCGCCTCGATGCTCTTGGCCTTTTCGGCGGCCAGCGCCCATGCCTGCAACGCGGCGTAGCTGTAGAGGGTATAGGTTTCCGGCTCGTACTTCTGGTCGCGGAAGTACTTCACCAAGGCGGCGTTCTGCGGCAGCAGGCGCGGATCGGGGCTGAAGGTCACCAGGGTGCCTTCGCCGGCCGGGCCGGTGATCGCCCAATATTCCTCGACCAGCAGGGCGTCGCCGCCCATCAGCGTGGTCTTGACGCCCTGGTCGCGCATCTGGCGCACGATCAGGCCGCCCTCGGTCTTGTAGCCGCCCAGGAACAGGTAATCCACCTTGGCCGCCTTCACCTTGGTGACCAGGGCGGAATAGTCCTTCTCGCCGGCGGTGATGGCCTCATAGAACACCTCGTTGACGCCCTTGGCGTTCAGCGCCTTCTTGAACTCGTCGGCCAGTCCTTTGCCGTAAGCTGACTTGTCGTGGATGATGGCGACCGACTTGCCCTTCTGCTTGCTGGCCAGGTAATCGGCGGCGACGCCGCCTTGCTGGTCGTCGCGGCCGCAGACGCGGAACACGTTGTTCAGCCCCCGTTCGGTGTATTTAGGGCTGGTGGAGCCGGGCGAAATCTGCGGGATGTTGTTTTCCTGGTAGACCTCGGACGCCGGGATCGACGAACCCGAGCAGAAGTGGCCGATCACCACCGCCACCTTCTTGGCCGACAGGTCCTCGGCCACCGACCGGGCCTGCTTGGGGTCGCAGGCATCGTCGCCGATGGCCAGTTGCAGCTTTTGGCCCAGCACGCCGCCCTTGGCGTTGATGTCGTCGATGGCTTTGAGCGCGCCGCGCTTGAACTGCTCGCCGAACTGGGCCTCGGGGCCGGTCATCGGGCCGGCCAGACCGACCAGGATGTCGGCGCGGGCGGCGGCGGTGGTCATGACCACGCCCAGGGCGGCGACAGCGAGGGTGCTTATCAACTTCATCCCCTTCTCCTTTTCAGAGCATCGACCTTTGGGCGCGGCACCGCCCCTCCACCGTGCGAGTTTAACAGCCGAAGGCGCGCGGTCCAGCACCTCGTTTTCGCCCCCTGGACGAAAGGAAGGGGTTATGGGCGGCGCAGGAAGAGCAAATGCACGCCGTTGAGCGACCACAAAGCGGCCACCGCCTCGCGGAAGGCCTTGTCCGGCAGCTTGGCGGCGCGCTGGATGTCGCCCAGCGAGGTGTTGCCGTCGATGCGGCCGGCGACCGCCGCCACCGCGGGGGTGACCGTGATCTGGCAGACGATGGGGCCGCGGCTCTTGCCGAACTGGAAGGTGCCGCCCAGCTTTTCGTGCGGGAAGGTGAAGCCGTCGTGCCAGACCGGGATGGCGGCCTTGTCGGTGGGCGACGGCGGTGTGGCCGGGTTGTCCCGGTGCACCACGTAGAAGACGTGCTTCTGCGACAGGCAATGCATGGCCTCGGCCGCCGCCGCGCGTTCCAGCATGGACTTGCCGTCCAGGCGCTTCAGCAGATCGGGGTCGCCGCACACCCCGGCCGGGTCGTACTGCGCCAGCGGAATGAACGTGGTGACGCGCAGGCCGGCGCCCTCGGCGAAGCGGCCGATTTCCTCGACGGTGTAGCTGCGATCCTGCGAATGCAGGAACATGTCGAACAGTTCGTTGTCGTCGGTCTTGGGCGTGATGCCCAGCACCGGATTGGAGCGCAGCAGATTGGTGTTGGGCAGCGACGCCATCACCCGGCGGAAGACGGCCAGCCGCTCGGCGGCAGGCAGGGTGGCCGGCGCCAGGGTGCGCAGCAGCGCCTGCATGGGATAGACGCCCGAGCGTCCCAGCGTGCCGTAGAGCATGATGCCCATGGCGCCGTCGGGCGCCAGTTGCGATGCCAGCGCGGCCAGGCCGGCATCCGGGTCGGGCAGGTGATGCAGCACGCCCGAGCAGTCGATGTAATCGTAGGGGCCGGGGGCGAGCGTCGCCACATCGAGCAGCGAGCCGGTGACGAAGGTGATGTTGAGATTGCGGATGGCGGCGCGCTGCTCGGCGATGGCGCGCGAGGCGGCCGACAGGTCCACATAGACCACCTCGGCCGGGCAGCCGCGATCGGCCAGTTGCTGAGCCAGATAGATCAGGGCGTCGCCGGTGCCGCCGCCCGCCACCAGCACGCGCATGGGCTTGGCGAAGTCGCGGCGGCCGCCGAAGGCGAAATGGCTGATGCCGTCCAGGTTGCCGCCCAGCGTGGTGATCAGGCGCTTGCGGTCATCCTCGGGGTCGCGCAGCGGATAGGGGAAGACCTCGTACTGGTCCTTGACGCCGGTGACGGCGGTATTCTTGGATTTAGCCATTGTCGGGTTTCGAGTTTCCGATGGGGGACCAGCCGAACAGGCCGGCCCGGCGGTACAGCCAGGGATATTGGTCCACTATACGCCGCGCCCGGGTCAGGCGATAGGAGGCCAGCGTGACGGCAATCAGCACGGCGGCCTCCAGCCCATAGGCGGGCAGGGACAGCAGGGTGCCGCCGAACAGGGCGAAGCTGAGGAAGCGGGCGGCGGCGGCCAGCCCCAGGGCATAGGGGAACACCTGCCATTGCGGGCGCCAGGTGGCGGCCAGCGCCTGACCGGCCATGAAGGCGCAGCCGCCCATGAACAGCACGGTGACGCCGATGAAGACGGGCAGGCTCTCGATCATGCCTCGACCACTCCGCCTTCGAGGTAATGGGCGCGGATTTCCTTGTTGGCCAGCAATTCGGCGCCGGTGCCCGACAGGGTGACGCGGCCGTTGACCATGACATAGCCGCGATGGGCCAGCTTCAGCGCGTGATAGGCGTTCTGTTCGACCAGGAACACGGTGACGCCCTGTTCGCGGTTGATCCGGGCGATCAGCTCGAAAATGTGGCGCACCACCAAGGGCGCCAGCCCCAGCGACGGCTCGTCCAGCAGCAGCACGCGCGGCCGGCTCATCAGCGCGCGGCCGATGGCCAGCATCTGCTGCTCGCCGCCCGACAGCGTACCGCCGCGCTGGGTCAGGCGTTCCCTGAGGCGCGGGAACAGGCCGAGCACCCGCTCGAGGTCGTCGTCGTAATGGCGGCGGTCGGCCACCACCGCGCCCATCTGCAGGTTCTCCAGCACGCTCATGCGCGGGAAGATGCGGCGCCCCTCGGGGCTGTGGGCAAGGCCCAGCCGCGCGATCTTGTGCATGGGCAGCCGGGTGATGTCCTGGCCGTCCAGCAGGACGCGGCCGGCGCTGGCGCGCGGCTTGCCGCAGATGGTCATCAGGAGCGTGGTCTTGCCGGCGCCGTTGGCGCCGATCAGGGTGACGATCTCGCCCTGGCCGACCGCCAGATCGATGCCGTGCAGCGCCTGGATGCGGCCATAGCCGGAATGCAGGTTCTCGACCGCCAGCATCAGGACTCCTCCTCGACGTCGCCGGCCACCTCGGGCGGCAATTCCTCGTCCTCCTCCTCGCCCAGATAGGCGCGGATGACGGCGGGGTCGCGGCGCACGTGATCCGGCGTGCCTTCGGAAATCTTCTTGCCGTAATCCAGCACCACCACCCAGTCCGAGATGCCCATGACCACGCTCATGTCATGCTCGATCAGCAACAGGCCGATGCCGTGCTCGTCGCGGATGCCGCGCAACAGGGTGTTCAGTTCCAGGCTCTCGCGCGGGTTCAGCCCCGCCGCCGGCTCGTCCAGGCACAGCAACAGCGGATCGGTGCACATGGCGCGCGCGATTTCCAGCCGGCGCTGCGAGCCGTAGGGCAGGGCGCCGGCCTCCTCGTCCGCCAGCTTGGTCAGGCCCACCTTGTCGAGCCAATAGTGGGCGCGCTCCACCGCCTGCCGCTCGGCATTGGCGTAGCGCGCAAGCCCCAACAGGCCGGCCAGGGAAAAGGCGCTGGCCCGCATCAGCACCTTGTGCTGGGCGACGATCAGGTTTTCCAGCACGCTCATGCGGGCGAACAGGCGGATGTTCTGGAATGTGCGCGCCACCCGCGCGCGCGCGGCGATGCGGTGGTCGTCCAGCCGTTCCAGCAGCACCGGGCCGTCGGCGTGGTGCAGCGCCATGCGCCCCACCTGCGGCTTGTAAAAACCGGTGATGCAGTTGAACATCGTGGTCTTGCCGGCGCCGTTGGGGCCGATCACCGCCGTGATCTGGCGCTGGGCGGCGGTGAACGACAGGTCGTTGACGGCGAACAGGCCGCCGAAGCGCATGGTGACATGCTCGACCTCCAGCAGCGGCAGGCGGGCGTCGCTCATTTGCCGCCTCCCAGGTTGATGGTGGGCGACCGGCTTGCCAGCAGGCCGGATGGCCGCCACAGCATGATCAGCACCATGGCGCCGCCGAAGGCCAGCATGCGGTATTGCTGCAACTCGCGGAACCATTCCGGCAGCCCGACCAGCAGCAGCGCCGCCAGCACCACGCCGATCTGGCTGCCCATGCCGCCCAGCACGACGATGGCCAGGATCACCGCCGATTCGATGAAGGTGAAGCTTTCCGGGCTGATGAAGCCCTGGCGGGTGGCGAAGAAGGAGCCTGCGAAGCCGGCGAACATGGCGCCGGTGGCAAAGGCCGACAGCTTGATGTTGGTGGGGTTCAGGCCCAGCGAGCGGCAGGCGATCTCGTCCTCGCGCAGCGCCTCCCACGCCCGGCCGATGGGCAGGCGGCGGATGCGCAGCGTGAACAGGTTGGTCAGCAGCGCCAGCGCCAGGATGACGAAATACAGGAAGATGACGCGGTGATTGCCCGAAAACGGGATGTCGAAGAACTGGGCAAAGGTCTTTTGCCCCTCGGGGGCGCTGGCGGCGAAGGGCAGGCCGAACAGGGTGGGGCGGGGGATGCCGCTGATGCCGGCGGGGCCGCCGGTGAAATCCTGCCAGTTCTGCAACACCACGCGGATGATTTCGCCGAAGCCCAGGGTGACGATGGCCAGATAATCGCCGCGCAGGCGCAGCACCGGAAAGCCCAGCGCCACGCCGAAGGCGGCGGCGAACAGCCCGGCCAGCGGCAGGCACACCCAGAACGACCAGCCCAGTTGGGTGGACAGCAGCGCGTAGGAATAGGCGCCCACCGCGTAGAACGCCACGAACCCCAGGTCCAGCAGGCCGGCCAGGCCGACCACGATGTTCAGCCCCCATCCCAGCATGACGTAGATCAGCACCAGGGTGGCCTTGTCCACCAGGTTGCGGTCGGCGAAGGGCAGGAAGGGCAGGGCGACGGCAAAGCCGATCAGCAGCCAGCCGACCCACGGGCGCGCCCCGGCCAGCGGGACCGCCAGCCGCTCGGCCAGTCCCAGTCTGGGCAGTCGTCCGCCCAGCCGCAGCAGGTTGAGGCCCAGCCGCCCGAGGGTGACGGCCAGCGCCGCCCACAGCACGAGATCGAATCGGAAGCCCAGCGTCAAACCCTGGGCCGAATCCACCAGCCGGAAGCCCAGCATGGGCAGGGCCAGGGCGGCGGCGACCACGCCGCCGGCCGCCG
Source organism: Pseudomonadota bacterium (assembly GCA_023426365.1). GTDB lineage: Bacteria > Pseudomonadota > Alphaproteobacteria > Rhodospirillales > Magnetospirillaceae > Magnetospirillum. The sequence goes on from JAFAAW010000003.1 coordinate 64,325, forward strand.
CATCGGTCAGCGCGCCGCGCAATCCTCCGCTTGCCGCCCGCGCCGCCATGTCAGATCTTCTCCACTTCCGGCCGGCCCAGCAGGCCGGTGGGGCGGAACAGCAGCACCAGCACCAGGATGGAGAAGGCGGCGACGTCCTTGTACTCGATGGAGAAATAGCCCGACCAGAACGCCTCGATCAGGCCGATCAGCAGGCCGCCCAGCATGGCGCCCGGCAGGCTGCCGATGCCGCCCAGAACCGCCGCCGTGAAGGCCTTGATGCCGGCCAGGAAGCCGATATAGAAGTCGATGACCCCGTAATAGAGCGTGACCATCAGCCCCGCCACCGAGGCCAGCGCGGCGCCCATGACGAAGGTGGCCGAAATCACGCGGTCCACGTCCACCCCCAGCAGCGCCGCCATCTTCATGTCCTGTTCGGTGGCGCGCTGGGCGCGGCCCAGCGGCGTGCGGGTGATGATCCAGGTGAACACCGCCATCAGCGCCACCGTCAGCAGAACGATGACGATCTGCAGATAGGACAGGTGGACGGTGAAATGCTCGCTTTCCATCAGGGTGATGCCGCCCTTGAACACCGGCGGCAGCGGCTTGACGCGCGCCCCCTGGCTGATCTGGGCGAAGTTCTGCAAAACGATGGACATGCCGATGGCCGAGATCAGCGGCGCCAGCTTGGGCGCGCCGCGCAACGGGCGGTAGGCGATGCGCTCCACCGCCCATCCCCACAGCGCCGTGAAGGCCATGGTCGCCGCCAGCGCGATCAGCAGCCCCAGGGCGACGGAACCGCCGCCGATGGTGGTGGCGGCCAGATAGGCGATCAGGGCGATGAAGGCTCCCAGCATGTAGATTTCGCCGTGGGCGAAATTGATCATGCCGATAATTCCGTAAACCATCGTATAGCCGATGGCGATTAGTCCGTAGATCGCGCCAAGCGTGATCCCGTTGATCAATTGTTGGAGGAAGTACTCCATTCGCCCATCCCTATATGACCCGTTTGTTTCAGTCGGGCCGTGAAAAGCTACTCGACGGACGGGCGGAGTCAACAATCATCGCGGATTTCGGATCGAAAGACGATGCCGAGGTCTGGTTTGTCTGCTAAGCTGATCGCGTTTTGCGAGAAAGCGGGACGGCCGCAACGGGCCGTGGGGATGATGCCGGTGGATGTATCCAGCGACGATGTGATCCGGATTCGGATCGACACCGCCTCGACGGTGCAGGATTTTCTTGACCTGTTGGCGGCCCAGGCCGCCGAGGGCGAGACGCGCCAGCCCGCCAACCCCGCCAATCGCGCGGTCTTTCGCGAGCTGGCGCCCTTCCGCCTGGTGGAATACGCCTATGTGGATGCCGCCATCGGCACGGTGGATGGCGTCTATCTCGGTTTTCCCGACGGCACCATCTATGCTGTCGCCGACCAGGTGCCCGAAGCGGTGGTCGATGCGCTGGTCGCCGGGGACGTGGCGGACCTGGCCCCCGTCTATCTGTACATCGTGCTGGCCGAAGCCCGGTCGGTGGCGGTGATCGATGGCTTCCTGGGGGCGCTGGCGCTGCATCTGGGCAAGCCTTTGGTCGGCGTGTCCCGCGACGACCAGGGCGCCATGTCGGCGCGCCTGTTCGAGATCGCCGACCCCGCCCTCAACGGCCAGCGCGCCCGCCTGGAGGCCCAGGTGGTGAAAAGCGTGCTCGAGGCCAACCGGCACCTGTCGCGCCAGCGCGTGCTGGAACGCTATGCCGCCCGCTCCGAAAGCCCGGACGGCCGGGCCTGGGCGCAGATCTCCTATAACTACACTAGGCATGTGATCGAATTTTCCTCGGCCGCCGACCGCAACGACTTCATCGAATGGTCGCGCACCTTGTGCGAATGGATCTATGCCCGCTGGTGCAGTTGGGAGGAACTGGGCTTCTCGGAAATCCTGCGTCCGGCCGAGGTGGCGCCCGCCCCCAAGGGCGAGATCGTGGCGGTCAAGCTGTCGCCCCCCGCCAAGGCCCAGGGTGGCCGCCCGTGGCAAGCGTTCGGCGGCACCAGCGCCGCCACCGCCAAGCGCTTCGAGGACTCCGCCGCCGCCAGCGATCCGCAGGCACTGGTCCGCTCGCTGGCCATGGCGCGGGAATACTGGACCTACTGCACCCAGACCATCGACAGCGCCGAATTCATCGCCCGCAAGACCGCCGAGGCCCAGGCCCAGCGCCAGATCAACGCCTAGACCATCGAGCGTCAAACAAGACGCAGGATGGTCTGGTTTTATGTTTGACCCTCGCCGGGTGCGCGCTTGGCTGCCGGCTCAATGGGGCGGCAGATCGCGGCTGTGCGCCAGATTTAGCGCTCGCCGCTCTAGGCGTTTAGGTGACCTGAGACCGGAAAACTCCTCCAAATTTGGGTAGAGTCCGTCATCTACGGAGACGGACTATGAAGCGCAGCCGGTTCAGCGAGGAACAGATCATCGGCATCCTGAAGGAGCAGGAGGCCGGTCATGCGACGGCGGATGTGTGCCGCAGGCACGGGATTTCGAGCGCCATCTTCTACAAGTGGAAGGCCAAGTACGGCGGTCTGGAGGTGTCGGAGGCCAAGCGGCTGAAGGCGCTGGAGGACGAGACCCGAAGGGCAGCGCGGAGCAGCAAACGCCCGGCTGAAGAAGCTGCTGGCCGAGGCCATGCTCGACAACGCCATCTTGAAGGATGTCGCCTCAAAAAATGTATGGTCCGCCCCGTCCCTGCAAGGGTCTTGGGCGAATGGACGGGAACAGTCTGCGTAAATGTATCCGGCCTCTCGCGAGTGGGCTGCTGTTGCAGCCAGGCCATGATGAGATCGGCTCGTGCGTTCCCAAATAATGGTGCGGGCACAGGGCCCGTTTTTTTCGCAGGGCTTACGGCACGGCGATCAACTGCCTCGTCATCACGTCCTTGACCTCGCAGTCTGTCGGAGCCTCTACACCACGGCGGGATCGTGGCGTGCGTAGAGGGCTCCGGGTTTGGTCAGCACCACCCAGGCGATGCGGGCAATCTTGGCGGCCAGCGCCACCGTCACCTTGTTGGGGTGCATGCGCTGTTGCAACTGGTCGATCCAGCGCCCCAGTTGATCGCGGGATCTGTCCAGGTGCAGCATGCATGATCGGGCGCCGTGGATGAGAAGCCGCCTGATATAGGGATTGCCGCGCTTGCTGATGCCGAGCAATGTCTGCTTGCCGCCGGTGGAATGCTGGCGTGGCACCAGTCCTAACCACGCAGCCAGATCCCTGGCCTTGGTGAATTGATGACCGGCGCCGACAGCGGCGAGCAAGGCCGTAGCCCCCAAGGCACCGATCCCCGGGATCGTCGTCAGGCGCCTGGCCACATCGTTGCACGCGGCAATGGCGTTGATCTCCCGGCTGATCACCGCGATGCGCCTTTCCAGATGGGCGAGATCATCGGCAAGGTCGCACAAAAGGTGGCGCATGGTCGGCGTGAGGTCGTTGCCGTCATCGGCCAAAACCCGCTGAAGGTCCAGTTTGAAGACACCGGCTTCCTGTCGCATCGTCACGCCATATTCCAGGCAGAACGCGCGCATCTGACAGATCAACCGGGTCCGACTCCGCACCATCTGGTCGCGGATGCGATGCAGAGCCTGAAGGTCGACCTGCTGGGGCTTCTTGATCTCGACGAAGCGCATCGTCGGCCGCGACACCGCCTCGGCGATGGCGGCGGCGTCGATCATGTCGTTCTTGTTGGATTTGACGTAGGGCTTCACGAACTGGGCCGGGATGATACGGACTTTATGTCCGCGCTCTTGGAGCTTGCGTGCCAGCCATTGCGAGCCAGGACGGGCCTCCATGCCGACGGTCGCGGGCTCGGCCCGTTCGAAGAATTGCAGCACGGTGTCGCGGCGGAACTTCACCTTCTGGATCGGGCTGCCGTCGGCATCCACGCCGACGACGTGGAACAGGTTTTTGCCGATGTCGATGCCGTAGGTCACGGCTCCCTTGGGTTTATTGCGGATCATGAGAGCGGTCTCCCCGAATTGGATTGCCGACGTCCAGTGTGCGGTTGGGTGGACGGGGCGGACCATCCCATTAATGGTGACGCCCGCCTCTTTGCGGTCTGCCGTTGCTCACGTCCGTGCCGATCACGGCGTGAGCGAGCGGCGGGCGTGCCTTGTGCTGGGGGCGGATCGGTCGACGATCCGCTACCGTTCCCAGCGCCCCGACGATGCCGAGATCCGGGAGCGGTTGCGCGAGTTGTCGCGGCAGCGGCGGCGCTTCGGCTATCGCCGCCTCCACATCCTGTTGGCCCGGGAGGGCCATGCCATTAACCAGAAGAAGCTGCGTCGTTTGTATGCCGAGGAGAAGCTCCAGGTGCGTCGCCGGGGTGGGCGCAAGCGCGCCCTGGGCACGCGGGCGCCGATGACGATCCCGCAGGGGCCGAACCAGCGCTGGTCGCTGGACTTCGTCGCCGATGCCTACAGCGACGGGCGGCGCTTCCGCATCCTGACCGTGGTGGACGACTTCACCCGCGAATGCCTGGCGCTGGCGGCCGACACCTCGCTGTCCGGCGCCCGTGTCGCCCGCGAACTGGATGGCCTGCTCGCCAGGCGCGGCAAGCCGCTGATGATCGTCAGCGACAACGGCACCGAATTCACCAGCATGGCCATGCTGCGCTGGAGCCAAGACCACCAGGTGGACTGGCATTACATCGCGCCGGGCAAGCCCATGCAGAACGGCTTCGTCAAGAGCTTCAACGGCAGGCTGCGCGACGAGTGCCTCAACGAAGCGCTGTTTGCGTCACTGCCCCATGCCCCAGCCCTGCTTGCCATCACCGCCCGCTTCGGGCATCAGAACCACACGGGACTCTGCCCATAACCGGAGGGGTCACTACTCACTGGTCTCGACAGCACAGCTGTGGCGATAGGTATCGAGCAGCCACGTCCACCGTCTCCCGATTACCACAAGCTAAGGGCCGGCTCCGTTGAGAGCCGGCCCGCTGCATTGAGGGACCCAAGAGAGGAGAGAACGGTCCCTCAAAAATCGACTGCGGCACGCTGTTGCTTCGTTTGGGCCAGGTTATGCCGCGCACCGGCCAAACTATGGTGCGCGGCATACAAACCTTTGTCATCGCCTCACGAGCAGCCGGTGGTGCCGCCGCAGGTGTCGCATTTCAGGCAGGTGCCGTTGCGCACCAGGGTGAAGTTGCCGCATTCGGGGCAGGCGTCGCCCTCGTATCCCTTCATGCGGGCGTGGCGGATTTGTTCGGCGCGGGCGTCGAACTCCTGGATCGCGGTTTCCGCGTCCACCGACAGCGCCATCACCGAAGGTGCCGCCTGGGTGGTCGTGGTGGCCGGCAGGTCGGCCGACAGCGAGGCGGTGGCGGTGGTGCCGCCCTGGACCACCAGGAACTTGGAGCGCACATAGCCCTTGGAGGCCACGCGTTCCACCACCGCGCCCAGGACGTTGCCGGTCTGGCTTTGGGCGTTGCCCTTGCCCACGGTGTCGGGGGTCAGGTCGGCCGGCTCCACATGGGCCAGGTCGTTGCGCGACAGATAGGAAATGGCCAGTTCGCGGAAGATATAGTCCAGGATCGAGGTGGCCATCTTGATGGTGTCGTTGCCTTCCACCATGCCCGACGGCTCGAAGCGGGTGAAGGTGAACGCCTCGACGAATTCCTCGAGCGGCACGCCGTATTGCAGGCCGATGGACACCGCGATGGCGAAATTGTTCATCATGGCGCGGAAGGCGGCGCCTTCCTTGTGCATGTCGATGAAGATCTCGCCCAGCTTGCCGTCCTCGTACTCGCCGGTGCGGACGTAAACCTTGTGGCCGCCGACCATGGCCTTCTGGGTGTAGCCCTTGCGCCGGTCGGGCAGCTTGCGGCGGGCATGGGCGATGACGCGTTCGACGATGCGCTCGGCCACGATTTCGGCCCGCGCCGCGATCGGCGCGTCGGCGATGGCTTCCTCCAGTTCGCCGGCGTCGTCCAGCACCGCGGCCTGCAGCGGCTGGCTCAGCTTGGAGCCGTCGCGATAGAGCGCGTTGGCCTTGAGGCCCAGGCGCCACGACAGCATGTAGGCGTTCTTGCAGTCATCGACCGTGGCTGAATTGGGCATGTTGATGGTCTTGGAGATGGCGCCCGAGATGAACGGCTGGGCCGCCGCCATCATGCGGATGTGGCTGTCCACCGACAGGAAGCGCTTGCCGATCTTGCCGCAGGCGTTGGCGCAGTCGAACACCGGCAGATGTTCGGCCCGCAGGAAGGGCGCGCCCTCCAGCGTCATGGCGCCGCAGCAATAGGTGTTGGCGGCCTCGATCTCGTCCTTGCCGAACCCCAGATGGGCCAGCATGTCGAAGGACAGGTCGTCCAGGCGATCGCGCGGGATGCCCAGGGTCGAGGTGCAGAAATCCTCGCCCAGCGTGTACTTGTTGAACACGAACTTGATGTCGAAGGCCGATTCCAGGCTCCGCTCCAGACGCTCCAGGGTGGCGTCGTCGAAGCCCTTGGCCTTCAGGCGATCGTGGTTCACGCCCGGGGCATGGCGCAGGGTGGCATGGCCGACCGCATAGCGGATGATCTCGGCGATGTCGCTTTCCGAATAGCCCAGCGTGCGCAGCGCTTCGGGCACCATGCGGTTGATGATCTTGAAATAGCCGCCGCCGGCCAGCTTCTTGAACTTCACCAGGGCGAAATCGGGTTCGATGCCGGTGGTGTCGCAGTCCATCACCAGGCCGATGGTGCCGGTGGGCGCCACCACGGTGGCCTGGGCGTTGCGGAAGCCGCTCTTTTCGCCCATGGACAGCGCGTTGTCCCACGACAGGCGGGCGGCGGCGACCAGGGCGGCGTCGGGGCAGTTCTCGGCGTCCAGCGGCACCGGATTGGTGGCCAGACCCTCATAGCCCGAGGTCAGGCCATAGGCGGCGCGGCGATGGTTGCGGATGACGCGCAGCATGCCGTCCTTGTTGGCGGCATAGCCGGGGAAGGCGCCCAGTTCGGCCGCCATCTCGGCCGAGGTCACATAGGATTCGCCGGTCATCAGCGCGGTGATGGCGCCGATCAGCGCGCGGCCCTTGTCCGAATCGTAGGGAATGCCCGAGGCCATCAGCAGGCCGCCCACATTGGCGTAGCCGAGGCCCAGCGTGCGGAAGTCATAGGACAGTTGCGCGATCTTCTCGCTGGGGAACTGGGCCATCAGCACCGAGATCTCCAGCACCATGGTCCACAGCCGGCAGGCGTGGCGGAAGCCCTCGATGTCGAAGCTGCCGTCCTTGCCCCGGAAGCACATGAGGTTGAGCGACGCCAGATTGCAGGCGGTGTCGTCCAGGAACATGTATTCCGAGCACGGATTGGACGCGTTGATGCGGCCCGATTCCGGGCAGGTGTGCCAGTCGTTGATGGTGGTGTCGAATTGGATGCCCGGATCGGCGCACGCCCACGCGGCCTCGCCGATATGCTCCCACAGGGCGCGGGCCTTCAGCGTCTTCTTGATCTTGCCCGAATTGCGGTGCTTGAGCACCCAATCTTGGTCCTCGATCACCGCGTTCAGGAACTCGTCGGTGACGCGCACGGTGTTGTTGGAGTTCTGGCCGGAGACGGTCAGATAGGCCTCGGAATCCCAGTCGGTGTCGAACACCGGGAACTCGATCCGGTCATAGCCCTGGCGGGCGAACTGGATGACGCGCTGGATGTAGTTTTCCGGCAGCATCACCGCGCGCGCGGCCAGGATGGCCTTCCTCAGGCGCTTGTTCTGCTTGGGGTCGAAGCGGGCCTCCGACTGGGCGTCGCCGTCCCACTGATTGCAGGCGGCCATCACCTCGCCCAGATGCTTGTTGGCCAGCTTGGAACCGGCCACCAGGGCGGCGACCTTCTGCTCCTCGACCACCTTCCAGTTGATGAAGTCCTCGATGTCGGGGTGGTCCACGTCCACCACCACCATCTTGGCGGCGCGCCGCGTGGTGCCGCCCGACTTGATGGCGCCCGCCGCGCGGTCGCCGATCTTGAGGAAGCTCATCAGGCCCGAGGACTTGCCGCCGCCGGACAGGCGCTCGCCCACGCCGCGCAGGCGCGAGAAATTGGTGCCGGTGCCCGAGCCGTACTTGAACAGGCGCGCCTCGCGCACCCACAAATCCATGATGCCGCCTTCGTTCACCAGATCGTCGTCGATGGACTGGATGAAGCAGGCGTGGGGCTGCGGATGCTCATAGGCCGACTTCGAGCGGGTCAGCTTGCCGGTCTTGTAGTCCACATAGCAATGGCCCTGGCCGGGACCGTCGATGCCGTAGGCCCAGTGCAGGCCGGTATTGAACCATTGCGGGGAATTGGGGGCGCCCATCTGGCCAGCCAGCATGAAGGCCATTTCGTCGCGGAACGCGCGGGCGTCATCCTCGGAGGCGAAATAGCCGCCTTTCCAGCCCCAATAGGTCCAGGTGCCGGCCAGGCGGTCGAACACCTGCTTGGCGCTCTGTTCGCCGATGAAGCGCTCATTCTCGGGCAGATCGGCCAGCGCCTGGGCGTCCGGCTCGTGGCGCTGCAGCCAGTCGGGCACACCCTTTTCGGCGACGCGCTTCAGGCGGGCGGGGACGCCGGCCTTGCGGAAATATTTCTGCGCCAGCACGTCGCACGCGACCTGCGACCATTCCGCGGGGACTTCGATATCGGCGGCGGAGAACACCACCGAACCGTCGGGATTGCGGATTTCGCTGGAGGCGGTGCGGAATTCGAGGCCGCTATAGGCGGACTCGCCGGCCTTGGTGAAATGACGCTGGACGCGCATTGGTTCCCCTCGTTCGCTGCGATCTGTCGTGCCTGTGGCGACAGCGGAACCCGGGAATCCCCATTCCCCCCGGTTCGACCCCAGCCCACACTACATGTTGTGGTCCGCCTCCAAGCGATGCGCAGGGTATGACAGGGGATTAACGGGATCAACAAGATTTTGTCCCCAACTTGCGTAGGTGGCACATTATATAGTCTCAAAAAATCAGGTGTTTTAATCGTATGCGTGCTATCGCCGTCTGCCTCTGGACGCGTGGCCGAGGTTTTGCCATAGTCCGGCCCTGCGAACGCCAATCACCACTCTAATAAAGAGGCCGGGGACGAGATGACCAGCATTGGCACCCTGATGTACACCTGGGCCAAGGGCCGCCTGGTGGGTACCGACACCAACGGCAACCGCTATTACACCGAGCGTTCGGCCGCCAAGAACGGCCGCACCAAGCGCTGGGTGGTGTTCAACGGCCCGGTCGAGGCCTCGACCATCCCGCCCGAGTGGCATGCCTGGCTGCACTACACGGCCGAGAAGCCGCTGACCGACATGCCGCGCCAGCCCTGGCAGAAGCCGCACGAGGCCAACGCCACCGGCACCAGCGGCGCCTATCTGCCGCCCGGCCACGACCTGCGCGGCGGCAAGCGCGAGCGTGCGGCCGGCGATTACGAGGCGTGGCAGCCCTGAGCACCAAAACGGGGGCGGCCATGGTCACCAAGGGCGGCTATCGCGACACCATCATCGGTGCCATCGTCATTCTGGTGGCCGCGGTCTTCCTTGGCCTCGTCTATGCCAAGGAAGACGGCCCCAAGCAGGCCAACGCCAACGGCTATCTGCTGACGGCGCAGTTCCGGCGTGCCGACGGCATCATGCCGGGCGCCGACGTGCGCCTGTCGGGCGTTTCGGTGGGCAAGGTGGTGGAACAGCACCTGGCCCCCGATTTTCGCGCCGTGCTGAGCCTGCGCATCGCCGCCAACGTCCATCTGACCGTCGACACCGCCGCCGTCATCCAGACCGACGGCCTGTTGGGGGCCAAGTATATCGAGCTCAAGCCGGGCGGCGACGAGGCTGTGCTCAAGCCCGGCCAGGAAATCGCCTATACCCAGGACGCCATGGTCCTGGAAGAACTGGTGGACATGATCATTCAACAGGCCAAGGCCAAGCGCGGTTTTGCCGGCAAGCCGGTGCCGTCGATCACCAACTAGGCCGGTCTATCCGCTCAGGCCCCGGCCTGTGCGGATACCGGTCGCCGAGGGGAACATGGGACGGAATCTGATCGAAACGATCATGGGCGCTGTGGTGCTGGCGGTGGCCGCCTTCTTCCTGGCGTTCGCCTACAACCATGCCGACCTCAAGCAGGTCGCCGGCTACGAGGTCACCGCCCAATTCGCCAGCATCGGCGGGCTGGCCCCGGGGGCGGACGTGCGCATCAACGGCATCAAGGTCGGCACCGTCGCCGGCCATGCCCTTGATCCCGACACCTTCAACGCGGTGGTGCGCCTGACCATCGTGCCGGAAATCCGCCTGCCCAAGGACACCGTGGCGACCATCGCCACCGAGGGCCTGCTGGGCGGCAAGTTCCTCAAGCTGGAGCCGGGCCGCTCGGCCGAGCGCATCGCCGATGGCGGCGCCATCACCCGGACCAAGGACTACAAATCCATCGAGGAAATGGTGGGCGAGCTGATCTTCCTGGCGACGTCCGATTCGCCGCCCCCTCCGGGCATGTTGCCGTCGCCCACGACCGGCCAATAGGGGAGGGGCGCCGGGAAAGACGGGCAGGGGGACGCGACCGCAACCGCCCCCGCCCCCTTCGCTCAGAACACCGAGACGCCGCCCGGCCACGACACGGCAGGAATGACCGGGCAATTTTTGCCGTCGCGGTCGTTTTTGCCGGTCTGCTGGGCCGTGGCCACAGCGGTCTTGTCCTGGCCGTTCTCGTCCTTGGCGGTCTGTTCCTGCATGCGACGATCGATCTCCTCCTGGATTTTCTTTTCCAGGATCTCCTGCATGACGGAGGACAGCTTGCTGAGAGAATCCTCGTCGATGCCCATGTCGGCCATGACCTGCTTGCGCAGTTTTTCCTTCAGCGCTTCGATCTGGGTGTCGCGCACCCAGGCGCTGAAACCCTTGGATTTGATGGCGTCCAGTTCGTTGGCGCGGGCCTGGCGGGTCTGCTCGGCCTTGCGTTCGGCGTCCAGGGCGGCGCTGAACCCGCCACCGGTGGCGCCGGGTTCGTTCGACGCCCCACCGATCGGGGGCAGCGCGGCGAAGCGTTGGTTGTTGATGGACTCGATCATGCTTGGTCTGGCTCCCTGTGGGTCCTGCTCGTAATGTTTGCAATCGCCGCGCCAGTCGGTAACGGAGGAAGCCAATGAGAGCCATGGTGGTGCTGGGTTGCCTGCTTTTGGCAAGCTGCGTCGAGGTGACCCGGTTCAAATCGGCAGAGGGCGATATCTATTTCGCCAATTGCGACAATCCCGTGCGTCTGCAAAGCTGCCGCGCGGCCCTGGAATCCACTTGCCCGGGCGGCTACGATTTCGTGCAGACCGCGACTTGCAACGACGGCGGCAAGACGGTTTCCACCAACTCTGGATTTTTCCGATGCCGATGACCCGTTTCCATCCGTTCCCGCCGGCCCTGGCGCTTGGGCTGGGCATGCTGTTCGCTCCGCTGGCCGCCTCGGCGCAGGCGTCGCCCGATCTGTCCATGGACGTGGCGGTGTTGCAGGGACTGGACAAGGTGACCGCCCACGTGGTGACCATCGAGGCGCCGGTGGGCCGTCCGGTCCGCTTCGGGACGCTGGAGATCATCGCGCGGTCGTGCAAGAAGCGCCGGCCCGAGGAAAATCCGGAAAGCGCCGCCTTTCTCGACATCTGGGAGCTGCGTCCCAACCAGCCGGCGCAAAGCCTGTTCCGCGGCTGGATGTTCGCCTCCAGCCCGGCGCTGTCGGCCATGGAGCACCCGGTCTACGACATCCGGGTGCTCGACTGCGAGAAGTAAGCGGCCGGGCCGGGGTGCCGGCCGGGGGCGACGGCCGGGGGCGACGATCAGGGACAGACGTCGCTTTCGCCCAGCGCTTCCTCCCAACGGACGGGGCCGCGCGGGAACACCGCCGGCACGTCCACCGCCGCCGCCAGCAGTTTCAGATAGCGGTGGCGGGGAATTTCCAGGGCGCCGAAGCGGCCCAGGTGGTCGGTGACGAACTGGGTGTCCAGCAGCAGATAGCCCGCCCGCTTCAGGCGCGCCACCAGATCGACCAGGGCCACCTTGGAGGCGTCGGTTTCGCGGCTGAACATGCTTTCGCCGAAGAACGCCGACCCCAGCGCCAGCCCGTACAGCCCCCCGACCAGGCGGCCGTCGCGCCAGCTTTCCACCGAATGCGCCAGCCCCAGATGGTGCAACTCGACGAACAGGCGCACGATCTCGTCATTGATCCAGGTGTCGGGGCGGTCGCCGGTGGTCTGGGCGCAGCCCTGCATGACCTCTTCGAAGGCGGTATCGACGCGGATTTCGAAGACCTGGCGGCGCAGCGTCTTTCGCAGCGACCGGGGCAGGTGAAAGCCGTCAAGCGGCAGAATGCCGCGCTGGTCGGGATCGATCCAGTACAGCCGCTGATCGCCGCGCGACCGCGCCATGGGAAAGATGCCCATGGCATAGGCGCGCAACAGCAGATCAGAGGTCAAAGGCCGCATGCAGGGGCCACCCTTCGGTTTCGTCGCTCCGGCGCGGGCGCCGCTTTCTTCTCAGGTATTACGCCCGACCGGAATTTCCAGCCAAGTTAAAAGCGATCGCGCCGCAACCCGGGCGCTTCAACCCCTTTGGCGCGGCAGGGCCACCCGGAAGATGGTGCCGCCGCCGGGCGGCGATTCCACCCAGATGCGGCCGCCATGGTGTTCGGCGATCTTGCGGCAGGCGGCCAGACCGATGCCGGTGCCCTCGTACTGATGCGCCGCGACCAGCCGCGAGAACAAGGTGAACAGGCGGTCGTGCTGGGCCGGGTCGATGCCGATGCCGTTGTCGGCCACGGAAATCACCCATTCGCCGTCGCCTTTGCCGCACTCCACGGTGACGTGGGGCGCGCGGTCGGGGGCGCGGAACTTGAGCGCGTTGCCGATCAGGTTGAGGAACAGCCGTTCCAACTCCGACGCGCTGCCCACCAGCGTCGGCAAATGCTCGGGCACGCTCACCTGGGCGCCGGTTTCGGCGATGGCGGCGGCCAGACTGTTGAGCGCGCGGTCCAGCGGATCGGCCAGAGCCACCTCCTGGCGCGGCGACGATTGCCGCCCCAGACGGGAATAATCCAGCAGATCGACGATCATGCGGTCCATGCGCTGGGCGCCGTCCACCGCGTAGCCCAGGAACTCGCGCAGTTCCTCGTCGGCATTGTCGCCCAGCCGGCGCTGGATCAGCCCGATATAGCTGCTGATCATGCGCAGCGGCTGGCGCATGTCGTGCGACGCCACATAGGCGAAGCGTTCCAGTTCCGCATTGGACCGCAGAAGGCTTTCGTTGAGTTCCTTGAGCGTGGACACGTCCTGCGCCGCCCACACCACGCCCAGCTCCGGCTGGTTGACGTCCACCAGACGGGCCACTTGGCGCACCCACACCCTGGTGCCGTCGTTGCGGCACATCAGCACGTCGTCGCAGAAGGTTCCGCCGCCCATCACCACCGGCTGGGCGCGGCAGCGCACGTCCTCGCTTTGCGCGACGTCGGCGTACAGGATGGATGCCGGCTGGCCGGCCAGTTGTTCGCCCTGGCGGCCGTAGATCGCGCAAAAGGCGTCGTTGGCCTGAATGATCACCCGCTCGGCGCTCAGGATGGCGATGCCCAGCGGCGTATTGTCCAAGATGGCTTTCTGGTAGCTGGCAAGGCGGCGAATCTCCTCCTCGCCGCGCAATTGCTCGGTGATGTCCTCGAACACCCACACCACGCCCAATTCGGGGGCGTCCGCGTCCACCTTGCGTCCCACCAGCCGGCACCACAGCGTGGTGCCGTCGTGCCGCTGCATGGCGATGGTGTCGGCAAAGGTCTCGCCCGCCCAGATCAGCGGGTAGGCGCGCTCGCCCAGCGCGTGGAAATCGTCGCTGTTGGAATAGAGAACCCTGGTCTGGTTGCCCTTGAGGGTGTTGGGGGGCACCCCGAAAATATCGGCCAGGGCCTGGTTCGCCTCGAGTACGTGGCGGTCCTCATCGACGATGGCCAGCCCGATGGGGGCGCTGCCCAGAACCGCCCCCAGCCGTGCGGATGCCAGCGACGCCCGCTCCAGCGCCGCTTCCTTGGCCCGCCAGTTGCGCAGCACCCAGTGGGCTGAAATGGCGCTCAGCACGGCGAACAGGCCCAGTAGAAGGATGGTGCGCGCCAGTTCCGTGCGCCAGTCGGCCAGGTAATCTTCCTCGGCCAGCCCCAGCGCGATGAACAGCGGATAATCGGTGACCTTGCGATAGGACACGATGCGCCGCACCCCGTCCAGGGCGGCCACGGTGGGGAAGGTGGCGCCCTGTGGCGTGTTGTTCAAAGCATCGCGCAGGCCGGGCGAGACCTCGCGGCGTCCGATGGCGGTTTGCCCGTCGGCCAGGGTATCGGGATAGCGCGCGATCACCGCGCCCGCAGAATCGCGCAGCGACACCGCCCCCTTGCTGCCCAAGTCCAGCATGGCGAAGCTGCGGATGAGGCGGTCCAGCGGCACCGGCGCGAATACGATGCCGGCGAAGCTGCCGTCGGCCTTGTCGAGGCGGCGGGCCAGCACCACGATCCACTGGTTGCTGATGCGGCCGAAGACCGGGGGCGAGATCACCAGCCCGGCGGCCGGGTCGTCGCGCAGGCGCAGGTAATAGTCGCGATCGGTCACATGCGACAGCAGCGCGCCACCGCCCAGAACGCGCGTCACCTGACCTTGCGCGTTGGCGGTGCGCAGGCCGACGATGCCGGCGGTGCGGGTCAACTGGTAGGTCATGGTGGCGTGCAAGGCGGCCTCGTCGGGCCGGCCGCTGCGTTCCTGGCGGGCCATTTCCTCGGCGATCACCGACAGGGCGTCGTCGATGCGCTCGATGGTGGCCGAGATGTTGTGTTCCAGCACCTGGGCGAGGTTCTGCGACGTGACCTCGGCCGCGCGGCGATGGTTCTGGTGGCTGGTGTACAGCGCCATGCCCGCCAGGGCGCAGGCAAAGACGTTGACGGCCACCGCCAGCGCGGCCAGCCGGAGCGGGAACGAGCGATGGTGTCCGGTGGGGATCGTGGGGCGGCCGATGGTCATGCCTTTTCCCCTTCCAATGCGGCGGCGGGCAGAACGAAGTGGATGGCGCAGCCCTCGCCGGGGTGCGAATTGGCCCAGATGCGCCCGCCATGGTTCTGTACCATCACCCGGCACAAAGGCAGGCCCAGACCGGTGGAGTCCGGATGGCGGCCATGGGCGGTCTCGAACGCGCGGAACAGCAGATCGCTGTTGATCGGCGGCAGGCCCGGGCCGTCATCGGAGACCGTGAACCGCCAGCCGGTGGGCAGGGATTGGGCGTCCACGCGCACGGTGATCGGACAATGGTTGCCGGCATGGGCGGCGGCGTTGCCCAGCAATTGCTCGAACACTTCGCGCAGCATGGCCGGGTCCGCCCACAGGGTGGGGAGCGGCGCGACGTGGATGCGGATGCGATCGGCCCCCCAGGTGGCGCCCACGCGGTCGGCCGCGCTCTGCGCCACCTGGGTGGCATCGGTAAGCTGTTGCTCGGGAATGCGGCCCAGGGCGGCGACGAAGCGCGGATAATCGCGCAGCAGGGCGCGCAGGTGGGTGCCGCCGGCGGCGATGAACGACAGCCAGCGGTCGGTCTCGTCATTATGTCCGCTGACCATGTGCTCCAGCCGGGCGATGCGGCCCACCAGCGTGTCCAGCGGCTGCTGCAACTGGGCGGCGATCAACTCGACCAGCTCGTGCAGGTGTCCGTTGGCCTCGGTCAGGCGTCCCAGGCGCAGCTCGGCGGCACGGTGGGTCAGGGCCAGGCCGGCGGTTCGCTCGGCGACCTGGGCCGTCAGTTGCTGGCGGTGGCGGGCAAGGCTGCGGGCGCGCCTGTCGGCCCGGTGTGCCCACAGGTACAGGATGGCAGAGGCCAGCAGCGCGATGGCGGTGGTCGCACCGGCCATCACTTTCCATTCCGCCAGCGCCTTGGCCCGGGAATAGCCCGACGTGGCGACCAGCGGAAAGCCGCCGATGACGCTGTAGCCCAGCAGCTTGTCGTTGCCGTCGGTCTTGGACAGCAGATGGGCGCTGCCTTCCGCGGATTGGGGCAGGTATAGGGTGAACAGGTCGCTGTCGGCGATGTCCAGGCCGAATTTTTCCTTGTGCAGGGGGGCGCGGGCCAGCATGCGGCCCGACAGGGTGATCACCGCGCTGCCGCCGTCGTGGTCCAACAGCACGGTGTCGAGGAAGCGGGCATAAAGGTCGGGATCGACGGTGGCGAACGCCATGCCCCTGAACTGCCCCTGTGCCCCCAATATGGCATGGCTGAAGCGAACCAGATGATCGCCACCCGGGCGCGGCTGTTCCAGGACCAGCCGGCCGCGTGCCGGTTGGGCGGCTTGGGCGCGAAAATCCTCCTGGCCCGAGATGTCCATGCCCTGCGCCGGCAGCGCGTCGGGCGGCCATGCGGGCGCATGCACGCGGCCCTGGCCATCGGCCACGCCGATCATGCGCAGCTCGGGCATGGTGGCCATGCGGGCCAGCATGCGGGTGGTGAAGTCCGGGTCCAGGTGGCGCCCGTCTTCGACCGCCAGGGCGACATCGTTGAGCGCGCTGTCGATGCGGCGCAGCGACGCCTGCAGGTGGTGGGCGATGGATTTGACCACCGCCCCGGTCAGGTTTTCCGACGCGGTCATGGCTGCGTCGTAATCGCCGCGCAATTGCAGCGCGTTGCCGGCCAGCAACGCGGCGATGATGGCCCCGGCCACGGCGCGGGCGGTGTGGATGCGGGCCGGCGGCGGGGCGCAGGGCTGCGGGGCGGGCGGCTCGGCCACCGCGTCGTCCACATGCACGGCGCGGGTCAGCTCGGCGATCCGTTCCTCGAACGCGCCCAGCCGGGATTTAAGGTCAAGCCCGTCGCGGCTCAGCGCCGCCACCTCGGCATCGACCTGGGCATTGGGCGGACTGAGCGAGCGCGCCACCATCTGGGCGCAACTGACGATCGACCGCAACGGCTCCTGCAAATGGTGCGACGCCACCAGGGTCAGGCGCTTGAGTTCCTGGTTGATCCAGTGCAGCCGCACCGCGCGGCGCTCGGCCACGGCGCGCGCTGCCTCCAGCGCTTCGGTGCGTTCGGCCACCATCTCCTCCAGTTGGCGCTGTTCACTCTCCAACTGGGCGTCGTGGGTGCGGATGCGCCGCGTCCAATGCAGCAGCATGGCCGAGAACAGCACCAGCAACAGCACCTCGACCACCGCCATGCGGGTCCAGCCGCCCAAGGCCTTCTGGTACGAGACGCCGGCCGTGACCATCAGCGAGAATTCCGGCATGACCCGATAGGACAGCAGCTTGTCGTTGCCGTCCGTCCTGGCGACCAGTCGAACGACGCCCATGGGGTGATGCGGCGCCCACAGGCGGATCAGGTCGCTGTCGGCGATGTCGCGGCCGAACTCGTCCTGGTGGTTGGGGGCGCGGGCGACGATGCGCCCGTCCAGTCTGATCAGCCCGCACGATCCCGCCTGGTCGTACAGGATGGAGGACAGGAACTCGGCGTAGAAATCGGGATTGACCGACGCCACCACCACGCCGGCAAAGCGGCCGGCGGCGTCGCGAACGGGGCGTGACAGGTACAGGCTGCGTTCACCGCTGGCACGTCCGACCGCCGGTTCGCCCACCACCATCCGGGCGGGGCCGGTGGCGTCGCGCTGGGCGGCGAAGTAGTGCCGCCCCGACACATCCACGCCCCCGGCCGGCATGCCCGGCTGCGGCGGCCAGGTCTGCGGGTCAAGCCTGCCGTCGGCGCCGACCACGCCGATGAAGCGCAGTTCGGGAAAGGACGGCAGCCGCGCGGTAAAATGGTCGGTGAAATGCGGGTCGTGCTGGCGCCCCTCGCGCACGGTGGCGGCCACTTCCTCGATCAGCGAATCGATGGCGTCCAGACTGCCGCCGATGTGCTGTTCCGACGCCACCGTCAGGGCGTTCACCAAGGTTTCGGCGTCGCGAATGGCCTTGTCGTAGGTCAGCTTGAGGTGCAGGGCCACGGCGGCCACCAGCCCGGCGATCACGATCACCGCCACCCGATAGGCCGACCACGGCGATCGGCGTTGCCGCACGGCGATCGGCCCGGGTGTGGGCAGCGGGGGCAGGGGGGATAGGCCGGCCGACAACGCGAGGTGATCCGTCTTTTGCGGGAGGGAAGCCTGAAACGCTAGCGCTTTCGTATGTACACGCCAAGCCGGAAATGCGAATCCCGCCGCGCCCGTATTGCAAGGCAGATGCGCGGCCGCGTTCGGGTCCGTTCACCCGTGCCGTCTTTTGGGGTATGGTTTGCGCCCTGTTTGGGATGAACGAATCGAAGGGGGATGACGATGACGGTGGCGCAATCGGCGATCTGCGCGCAGGGCGGCAATTATGCCATGTTCGTCACCTTGCGGGTGGCCCAGGGTGGTGCTGCGGCCGTGCGGCGGGCGGCGGCCAAGCTGCCGGCCCTGACCCGCGCCGTGGCCGAGCGTGTGGGCGAGGGCGCGCTGGTCAGCGCGCTCGGCATCGGCGCCGAGGCGTGGGACGCCGTCACCGGCCTGCCCAAGCCGCCGGGGCTGGTGCCGTTCGCGCCGCTGGCCGACGGCGAGCGCGTCGCCCCCGCGACCCCCGCCGATCTGTTCCTGCACGTCCATTCGCTGCGCCACGATGCCAACATGGTGCTCGTGCGGGAATTCCTGCGCGTGCTGGCCGGTGGCGCCACCGTGGTTGAAGAGGTGATGGGCTACCGCCACCTGGACAGCCGCGATCTGACCGGCTTCGTGGACGGCACCGAAAACCCCCAGGGTGACGAGCGGGCCGAGGTGGCGCTGGTGGCCGATGGCGGCCCGTTCGCCGGCGGCTCCTATGTCAGCATCCAGCGTTACGTGCACAACCTGACCCGGTGGGAGGGCCTGCCGGTGTCCGAGCAGGAGCAGTGCATCGGCCGCACCAAGGAAACCGACGAGGAACTGGACGACGACGTCAAGCCGCCGACCGCCCACATCGCCCGCGTGGTGATCGAGGAGGACGGCGAGGAGCTGGAAGTGCTGCGCCACAGCCTGCCCTATGGCGGCAGCGCCGAGAACGGTCTCTTCTTCGTCGTCTATTGCGCCAGCCCCGAGCCGTTCCGCCGCATGCTTGAGCGCATGGTTCTGTGCGACGCCGACGGCAATTATGACCGTCTGCTCGATTTCAGCCGTCCGGTGACCGGGGCGGCGTTCTTCACGCCGTCGGTCGAAACGCTGGAAGCGCTTGCATAGGGGGGCTGCATAAGCATCCGCACCCCGGCTGCGGTCGTGTCCGGCATGCTGCCCGGTGATCCGGTGGCCGGTCTTGGCGAATCGTCCCAGCTTCTTGATGTCGATGTGGATCATCTCGCCCGGCGACTGACGCTCGTAGCGTCG
>JAFAAW010000119.1 GCA_023426365.1 Pseudomonadota bacterium
CGCATGGACCGCGCCATCCAGCGCGCCATCCATATCCGCCTGGGCCTGCCCGGCGACATTCCGGCGGCCTGGAAGAAGGCCATCAAGGACGCCGACCGCCGCGCCGCCGCCAGCGAGGCGCTGCACATCGCCGGCTGGAGCCGCGAGGAAATCCGCAGCACGCTGAAGATCCGCCTTGCCCCGCTGGCCGCCGATCCGCTGGTGCGCCGCTATGGCGGCCAGCCGTGGGAACCCTGGCCCATGCGGGTGGCCGAGGAGCGCTTCCTGGACGAATTGGAGCGCCTGCACCGCCGTTTGGGGCTGGAAGGGTAGACGAAACGCCGCTTGCCTTGCCGCGCCGGCTCTGGCATCACCCCCGGTCCCGCAAACGACCCCCGGCGATCCGGGGCAGGGTGGAAAGGCAGGCGCATGTTCGTAGGCATGGATTTCGGCACCTCCAACAGCGCCGTGGGCGTGGTGGATGCGGGCGGTGCCGCGCGCATCGTCGCCCATGACAATGCCGGCCTGGGCGGGCGCGACACCGCCGACACCCTGCGGTCCATGGTGGCGTTCGACCGCGCCCACCGCGACGGCCAGGGGCACCCCCTGCCGCTGGTGGGCCAGGCGGGCATCGCCGCCTATCTGAACGGCGACGGCGAATGCCGGCTGCTGCAATCGTTCAAAAGCCATCTGACCAGCCGGCTGTTCACCAGCGCCACCATCTTCAACCGCCCCTATACACTGGAGCAACTGATCGCCATCGTGGTGCGGCGGCTGCGCGCCTCGGCCGAGGCCCAGGGCGCGGGGGACGCGGTGCGGGTGGTGGCGGGCCGCCCGGTGCGCTTCGTGGCCGAAGACGGCAAGGAGGCGGACGATTACGCCGTCGCCCGCCTGAACGAAGCCTTCGCCCAGGCCGGGGTCGAGGAGGTGGCGTTCGAATACGAACCCATCGCCGCCGCCTATTATTACGAACGCACGCTGGACCATGACGAAACCGTGCTGGTGGCCGATTTCGGCGGCGGCACCAGCGATTTCTGCCTGGTGCGGCTGGGGCCGGGGCGGCGGGGCATGGCCGATCCGCGCGACGCCATCATCGGCACCGACGGCGTGGGCATCGCCGGCGACACCTTCGACCGCCGCATCGTCGAGCGCGGCATCGCCGAGTTCTTCGGCAAGAACACCACCTATCACAGCAACCGCAAGGATCTGCCGGTTCCCGACTGGATTTACGGCAAGTTCTCGCGCTGGCACCACATCGGCTTTCTCGGCAGCGCGTCCACCTTGCGCATGCTGCGCGACATCCAGCACCACGCCAGCCACCCCGAGCGCATCGAGGATCTGCTGAACCTGATCGAATACAACCTGGGATACCACCTGTACCGCGCGGTGGAGCAGGCCAAGGTGGCGCTGTCCCAGGGCGATCGCACCACCTTCGTGTTCGACCACGACCCGGTGCGGATGGAGCGCGAGATCACCCGCGCCGAGTTCGAGGAATGGATCAGCCCGGAACTGGAGGCCATCGAAACCTGTGTCGATCGCCTGCTGGCCCAGACCGGCACCGCCGCCGCCACGGTGGACCGCGTGTTCATGACCGGCGGCTCGTCGCTGGTGCCCGCCGTGCGCGCCATCTTCGACCGCCGCTTCGGTTCCGGGCGGGTCAGTGCCGGCGGCGAGTTCGTCTCGGTCGCCAGCGGCCTGGCCTATCGCGCGGCCGAGGTGTTCGGCGCGCGCTGAGACGTCAGGCGGCGACGCCGCCCAGATCGCGCATGCGCTGGGCGATGCATTGCAGCGTGCGGCTGTAGGACGGCCAATGGGGGGCCAGTGCTTCGGCCATTTCCAGACCCTGGCGGAAATCCACCGCACGGCCCTGGCGCGCCTCGTGCAGCAGGTCGGTCAGGGTCTTCCAATAACGATGCTGCTGGGCCTGGGTCATGTCGTGTCGATCCGCCGTGTCGCTGATTTTAACGCTTGGTAAACGAAGCACGGGCGGATGGGCAGTTTTCTAACGTATATCAACCCCCAGGATAGCCTTGCCGTGCATGCCCGAGCGCTGTGGAAAGACGGGAAAATCAGGCGTTTACCCGATATCGGCCGGCGATGGGAGGCGGCATATTGCCTTGGTATGTAGTTCGAACGGCGGGGCGGTGGCGTGTCTGAGTGCGATGACGATCTCGACGACCGTGAGGTGGCGCGCGAAGCCCGCCGGGTGTTGCGCAATCCCCGCTCCACCCCCGACCAGGTGCGGGCCGCGCGCTACCTGTTATGCGTGCTGGAACGCGAGCGGGCACGCGCCCCCCATCGCCCCGAGCCGGCGCCCCTGCCACCCCTGCCGCCCCTGACCCCGCGCGCCAAGGCCGAATAGGCCCGGCGCGCCGCCCCGGCAACGGGGCACCCGCGCATTCGCGCGCGATGAATCTTGCCGCTAAGCTACTCCGGGTGTACGGCAGGCGCGAAAGCGGCGCCCCGGATTGCGACGGGACGCCTTGATCCCCAGACATTGGGGTATGGCGCAACAATCGTCGTCCGTTTCCCAATTGCCCACCGCCGCCCCGCCCGCGATCCGGGTGTCCGGGGGCGAGGGGGGCGGCGTGCGCATCGCCCTTGCCGGCACCTGGACGCGTGCCGCCCGCATCCCCGCCGCCGGCGAGGCGCTGGCCGCCATCGCCGGCGCACCGCCCGGCAGCGGCGTCGAGGTGTCGGCGGCCGAGCTGGGCGGATGGGACAGCATGCTGGTGGCCTTCCTGCTGCGGCTGAAGGACGCGGCCGGCGCCGCCAAGCAGCCGGTGGCGTGGGAGGGTCTGCCGCCGGGCGTGCGCCGGCTGGTGGACCTGGCCTCGGCGGTGCCCGAGCGCACCGGCACCGGGCGCGGCGGCGGCGGCACCAGCCTGTTGGCCGGCATCGGCAAATGGGCGTTGTCCATGGTCGATGGCACACAGGCCACCACCCGCTTTCTCGGGCAGGTGGTGATCGCGCTGGGGGCGTTCGTGCGCGGCCGCGCCGTCTACCGCCGCGAGGATCTGGTGCGCACCATCCAGGAGACCGGCGCCCAGGCGCTGCCGATCGTGTCGGTCATCAGTCTGCTGATCGGCCTGATCCTGGCCTTCATCGGCGCGGTCCAACTGGCGCAGTTCGGCGCCGCCATCTACGTGGCCGATCTGGTCGGGCTGGCCATGACCCGCGAGATGGCGGCGGTGATGACCGCCATCGTGGTGGCCGGCCGCACCGGCGCCGCCTTCGCCGCCCAATTGGGGACCATGCAGGGCAACGAGGAGATCGACGCGCTCGCCACCCTGGGGGTGCCGCCGGTGGAGTTCCTGGTGCTGCCGCGCATGCTGGCGCTGGCGCTGATGATGCCGCTGCTCTACGTCTATGGTTGCTTCATCGGACTGTTCGGCGGCTATCTGGTCGGCGTCGGCATGCTGGACCTGGGCGGCCAGGCCTATGTGGACCGCACGCGCGAGGCGGTGGGCCTTGCCGATTTCGCCATCGGCTTCGTCAAGAGCGCGGTGTTCGGCGCCGTGGTGGCCTTCGCCGGCTGCCAGCGCGGCATCGAGGCCGGGCGCAGCGCGGCGGCGGTGGGGCAGGCCACCACCTCGGCGGTGGTCAACTCGATCCTGTACATCATCATCATCGACGCGGTGTTTTCCGTCCTGCTCAACGTCCTGGGGATTTGACATGGACCACCCAAGGATCGCCGTGCGCCACCTGACCATGCAGTTCGGCAGCTATCTGGTGCAGCGCGACGTCAGCTTCGAGGTGGCGCCGGGGCGGGTGTTCGTGATCATGGGCGACAGCGGCTGCGGCAAAAGCACGCTGCTGCGCCACATGGTCGGATTGGTGCGCCCGGCCGCCGGCGACGTGCTCTATGACGGCGACAGCTTTTGGGCCGGCGCCGACGATGACGCCCGCGCGCGCATGTCGCACCGCTTCGGCATCCTGTTCCAGAGCGGCGCGCTGTGGAGTTCCATGACCCTGGCCGAGAACGTTGCGCTGCCGCTGGCCCAGTACACCCGGCTGTCGCCGGCCGAGATCGACGAATTGGTGGCGCTGAAGCTGGCCCTGGTCGGCCTGCGCGGGTTCGAGGAATACTATCCGTCCGAGATTTCCGGCGGCATGCGCAAGCG
>JAFAAW010000132.1 GCA_023426365.1 Pseudomonadota bacterium
CAACCAGCCATCCATAGGGGACGTGCTCGCTGACATCGGCATAGGTTCCGGCGGCGCCTCGGGCGGCGGACTGCCCGACCGACGATGTCGTCTGCGCCATGTCGACGCCCTCACGGGCAGCCGCGCCGGTGGCCGTAACGCCGGTGCGCACCCCCTCCCCCGTGATGGTTGCCCCGGTTTTTGCCGATTCCATGCCCAGCCATTCAGCGATCTGCCGCCCCACCCTGGCGAAGAACCCGGCATCCTCGGTGCTTCCGGCAATGGCGCGCTGGGTGGAGCCGACGCGCGTCGCTGCCGTCTGCTGCGCCTGGCCTACAGCCACAGCACGAGACTTCGCACCTTCCTTAGCCACCGTCGTTGCCACCTCCCGGGCGCCGAAGGTGCGGTCCCACAGCGCCATCAGCACATGCTTGTTGAAGGCGTCTGTCGCGATGGTGGCGAATTTGCCGAGATAGCTGGCGGCGATGCTTTGGGCGGCCTGGGCGGCGGCGCGGCGTTTCGTCAGGGTGCCCTGGATGAAGCCGGTGACGGTGCTGTTCACCGCCGACTTGAACGGCTCTGTCCAGTTCCTGATCTCTTGCAGGCGGCTTTGCGTCGCCTGTCGGTCGATCTTCGACATTTCCAGGGTGCGTTGCCGTTCCAGCCCGATCAGCTCGGCATTGATCCGTCGCCGTTCCGCATCCTCCAGGCCGGCAAGCCGGAGAGTGGCCTCCAGCTCCTCACGCCGGATCCTGATCTTCTCTTCGGCGATGGCTCGCAGCTCGGCGATTTCCTCGGCACCGCCGATATTGCCCATCATTTTGTTGAAGGACAGGTTTTCCTCGCGGGCGGCAACCTCGTCCCTGCCCTTGTCGGCATTGTCCTTGATGTCGATCTGCGCCAGTTGCTTGGCGGCCGCTTGACGGGCGGCAAGTTCGGCATCGACTTGCTTGATCCGCTCCAGGCTGTGTTTGGCCCGCAACGTGGTGATGGCATCCTCGGCGGCGGCGATCTCGGTATTTTCGATACCGACGGTGCGGCGAAGAAGCGCAAGCCGCTGCTGCGCCTCCTGCATCGCAACAGCTCGTTTCCGATCCTCGATGGCGATGGCCAGGGCCAATTCCTCGGCGGCGCCGATCTCGCCCAGGGCGCGGCGTTGCGCCAGCGCCTGCCGTTCCACATCCAAGCTGTTCTGCGCCAGATGGGCCTGCGTCCCAATGGCGGCGGCCGACATCGCCTTCTGGCTCTCGGTGTAGGATTTCGCGGCGGCGGCATTCGCCTCGATGCTGGTTGCCTTCTGCCGGCGCTCCAGTTCGCCGATTTCGATCACCTTGCCCATCAGGCCGATTTCGGCGCTGCGCAGGGCCAAATAATGCTGCGCCTCGGTCTTGTTCATGGCGCTGGCTTTGGCCTTGGCCTTGGCCTCTGCCATCAACACCTCGCGCTGGCCTTCGGTGACGTAGGTATCCACGGCGCGGGTGACTGCGCTATAGGCGTCGGTGAGGCTCTTCACCGCCGCCGCGTTGCCCTCGGTCTTGGCCTGATCGATACCGGCCTTGAGGTCGGCCTGCTTGGTCTGCAATTCGCGCAGGGAGTCGTCCGAGGTGAACACCGTTTCCGCTGCGGTGATGGCCCGGGTCTGGATCGGCGTCTTCTGCGCTTGGATCAATGTGGAGCGCAGATTGGCAATCTTGAGATCGATGTCCCGGAAGTCGTCTGTGCTCGGCGCGAAGCTGAGATTGGTGCGGAAAAAGTTGGTGTTCTTCACCATCTCTTCCCGCTTCAGTAGCAGTTCGTCCAATTGATAGCGCAGGGCGGAAACCGCGTCTCGCTCTTCCCGCCAATGCTCGACCTTGCCCCCGGCTTTGTCCTGAGCCTGCTTGAACCGCTCGAAGATCGGCGTCGCGCCGTCCAGGGCGGCGACGTAGGCTTTGACCGCCTCCTCGGCCCGCTTCGCCGCATCGGCATCCTTGGTCATGGCGGCGGCCAGAGCACCGGCCACCGTCACGGCGGCGCCGGCGGCTGCACCCCAGGGGCCAAAGGCGCCCATGAACTGCCCGAGTTGCGTCCCGGCCGTCGCCATCACGTTGCCGCCGGCGGCGGCCACGGCCGCAACGTCGCTGATCTGCCAACCGGCCTGTTGGGCAACGTTGCCCAGGTTCCGGTAGCCGGCGCCGGCAACACCTGCCGCGGCGGCGGCGTTGTGCATCGTGCCGGGGAGTGCGCCGCCGTGCTGGATTACAAAGCGGATTGCCTCGGCTGCGTCGCGGCGGCCGCGTCCAAGCATTTCCATGGCCCGCGCTTCGTCAGCGGCGCCGCCGATGGTCCGGGCCATCACCGCCGTCATGGCCGCCGCTCGGACCTTCTCGCTATTGCCGGTATCGTTCAAAGAGGCGCGCCACGCAGCCTCAAGCCGAGTGATGTTCTGGATGCTGTCGCCGACGTTACGCACGGCGCTGTTGTAATCCCGGTTGGTGCCGCCCAGCCGCTTGGTATTCTCCTCGGTCTTCTTGACCTCGGCGCCCAGCGTCCCGACCTTGTCGGCGGCACCTTTCGCCGCGTCGCCAAGGCCCTTAGCGGCACCCTCGGCCTGCTTGATCTCGGTGTCCAGCTTGCCCATGGCCTCGGCGGCACCTTCGGCGGCGCGCTCGATGTTCTTGAGGGCGTCTTCGGGCTGGGAACCGTCAACTCGCAGCGATACCGTTTTGTCGTCGGCCATTCGGGCCTCCTATCAGGCGATTTCGGCCAGGGCGTCCAGAAGCTCGCGCTCTCGCCCCTCCAACTCGGCGATCTGGCTATTCAGCCGGTCCAGGGCGGCGGCGCGGTCACGGGCGGTCATCGGCTTGCCGGCGCTGGCATACCAAGCCTTCAGCTCAGTCTCGATGGTCTTGCGGATCGCCGGGCCGAAGGCCAGCCACAGCAGGCCCGAGGCGGCACGGTCGGATCGGTCTTCGCCCAGGCCGTAGCGTCGGACCAAGCGGAAGTCGGCCGCGTCCGTGGTGTGCTTGGCCAGGGCGGCAATATTGCAGACATCTTCGCGCCACACCGCGACCTGGGCGGCCATGGTGCGGTCCAACGCGGCCAGGGCCTCGGCCTCGGGCAACGGTGCGGCGAACACTCGCGCCCGCTCGTCCTTTAGTTCGGCAATGCTGTCGCGGAGCGAGGCCAGGGCGGCGCGGGCGTTCTCGGCAGGATCGGGCATATGGCGGTTCCTTGTTAACTGGTTGACGTTTGGTTGACGCCGGTTGACGCTGGAACCCGCAGGATTGCTTGCACCTGGGCCCGATGGCCGTGTTAACCGGTTAACCGTTAACCGAAATTCGGACCCCTTAGCTGGCGACACAACACGGCCGGAAGCACCACCCTCGGGTCCCACCCCTATCCAGAGTCCCCGGCTCACCCTCCCTCCCGACGCGCCACGGGGCCGCCTGAGGCGCTGTGACGGTTGGTCGGGAGGGAGGGTGCCGCCATCGTTACGGCTTGATCCGCAGCCGCCGCAGGGCCTTGGGCTTGATGCAGAGATGCAGCGGGTTGGACTGAGCCTCGAAGACGCGGGCGCTTTCGGTCTGCCGCTCGCGGCGCTGCAGCAGGTAGATCGGCAGGCCCGGCGTGTTCACCGCGTCCCAGGTGTCGGCCGGGGCGAAGTGGGTCTGGAACAGGCCGGGCACACCAGCCGGGAACAGGCGGGCCTCATCGGTCGGCACGGCAACCTTGCCGTCGTCGGTGCCGCGATAGTTCGCCCAGGCGATGCCGCCATAGGTGACGCGCTGGAACGCCTTGGATGCGCCGAAGACGTCGCCATCCTTGCCGGTGTCGCGGTTCTTGCGGGCGGCCTTGACCTCCTTGTTGCCGAAGACCTTGTCGAAGAAGTTGTCGCCGCACAGCGCGACCGGCTGCATGTTGGTCAGCACCAGGCCGCCGAGTTCCTTGGTGATGGCGCGGACCAAGCCGGTGCATTCGGTTTCGAATTCGGAGCCGTCGGCCGTGAAGGCGCCGAAGTCCACGTCCACGGTGGCGGGGCGCGTCTCACCGAAGAAGCTGTACCAATCGTGCAACTCGGTGACGCCGTCGGCGTCCAGTACGACACCATCGATGGCGCCGAGGCGGTGGTATTCGTGGGTCAGCTCGATCTGTGCGCGCAGACCGAAGGGGCCATTGACGCGGGCCATGACCAGGGCTTCGAGGTTCTGCGGGGCGCTGGTTCCGAAGGCGCGGACGTTTTGGACCTGATCGGCGTAAATCACCGATTCCTTGGCGATGTGCGCGGTTTCGACCTTGCGGACCTTGCGGCGGGTGCCGGTGGCCTGCGCCGGGGCGGAACCGCGCGGGCTGGTGGGGATCACGGTCAGGGTGCCGTCCTCGACCTCGATGGCGGCGTCGGTGGTGGTGATGCCTTCGGCGTGGAACAATCCCAGGGAGCCCAGCAAGTTCGGGGTGTGGGGCACGTCCTGAATGGCGGCGGTCAGGGCGACGATGTTGAAGGCGTCGCCGTTGAAGGTGTCGAGGATGTTGGTAGCCATGTCGTGCGGCCCTCCTCAGGTCCGGGCGATGATGTTGACGGCGGCCAGGGACGCCAGGGCGGCGGCCTTCTGGGCGTCGGTGATGCCAGCGGGCCAGACCAGTTCGGCGGCCTTGACCTCGGCCATCCGCGCCACGACCACGCCCTTGACATCGGCGGCGGCGGCGCGGGCGTTGTCGAACAGGATGGCGGCGGCGTTCTGGCTGCCGTCATTGGCGGCGGGCGTCAGGTTGGTGAACTTGCCCGAGGCGGTGATCTTGCCCAGGACGGTACCGGCGTCGAAATTGCCCCCGGTGATGGTGATGACTTCGCGGGAGATCCGGCCATTGCCCTCCGAGACGATGAATTCGCCAGCGTGGCGACCTTCGTTGATCCAAGTCATGCGGTTTCCTTTTTCTGCTGTGCGGTGAAGCGGCGGTTTTCGCTGGCGACGCCCTCCAAGTAGGAGTTGATCACCTGCCGGGCGTCGGTCAGGGGGTGGCCGTGGACAACCAGCGTTGCCCCGAGGTGGGGAACTCCGGCGGCGGCGGCGTAGCCGATGATCATCAATTGCTCATCGGTGTACGTGCTGGGGTGCTTGAAGGAATAATCACGGCGCATTGCGGCCACCCCGTTGATTGATGCGGTCGTACACCGCCTTGTGGTCGATCATGGTGCGGCCCAGTCGCGTGCCACCGTCGTCGCGGTACACGGGGTCGGTACCGATGGCTTCGTCCACCGCGGCGCGATGTTCGGCGATCACGGTGCGGGCGGCGGCCAGGGTGATGCCGCCACCGACCAGCGCCGCACGCATGGCGGCGGGGGTATTGGTCAGGTCGCAGGCTTGGGCGATGGCGGCTGCTTCATCGAGGCGGGCCGTGACGGCCTCGGCGCTGGCCCCGGCCCGCATCAGACCGGCGGCCAGTTCGGGATAGCCCCGCTCGGCACAGGCTTCCAGCAGAGCGGCGGCGTCCATGGCGGTGGTGCCGTGGCGGCCAGGGCCAGGGCCGGGCCGCTTGCCCTGCATCCGGGGCGCCTTGGGGAAGCGGGAAAGATCGGCGCAGGCCGTGGCATCCACCTCGCCGCCGACAAGATCGGCGAAACCCTTCTCCACCGCCTCGGCGCCGTTCATCCACGTCTCGGCCGCCATCAGGGCAGCGATCTCGTCTTCAGGCAGGCCCGTCTTGGCCCGGTAGGCGGCGACGGCGCCCGCCTTCATCTTGTCCAGCACGTCGGCAGACCGGCGCAGTTCCTTGGCCTGCGTCGGGCCGTCCAGCCACGCGCCGGGGTCGTGGATCATCATCAGCGCCCCGGCTTGCATCACCACGACGTCACCGGCCATGGCAATGACGGATGCCATCGAGGCGGCGA
>JAFAAW010000022.1 GCA_023426365.1 Pseudomonadota bacterium
TCTCCGTCCGACCCGAACGGCTGCGGCAACAGCCCGCCTCCGGGCTGCGGCTGATGGTCGTTTCCTGGATCAGCGCATGTCATCAGGTTACAATCAGGCCAATCGCCGCTTCAGCCATGGAGGGCAGAGCATGACCGTACGGGAACTGGTTCGCTGGTTTGCCTATCAGGACGTCGCTGCGCTCGCCGCCATGGCGGTTGCGGTCGGCGTGTTCGTCCTGTTCATGGTCCGGGTGCCGAGCGGGATGGTGCCGGCGGTTCGGGAAACGGGCGCCACAGAGAAAGCCGCCAGAGGCTGATCCGCGAACCCGGTCGCCGTGCTTCCGCTATGATTCCGCAGCCCCTTGGGAGGCTGTCTGATCTCTGGCTAAGTTTTTGATTTATATGGTGCCGGCGGAGGGACTCGAACCCCCGACCTTGGCTTTACGAAAGCCCTGCTCTACCAACTGAGCTACGCCGGCAACCTTGGTGCTCGCACGTGGCGAAGGCCGGGAAATTAACCTCGGTCGCGGCGAATTGCAACAGCCAGCTAGGCGTGGCCGTTCGGGCGGATGAAGCGGGCGCGGGCGCCGCGTTCGATGGCCGCCGCGATCAGGCGGTCGATGTCCAACCGGTGGCGGATCATCTCCAGCAGGCGCAGCACCTCCTGGTGGGCTTCGCCGTCCGATGCCGCCACGTCGCAGGCCAGGGCGTAGGCCGTCTCGCGCAGGCGCGGGGGCAGGGAGGCGCGGATCACGCCGAGCGCGCGGTCCAGGCCGTCCTCGGAATCCAAGAGTTCGGCACAGGCGATCGTTGTATTTGGAAGCAGACTCGGATCGTAATCCCGAAAGATCGGAAGAAAGCTGACAATTTCACCGATCGTATGCAATTCGGCGTCGGTCATGTTGCGGTCGGCCGCCGAAACCATGACCATCACGTAAATCAGGGCCGCGTGATGAGAAAGCATGACGACCTCCCGCCCGAGCGTGGTTACAGGGACTTTAGGCTTGCGATGCTTGGCGCCGTCAAGCATAGATTCCGCTTCGGGTCCGAAGGCGCGGCCCGGTGAACCGAACGGGGGAGGCGAACGTCCCCGACAGGAGAGCGCGGATGAGCGGCAAGACGGTGCTTTTGGTCGATGACAGCCGGGTGGCGCGCATGATGACGCGCAAGGTGATTGAACATGGCCGCCCCGACTGGACCGTGCTGGAAGCCGCCAGCGGCGAGGATGCGCTGGCCGTGGTGGCCGAACGGGCGCCGGATTCGGTGGTGCTGGACGTCAACATGCCCGGCATCGGCGGCATGGAAACCGCCCGCCGCCTGCGCGTGCTGGCGCCCGGACTGCACATCACCCTGTTGACCGCCAACATCCAGGACCCCGTCCGCCATCAGGCCGAGGAGATCGGCGTCGGCTTCCTGACCAAGCCTGTGCGTGACGAGGCGCTGCTGGCGTTTCTCGACGGCTCCGTTCCATGATCGATTTCATCGGCGAGGCGGAGCGCGATGCGGTCACCGAAATGCTGAACATCGCCATCGGCCAGGCGGCGGCGTCGCTGTCGCAACTGGTCGAGGACGAGGTTCACCTGTCGGTGCCGTTCGTGGATTTCCTGACCCCGTCCCAGGCCGCCGCCCGCCTGGAGGATGAAACCCAAGGGGCCGATTCGGTCGCGGTGCGCCAGCATTTCGACGGCGAGTTCCACGGCGACATCCTGCTGATCTTTCCCGAAAAGCGCAGCCTGGATTTGGTGCGCCACATGCTGGGCGATGAGGTGCCGCTCGAGCAATTGACCGAGCTTGAGCAGGAAGCGCTGCTGGAGGTCGGCAACATCATCCTCAACGCCTGCCTGGGCAGCCTGGCCAACCAGTTGCACATCCCGGTGCAAGGCTCGCTGCCCATCTATGTGCGCGGGCGCGGCGCCGGCATCCTGGGCGGGTGCGTCACCAAGACGGGCGAGAGCCAGGAGGAACTGGTGATGTTCCTGCACGTGGATTTCTCGCTGCTGAGAAAGGACGTGCACGGCTATCTGGCCTTCGTCATGGACATCGCCTCGGCGCGGCATTTCGTCGATGCCGTGCGGTCCTATGTCGCGGCCCAACTGGCCGACTAGGCACGCGATGACTACCATCCGCCCCGACGACCTGTTCCGCGCGCTTTCGGACGCCAGCGAGATCGGTCTGGTGCTGATCGACGGCGATGGTTCTATCGTGCTGTGGAACCAGTGGATGTCCAAGGCGTCGGGCATCGGCGCCGACAGCGCCCAGGGCAGCACCCTGGCCGCCGTGTTCCCGCAACTGGCGGGGTCGCGCGTGGTCGGCGCGGTCAGCGACGCCCTGGTGCGCGGCATGTCGGCCATCCTGTCGTCGTCGCTGAACAAGAAGCTGTTTCCGCTGGTGCATGTGGGGCGGGTGCCCGGCCGGTCGGAACCCATGCACCAGATCGTGGTGGTCAAGCCGGTGGCGGCCGGCAGGGGGCGCGCCTGTCTGGTCCAGGTGTTCGACGTCACCAACATGGCGCACCGCGAGGCCCTGCTGCGCCAGCAGGCGCGCACCATGGAGGCGCTGGCGGAAAACTACCGCCTGTCGGAGCTGCACAACCGCGCCATCGTGGACAACACCGCCGACGCCATCATCACCTTCGGCGAGGATGGCGCCATCGGCACCTACAACCCCGCGGCCGAGCGCATGTTCGGCTACGACCCGTTCCAGATCGTCGGCAAGTCCATCGCCACGCTGATCCCCGAACTGGTGGATGCCGACGGCGCCCTGGCGCTGGAGGCCGTTCTGGACCAGCGGCGCGAGGTGACGGGCTTGCGCAAGATTCGCGCCACCTTCCCGCTGGAGCTGTCGGTCAGCGCCATGGAACTGGGCGGCCAGCGCCTGTTCGTCGCCATCGCCCACGACATCACCGAGCGCAAGGCGGCCGAGGAGGAACTGCGCAAGCAGAAGGAATGGCTGACCACCCTGATCAACGCCATGCCCGATCTGGTCTGCTTCAAGGACGACAAGGGGCGCTGGCTGGTCGCCAACGAGTTCTATCTGGAGATCGCCGGCCTCAAGAACGCCGATTACCACGGCCGCAACGGGTTCGAGCTGGCGCGCCTGTCGCACGAGCAGGGCGACATGCTGCGGGCCAGCGCCGAATCGGACGAACGCGCCTGGCGCGAGGGGCGGCCGGTCAATTACGAGAAGGAAGTCACCACGCTCGATCGCGGCACCAAGGTGTTCGACGTGGTGAAGATCCCGCTGTTCAATGATGACGGCTCGCGGCGCGGTCTGGTGCTGGTCGGCCGCGACGTCACCGAACGCAAGCTGGCCGCCGCCCGCATCCACCATCTGGCCCACCACGACGCGCTGACCGCGCTGCCCAACCGCGTGCTGTTCCAGGAGCGCCTGCGCAGCGCGCTGTTGCAGGCCAAGCGCAACGGCCACCGGGTGGCGCTGATGTTCCTGGACCTGGACAAGTTCAAGGACATCAACGACACGCTGGGCCACCATATCGGCGACCTGCTGCTCAAGGCGGTGGCCAAGCGCCTGCAGCGGTGCGTGCGCGAGACCGATACGGTGGCGCGCCTGGGCGGCGACGAATTCGCCATCATCCTGACCAATCTGGACGGCCCGGTGGGGGCCACCGCCGTGGCCGAATCGGTGATCGGCGCCATCGCCGATCCGTTCGGGCTGGAGGAGCACGAGGTGCTGACCTCCACCTCCATCGGCATCACGCTTTTCCCTGACGACGCGGACGACGCCGACCAGTTGCTCAAGAACGCCGATCTGGCCATGTTCCGCTCGAAGGCCGAGGGGCGGAACAACTACCACTTCTATGTGGCGGCCATGGACGCCGAGGTCCAGGCCCGCAAGGTGATCGAGCGCGACCTGCGTCTGGCCCTGGGCACCGACCAATTGGAATTGCACTACCAGCCCCTGGTCGAGGTCAGCACCGGCGAGATCGTCGGCTGCGAGGCGCTGTTGCGCTGGAAGCACCCGACGCGCGGCTGGGTCGGCCCGGCCGAATTCATCCCCATCGCCGAGCGGACCGACCTGATCGCGCCGCTGGGCCGCTGGATCCTGCACCGCGCCTGTCTGCAGGGGCGCGACTGGATGCGGGCCGGGCTGCCGCCCCTGAAGATCGCGGTCAACCTGTCGCCGGCCCAGTTCAAGCATCACCAGACCCTGATCTCCATGGTGGCGGACATTCTGGACCAGACCGGATTTCCCGCCCGGCACCTGCAACTGGAGATCACCGAAGGCATCGCCATGCAGAACATCGAGGGAACCATCGACGTTCTGCAGCAATTGCGCGCCATGGGCGCCGTCATCTCCATCGACGATTTCGGCACCGGCTATTCCAGCCTGAACTATCTGAAGCGCTTTCCGGTGGACAAGCTCAAGATCGACCGCTCGTTCGTCGCCGATATCGGCCATCACGCCGACAACGCCGCCGTGGTCAAGGCCATCGTCAATCTGGGCCATTCGCTGGGAACGCGGGTCAACGTGGAAGGCATCGAAACCCGCGAGCAACTGGACTTCATCATCGCCCACGGCGTGGACGAGGCCCAGGGATACTATTTCTCGCGCCCGGTTCCGGCCGAGGATTTCGCCAGGCTGGTGCGCGAACGCAGCCCCTATTGCATGGAATGCGAAACGCCCTAGCGACAAGGGGGGAGGCAGGCGGCGTGGCGCGCTATGCTCTGACGATGATGGTGGCGATGGCGTGGCTTGCCCCCGTGCCGGCCGGCGCGGTGACCATCCTTGACAGCACCTGGGCTGCGGAAGGCGGCGGCAGGGGGCACGAGGCCAACGGCTTTCGCGCCCATCTGCGCCTGGCCGCCGAGCCGCAATTCCGACCGGTGCTGGCGCTCAGCACCGATGGGGAAACCTGGGGCGAGGCTTCGGGCACCTGGATCGGCAACGACACCCGTTTCGCCTATGTGCTGACCGCCGCCCATATCTATGAGCGGCCGGCGGCGGCCCGCGCCTATCTGGTGCGCGGAGCCGACGGGGCGGTCATCCGCCCGGACCGCATCTGGGTTCATCCCCGCTGGAATGGCGATGTGGACAGCCGGACCGGCTACGATGCGGCCATCCTGCGCCTGCCCGCGCCGTTGTCCGATCTGGGGGAACCCCCTGTTCTGTATGGCGGCCGGGACGAGCCGGGAAAGCTGCTGACCTTCGTCGGTTACGGCAGCCGCGGCATCGGTTCCACCGGCGAGAAGGACCGCTTTTATCGCGGCTCGGCCAAGGCCGCCGCCCAAGGGGTGGTGGACCAATGGGTCGGCCCCGCCCACGACGATGACGATGCCGGCAATTACCTGGGGATCTTCCTGCCCAAGGAAGACGGCAGCATGGCCAATCCCTATGGCGGCGCCGCCACGCCGGCCACCGCGCTGGTGGGGCTGCTGGGGTCGGGCGACAGCGGCGGTTCGGCCTGGATGGTGCACAACGGCGGCTGGGTTCTGGTCGGTATCAATTCCAACGGCAGCGGCACCGCCAGCTATGGCGACAGTTCCTGGTTCGCCCGGGTGTCGGCATTGCGGCCGTGGATCACCTCGGTGTTTCCGGGGGCGCGGTTCTCGGACTGAGCCATTATGAGGTGCCGGATGGGGTGCCGGGCGGGCGGCCGGGCAGGGCTTTGCGCTATTGCGGCGGTGCCAGAAACGCCCGCGTCACGGCCACCGCTTCGGCCAGTCCCACCTTGCGCACCTGGACGCCGGGCGGAAAGGCGCTGAACAGCCGGTTCGGCATCATCGGGTCCAGCAGCACGAACACGCCGTGGTCGCCGCCGCGCCGCACCAGCCGGCCGAACGCCTGTTTCAGGCGCAGGCGGGTGATCATGTCGTCATAGGCCTTGCCGCCGAACGCCGCCTTGCGCGCCTTGTGCAGGATGTCGGGGCGCGGCCACGGCACCCGGTCGAACACGATCAGGCGCAAGCTTTGGCCGGGCACGTCCACG
Organism: Pseudomonadota bacterium; assembly: GCA_023426365.1. Classification (GTDB taxonomy): domain Bacteria; phylum Pseudomonadota; class Alphaproteobacteria; order Rhodospirillales; family Magnetospirillaceae; genus Magnetospirillum. The sequence goes on from JAFAAW010000022.1 coordinate 5,929, forward strand.
CCGTCGCGCACCGCATCGGTGCCCAGCAGGCACGAATCCCGCTCGGCGCGGAAGATGTCCACCAGCGTGCTGGTGTCCAGGTTGTCCACATGCTGGGCCAGCAGCGCGAGGCCGGCATCGTCCAGCGGCCCGCAAATGCGCTTGTAGACGGCCTTCAGGCGCGAGATGGCGGTGAACAGGCCCAAACCGCCGCCGCCGGCCGCCAGGAACAGCTCGCGATAGGCGGCGGCCACCTGATCCATGTCGTCCTTGCGCACGTCGCCCACCACCAGCACCCGGGTCTGGGCGGCATAGTCGAAGGGCGAGGGCACGGCGGCGCGCAGCGCGGGCGCGTTCAGATGCACCATGCCGGTGCGGCGCTCGGCGGCGGTCCAGTCGCCGTCGCCGCCCCAATCCGGCCCGCCCGCCCCGTCGCGCAGGGTGGCGCTGGTGACCAGCACGCCATGGGCCGGTTCCACCACCGCCTTGGCGAATGGCACGGTGGGGTCGATCCAATGGCGGTGCATGCCCACGTCCACGTCGCGACCGTCCATGCGCTCGACGCTGAACCAGTCCACGAATTGCCGGGCGCCGTCGGTTTCCTGGCCCTGGCCGGCGCCGTGGACCAGTTCTTCCAGCATGGATTTCCACCCGGCCACCGGCACCATCACCCGGCGCTCGATGGCGCGCGTCAGACCCTCGATGCGGGCGCGGGTGGCGGTGTCCAACTCGGCCGCCTCGTCGTCCAGCTTCTTTTCCAGGCTGCGCGACAATTGCATCAGGGGCGCGCCGATGCGGCCCATGGCCTCGGCCAGTTCCAGCGCCGCCTCGGCCAGCCCCTCGACCAGCGGGCGGCAATCGGTTTCCAGGCTATAGGGCGAGTTCTCGCCGCCCGGCGCGCGGGCATAGACCTGCTGGCGCACCAGGCACAGGAAGGCCTCGGTGGGATTGCCCGGGGTATTGTCCAGGATGCGGTTCTGCCAGCCCGGCCCGGGCAGCGCCTGGGCGGCGTTCAGCGCCGCGTCCAGCGCGGCCGGCGCGTCCTGGGCCAGATTGGCCAGATCCTCGGCCCGGCGCTTGAGGCCGCGGGCGCGCGACCGGCCGCCTTCGCCCTCGGGTCCCAACAGCCAGCGCCGCACCTCGGTGGTCTCGAAGCCGGTGAGTTGGCTGGAGAATGCGCCGTCCGCCGCCTCGAAGACGTGGTGGCCCTCGTCGAACACCAGCCGGGTGGGCTGGTTGGCGTCGTCCAGTCCGCCCAGCGCCGCTTGCACCATCACCAGCGCGTGGTTGGCGATCACGATGTCGGCGCGCCGCGCCCGGCGCACCGCCTTTTCGATGAAGCATTTGTTGAAGTGCGGGCAGCCCGAGAAGATGCATTCGCCCCGGCGGTCGGCCAGCCCCAGCGTGCGGGCGCGCCCCAACAGATCGGTCAGCCAGCCGGGAAAGTCGCCGCCGATCATGTCGCCGTCGCGCGTCGCCAGCAGCCAGCGCGCCATCAGGCCGGTCGCCACCGCCTCCTGCGGGCGGTTGCGCATCATCTGCTCTTCGTAATTCAGCAGGCAGGCGTAGTTCTCGCGCCCCTTGCGGACCACCACCCGGCGCGCCTTTTCCAGCGGGTCGCTGAACAGCCGGTCCAGTTCGGCGTCCAACTGGCGTTGCAGGTTGCGGGTGTGGGTGCTGAGCCAGACCGGGGCGCCGTTCTTTTCCGCCCACAGGCTGGCCGGCGCGATATAGCCCAGGGTCTTGCCGGTGCCGGTGCCGGCCTCGGCCAGCACCACGCGCGGCTCGCCCGCGCGGTCGCGCGGAACGAACGCCGCCGACACCGCCGAGGCGTAATCGGCCTGGGCGGGGCGCTGTTCCGCCCCCGATCCCAGAATGGCGGCCAGCCGGGCGCGCGCTTCCTCCGGCTCGACCGGAACGTTGCCGGGCGGCGGCTCGGGCGCGTGTTCCGACCATTCGGGCAGTCGTTCCCACACGCGCAGGCCGTTGTTGCGGCCGCCATCGCCCTGTATCCCCAAGGCGGCCAGCACCGCCGTGCCCCAGCTCCACCCCGCCCGCGCCATGGCCCAGGCGATGGAGCGGGTATCGGCGGCACGCGCCGCCGTGTCGGCGCGGGTGGTTTCCGCCAGTTCCTCCAGCAGGCGGCGGGCGGCGCGGAACATGCCCTCGGCCTCGTCCTCGGCATCGGCGGGCGGGGCCAGGCCGACCGCCTCCATCACGCCCTTGGGCGTGGGCAGGCAAAAGCGTGCCGGGCGGACAAAGGCGAACAGTTCCAGCACGTCCAGCGCCGACAGGTGCTCCAGCCCCAGGCGCGCGGCCACCGCCGGGGCGTGGCACACCAGCGGCGGCACCTCGCGGGCGCGCGTTGCCGCCTCGGCCAGCGGCAGCCGATGAAACTCGCCATCGGTGTCCAGCAGCACGGCCCCGCGCACCCCGGCGACCAGGGCGGGCACATGGGGCAGCACGAAGCGGGGCGGCGCGGGCGGAGAGGGGGCAGGGGACGACATGTCGCGGAGTATAGGAGCAAACCCCATGGGAACAAAGCGTGTATTCGGGCCTTTGTCGCACTGATGCAACCGCCGCGGACAGGGAGCCTGACCATGCGAATCACTGCCCTATTCATGCTGCTTCTGCTGCCGATTGCCGCGCTCGCCCAAAGCGGGCCGCCCCAGGGCGCCGCGCCGGGGTCGCCGGCGCCGCGACGCCTGCCCCCGGACATGGACACCGACCGCGACGGCGCCATCAGCCGCGAGGAATTCATGGCCGCCCATGCCCGCGCCGAGCAGGCGTTCGACAAGCTGGACACCAACGGCGACGGCGCCATCAGCCGCGACGAATTCCTGGCCGGCGGCCGCGGCGGGCCGGGGCGGGCGGAACGCTTCCGTGTCCTCGATTCCAACAGCGACGGCCGCATCACCCGCGAGGAGCTGGAGGCCCGCCACACCGCGCGCTTCGAGGCGCTCGACACCGATCACGACGGCAAGCTGTCGGGCAACGAGTTGCGCTCGGTCCAGAACGCCATGCGGCGTGACGCCCTCGATCCTGCCGCGCGCTAGAGGGGGATTAGACATCCGAGGGCGGGTTCCCCCTTCGCGCCTCTCGTCCGGGCGGGCCACGGTCCCACATAGGTTGGGAACCAGCCGAAGGAGGAAACCATGGGTGTTGCCATCTTTCTGGCGGTGGGGGCCGCCGCCCTTTTGGTGCCGGCCGCGGCGCTCGCCCATCTGCCGCCCAGCAAAGGGGGGCGGGCGGCGCTGGCCGCCTTCAATGGCCTGGACCGCGACGGCGACCGGGCCGTGACCCTGGTGGAGTTGCGGGCGCGCGGCCGGGAGAAGGGCGCCGAGATGCTGTTCATCATGCTGGATGCCGATGGCGACGGCCGGCTGGAGATCGCGGAACTGGGGGCGGCCTCGGGCGCCCTGCTGGCCCGCTTCGACGCCTATGATGTCGACAAGGACGGGGTGGTCACCCGCCGCGAATTCCCCAATTTCGTCGATCCCTTGCTGCTCGAGGCGCTGGACCGCGACCGCGACGGCCGGCTGGCGCTGTCCGAGGTGCGGCCCAGCTTTGCCGGCGCGCAGGCGCGCACCCTGCCGGCGGCCCAGCCCCGTCCCGCCCGCCCGGCGGCCAAGCCCGCGCCGCAGGCATGGTGCTATGTGACCGGCTTCGGCGACAACAAGTGGATCATCGAGGCGCCGGTGATGTGGGACGCCTGCCGCACGCGATGATGGCAACGGCGCCCGCATGGTGGTTCAATGGGGCATGCTGACCAAAGGATGCCGCCATGTCCCGTCCCGTTCTTGCCGTGCTGCTTGCCTGCGCCGTCGCCTGTCCCGCCATGGCCGCCGATAGCCAAAAGGGCAAGGGCGCGGGCACCGTCATCCTGTCCGATCCCGCTCAGGGGCGGACCATCGGCAAGGTGGACGGTGAAACGGTGGTGTTGCAGGACACCGCCAACGGCACGGTGGGGCGGATCGGCAAGGACAAGGTGCTGCTGCACAGCGACGGCAAGGGCAACACCATGGGCAAGGTGGGCAAGGACACGGTGTTCTGCCACACCAACCCCGCCACCGGCCTCACCTTGTGCAAATTGCCCTCAGGGGCAGGGGTGGCGGCCGTTCCGGGCGTCGCACAGCGACACGGTGCGGGCGAACTCGCCCCAGCGCGTGAGCATGTCGGGCGGAAAGGCCGGCGCCTGGTCCTTGCTGAAGGCGGGGCCGCGCCACTGCCGCTGCACCACGTACAGGGCGTCGCGGCCGCGGATGGCCTGGATCAGCGCGAAACTGCCTAAGCCCGAGTTGCGTCCCCGCGTGCAGGTGACGGTGACTGTGGCCGACGGATAGCCGTTGTTCTGGGTTTCGGCGACCGGTCCCGGCCCGGCCGCTTCGCAATTGTCGCGGCTGTAGGCGATGATGCCCTCGACGAAGCTGCGCGCCGACTGGTCCGATTGCGGATACATCTGGACGGTGATCGCCTCGCTCCACTGGGCGTCGCTTTCGCCCGGCGGGAACAGGCGCGACACCACCATCTTCTCGCCGCGCTGGACGGGGACCGCGCTCCAGCCGGCGGGCGCGTTCATCAACAGGCGCTCGCCCATGGTGTTGCTTTGCTGGGCGTAAGCCGGCAGGGCGGCCGCCACGGCGAAAAGGGCGGCAAGGGCGGTCAGGCGCATGATGTCGGCTCCTAATAAGCCTTGGCCAGGGCGTGGCGGACCACCTTGCGCATGACGGTGGGCAACGCCTGGTCGCCCAGCCGGTCCAGCGGGCACCAGATGCCGCGCGCCAGCGGGTTGGCCCCGGTGCGCGCCGCCGCCAGACGCAGTTCCAGGTGGAAATGGGTGAAGGTGTGGCGCACCACCCCGGGCAGCAGCCGCCACTGGGCGCAAAGCGGCGCCTCGGGCTGGGCGTCGTCCAGCGCCCACAGGCCGTCCTCGCGCCAGGGGGTCGAGGGGATTTCCATCATGCCGCCCAGCAAGCCGGCCGGCGGGCGGCGGCGCAGCAGCACCGCGCCGTCCTTGCGCACGGTCCAGAAGGCGATGCCGTGCCGGGTCGGGCGTTCGGCCTTTTCCACCTTAGCCGGCAGGCTCGCCTCGATCCCCTGCTTGCGGCCGTCGCAATCGTCGCGCCACGGGCACAATCCGCATGCCGGGTTGCGCGGGGTGCAGATGGTGGCGCCCAGATCCATCACCGCCTGGGCGTAATCGCCGCAGCGCTCGTCGGGGGTCAGCGTGGCCGCCAATTGTTTCAGGCTGGATTTGGCGCCGGGCAGCGGGGCGGTCACGGCGAACAGCCGCGCCATCACCCGCTCCACGTTGCCGTCCACCACGGTCGCCTTGCGGCCGAAGGCGATGGCGGCAATGGCGGCGGCGGTATAGTCGCCCACCCCCGGCAGGGTGCGCAGATCGGCCTCGTCGTCGGGGAAACGTCCGCCGCGCCGTTCCGCCACCGCCTGGGCGCATTTGTGAAGGTTGCGCGCCCGCGCGTAATAGCCCAGGCCCGCCCAGGCATGCATCACGTCCTCGACGGGCGCCTGGGCCAGCGCCTCGACGGTGGGCCAGCGGTCCAGGAAACGCAGGAAATAGGGGGCGACCGCCTGCACGGTGGTCTGCTGCAACATGACCTCGGACAGCCAGACCCGATAGGGATCGGCGGTCTCGCCGGGCCGGGCGCGCCACGGCAGCACGCGGGCATGACGGTCGTACCACGAAAGCAGGCGGGCGGAGAGGAGGGAGGGGGCGGACGCGGGCATGGCGCGAGCATAGTGGAAATCGTATCTTTTCCGCCATGAGCAAGAACGACCCCAAGGCGCGCGACGACGACCGCCGCATCCAGGGCATGGTGTCCATCGCCGTGCCGGCCGACCGCATCACCCGGCCGGTGTTCGGCAGGCACGGTTTCGTGTCGGGCGCGCTGGTGGTGGATTGGGCGGCCATCGTGGGATCGGCGGTGGCGTCGCACACCCTGCCGCTGCGCATCAAGTTCCCGCCGAAGGAACGCGGCGACGGCGTGCTGGAGATCAAGGTGGCCTCCAGCGCCTTCGCCACCGAATTGCAGCACCTGGAACCGCTGGTGATCGAGCGTATCAACGGCTATTTCGGCTGGAACGCGGTGGCCCGGCTCAGGATGCGGCACGGTCCGCTGCCCAAGCGCCAGGGACTGCGCCCGCCGCCCCCCGAACCCGACCCCGAAGCGGCCGCCCGCCTGGACAGCGTGCTGTCCAAGGTGGACGATCCCCGCCTGCGCGAGGTGCTGGAACGGCTGGGCAAATACGTCGCTGCCAGGAAAGGCTGAGAGGCGGCCCCGGACTCTCCTTGTTTCGCGCCGTCCTCCCTCCTAATATCCGCACCGCTTTCATCCCGCAGGGAGGTTCAAGGTGAAGAACGTCGTCCGCATGATCGCCGTGGTGGTGTCGCTGTGTGCTGCCGGCGCCGCCGGCGCCGCCGACAACAAGGCCGATTCCTTCCCCATCGACCGCGTGATGGGCAAGGCCGACGCCCCCATCACCATCATCGAATACGCCTCGACCACCTGCGGCCATTGCGCCGACCTGCACACCAAAGTGCTGCCCAAGATCAAGGCCGACTGGATCGACACCGGCAAGGCCAAGCTGATCTATCGCGATTTCCCCACCGGCCCGGCCCATCTGTCCATCGGCGCCTCCATGATCGCCCATTGCGCCGGTCCCGAGCGCTATTTCCCGGTGCTCGGCCTGATCATGGAAAACCAGGAGAAGTGGATGGGCGCGGCCAATCCGCTGGACGGCCTCAAGAAGCTGGTGCGTCTGGCCGGCATGACCGGCGAGGACGTGGACGCCTGCCTGGGCCGCCAGGATCTGGCCACCGCCGTGCAGGAACGCGCCCGCGCCGGTAACGCGCTCTACGGCGTCCACGTCACCCCGACCCTGATCATCAACGGCACCAAGGTCCAGGGCGCCAATCCCGACGAGATCGAAAAGGCGCTGAAGGCCGCCGTCAAGTAAGGCGCCGGCCGTTCGACGGGTGAGGGGGCCCGGCTCTTGATCGCCTTTACCAAGCTGCGTCTGTCGGGGTTCAAATCCTTCGTCGATGCCACCGAGCTTCTGATCGAGCCGGGCATGACGGGGGTGGTCGGCCCCAACGGATGTGGCAAGTCGAACCTGATCGAGGCGCTGCGCTGGGTCATGGGCGAGACGTCGGCGCGCCAGATGCGCGGCGGCGAGATGGACGACGTCATCTTCGGCGGCACGTCCAGCCGCCCTGCCCGCAATCTGGCCGAGGTGGGGGTGTGCCTCGACAATTCGCACCGCGCCGCGCCGCCGCAATATGAAGTGGACGAGCTTGAGATCATCCGCCGCATCGAACGCGGCCAGGGATCGGCCTATCGCATCAACGGCAAGGACGTGCGCGCCCGCGACGTCCAATTGCTGTTCGCCGACGCTTCGACCGGCGCGCGCTCCTCGGGTCTGGTCAGTCAGGGTCGCGTCGGCGCGCTGATCAACGCCAAGCCGTCGGAACGGCGCGGCCTGCTGGAGGAAGCGGCCGGGATTTCCGGCCTTTATTCCCGCCGGCACGAGGCCGAGCTGCGCCTCAAGAACGCCGAAGGCAACCTGGAACGCCTCGACGACGTGCTGGCCACGCTGGACGAGCAACTGAAAAGCCTGCAGAAGCAGGCGCGTCAGGCCGTGCGCTACCGCACCATCTCCGAACAGATCAAGGCCATCGAGGCCCAGCTTCTGTACCTGCAATGGCTGGAGGCGCTGGCAACCATCGATGCCGCCCGCGCCGCCATGAAGGACGCGGACCTGCGGGTCGAGGAAGCCACCGAACTGGCCGCCGTCGCCGCCACCCGCCAGGCCGAGACCGCCGCCGGGCTGCCCGAGCTGCGCCGCCGCGACGCCGAAGTCCAGGGCGCCTTCCAGCGCCTGCTGGTCGAGCGCGAGCAGTTGGAGGGCGAGGAAGGCCGCCTGGCCGAAATCCGCCGCGACCTGGAGGCCCGGCTGGCCCAGGCCGCCAGCGACCTGCAAAAGGAACATGCCCGCGCCGCCGACGCCGAAGGCGCGGTGGAACGTCTGGCCGCCGAGGAGGCCGCCATTCGCGCGGCGGCCGAGGGCGAGGACGACGCGCGCGAGGCGGCCGATGCCGCGGTGGAGGAAGCCGCGGCCGGCGTGGCGGCCGTGGAAAAGGATCTGGCCCGGGTGATGGAGGAGGTGGCCGCCGCCGACGCCGAACGCGCCGCCGCCCTGCGCCGCCTGACCGAGGCCGAGACCCGCCGCGACCGTCTCAAGGAACGGCTGGTCCAGGTCGAGGGGCAAAAGGCCCAGGCCGAGCAGGAGGGCGTGGACCGTGCCGAACTGACGGCGGCCGAAATGGATCTGGAATCGGCGCTGGAATACCTGGAGGAAAGCCGCGCCGAGGCCGAGGAATGGGACAAGCGGCGCATCCAGGCCATGGCGGCGCGCGAATCCGCCCGCGACGCCTTCCAGGCGGCCAGCACCGCCCGCTCGCGCCTCAAGGCCGAGGCCGACGCCCTTAATAATGTGCTGGCCCAAGGCAAGGTGGGCGACCACCCGCCGGTGCTGGACGCCATCAGCGCGGCCGGCGGCTACGAACCGGCCCTGGCCGCCGCCCTGGGCGACGACCTTGGCGCCTCGCTCGACACCGCCGCGCCCCTGCACTGGCTGGCGCTGCCGCCGCTCGACGGCGCGCCCGCCCTGCCGGCGGGGGCCGAGCCGCTGGCCCGCTTCGTCACCGCGCCGCCCGCTTTGGCGCGCCGCCTGTCGCAGGTGGGCGTGGTGGCGTCGGTGGCCGATGCCGAAGCCTTGCGGCCGTCCCTGTCGGCCGGCCAGCGTCTGGTCACCCGCGACGGCGACCTGATCCGCTGGGACGGCTATACCGCGCGGTCGGGCGCCCCCAGCCCCATGGCCCTGCGCCTGGCCCAGCGCAACCGCCTGCGCGAGCTGGA
>JAFAAW010000137.1 GCA_023426365.1 Pseudomonadota bacterium
GCCGCCGCCGTAGCCGCCACCGCCGCCGCCACCATAGCCGCCGCCGTATTCGTCGCCGCCGCCGCTGCCACCTTCGCCGCGGCCGCCCAGCAGGGTCAGTTCACCCTTGAAGCGGCCGATCACCACCTCGGTGGTGTAGCGCTCCTGGCCCTGCTGATCGGTCCATTTGCGGGTCTGCAGCGCCCCTTCCACATAGACCGAGCTGCCCTTGCGCAGGAAGCGTTCGGCCACGTCGGCCAGGTTGGGATTGAAGATGACCACGCGATGCCACTCGGTCTTCTCCTTGCGCTCGCCGCTCGAGCGATCCTTCCAGGTTTCCGAGGTGGCGATGTTCAGATTGACGATCTTCGAGCCATCCTGCGAGGTGCGCACCTCCGGGTCGCGGCCCAGATTGCCGACGAGGATAACCTTGTTTACCGACCCAGCCATTGTCCCGGCGCTCCTTGCATTGTCGTGAGCACGGGACAATAGCCGAAGCCCGGTGGAGGATCAATCGGGGGCAGGAGGGGGGCGGTGACCGGATAAAGAGGGAGAGCGCTTCGGCTGGCCGCCCGCCCCGGCGCGCCGGTCAGTCCATGGCGGCGGCCGAGGGCGTCAGCCTGCGCCGGCCGCTGGCCGGCCGGGGCTGCGGGCGTGGTATCGCCATCTGGGCGCGGCCGAGTTCCGTGGCGATCTGTTCCAGCGCCGCGCGCGCCGGGGTGGGGTCGGGGGCGGCGAGGGCGGCGGCCCGGTATGCCTCGGCCGCGCCAAGCGGGTCCCCCAGCAGGTACAGGCTGGCGCCCAGCCCCATCAGCGCCGTGGGGTCGGACGACCAGGTGGCGAGCGCGGCGTCATAGGCCAGCACCGCTTCCCAATAGCGTCCGGCCCGTTGCAGGGCATAGGCGGCCTTGACGTAGTCCTCCTGGCGCGCGGCGGCCGGCAACTCGCCGGGCTTCAGCACCACCAGGCCCCATTGCTCGGAATCCGCCCACAACCGTTCGAACAGGCGAAGGCTCATGCGCTTGTTCGCGTGGTCCCCGGCATGGGCCAGCACCTCGTTCGCGGCGCGGTCGAACCCGATGGCGACCACGCAGTTCCACAGCGGCCGGCTTTCCACGCCAAGGTTCTGCACGACCAGGACCGGATGGCCGGCCGCCAATTCCGTCACCATGGCCTGGGTCCCGGTGATCGGATAGGCGAGGCGGCCGTAATGGTTGGCATAGTCCGCCAGCACACGGCGCGGATCGGACGCGCCCTTCATCCGCGCGTCCAGGGCCTGGGGCTTGATGTCCAGGCCGCTCCAGCCCAGCACCATGGCCATTCCCGCCGGGCCGCACTGAAACCCCTCCTGGGGGAAGAACGGGACATTGGCGACCAGGGCGCGATCGCCCGTCTCCCTGGCACTGCCGGTCAGCGCCGGCCATTCGCCCGCACACCCCGCCAGCAAGCCGGCGCACAGCAACACCAGCGCGCTCCGCATGATCGGCAATCCTCCCGCTTGAAGGAGGCTCAGTGTAGCGCTGCCCGGCTGCGCGGGCCTGTTCTCCTCTGGCGAATCCGGGTGGTCAGAAGGAGATCGCGAAAGGGGCAGCGGCCTATGGGAAAGCCCGCGCGCGAAAGGAAAGCAGGGGCGCGGTGAGGCGGTCTCCGCCCTCGCAGTTGTCGCTACTCACGATATCTGGTAGCGTGCGCCACCGTGGCAGGCCTGCCATCCCCAAATTCTGGTTTTTCCAAAGACCAACGGGAAGATTTCGTTGACCACACCTCCTTCGACGCCTCAGTTCGACATCTCTCCGGTCACCATCGAAGAGGAAATGCGCCGCTCGTACCTTGATTACGCCATGAGCGTGATCGTGAGTCGCGCGCTGCCCGATGTGCGTGACGGCCTCAAGCCGGTGCATCGGCGCATCCTGTATGCGATGAAGGAAAGCGGCTACGACTACAACAAGCCGTTCCGCAAGTCGGCCCGCATCGTCGGCGACGTCATGGGTAAGTATCATCCCCATGGCGACGCGGCGATCTATGACGCTATGGTGCGCATGGCGCAGGATTTCTCCATGCGCCTGCCGCTGATCGACGGCCAGGGCAATTTCGGCTCCATGGACGGCGATCCGGCGGCGGCCATGCGTTACACCGAGGCCCGCATGGCCCGGTCGGCGCATTTCCTGATCGAGGACATCGACAAGGAAACCGTCGATTTCCAGCCCAACTACGACGATTCCACCGTCGAACCCAGCGTGCTGCCGGCGCGCTATCCCAACCTGTTGGTCAACGGCGCCGGCGGCATCGCGGTCGGCATGGCCACCAACATCCCGCCCCATAATCTGGGCGAGGTGATCGACGCCTGCTGCGCCTATATCGACCATCCCGACATCACGCCGGAACAGTTGATGGAGCTGGTGCCCGGCCCCGATTTCCCCACCGGCGGCATCATCCTCGGCCGGGCCGGAATCCGCTCGGCCTATACCACCGGCCGCGGGTCGGTGGTCATGCGCGGCCGCTGCCACATCGAGGAAATCCGCAAGGACCGCGAGGCCATCGTCATCACCGAGGTGCCGTACCAAGTGAACAAGGCGCGCATGCTCGAGCAGATCGCGGAGCTGGTGCGCGACAAGAAGATCGAGGGCGTGGCCGATCTGCGTGACGAATCCGACCGCGACGGCGTCCGCGTGGTGGTCGAGATCAAGCGCGACGCCATCGCCGACGTGGTGCTGGCGCAGCTCTACAAGTTCACGCCGCTCCAGACCTCGTTCGGCGTCAATGCCCTGGCGTTGAACGGCGGCCGCCCGCAGATGATGCCGCTCAAGGAGATCGTCTCGGCCTTCGTCGCCTTCCGCGAGGAGGTGATCACCCGCCGCACCATCTACGAACTGGGCAAGGCGCGCGAGCGCGCCCACGTCTTGGCCGGTCTTGCCATCGCGGTGGCCAATATCGACGACGTGATCGCGCTGATCCGCCGCGCGCCCGATCCGCAGACCGCGCGCGAGGAATTGATGGCGCGCCAGTGGCCGGCGATGGACGTGGAACCCCTGATCAGGCTGATCGACGAGCCGGGACGCGCCATTGTGGACGGCAAGTATCAGTTGTCCGAGGCCCAGGCCAAGGCCATCCTTGACCTGCGCCTGCATCGCCTGACGGGGCTGGAGCGCGACAAGATCGGCGGCGAGCTGACCGAGATCGGCGCGCAGATCAAGGAATACCTGGAAATCCTGTCGTCGCGCCCCAAGCTGCTGGAAGTGCTGCGCGGCGAGTTGCTGGAGATTCGCAACCAGTTCGCCACCCCGCGGCGCACCACCATCGAGGATTCCGAATTCGAGGCGGACATCGAGGACCTGATCGCCCGCGAGGACATGGTGGTGACGGTGACCAACACCGGCTACATCAAGCGGGTGCCGCTCTCGACCTATCGTGCGCAGAAGCGCGGCGGCAAGGGTCGTTCGGGCATGACCATGAAGGAAGAGGACTTCATCAATCAGGTGTTCGTGTCCAATACGCACACCCCGATGCTGTTCTTCTCCTCCATCGGCAAGGCCTATAAGCTCAAGGTCTACCGCTTGCCCCTGGGCACGCCCCAGGCCAAGGGCAAGGCCATGGTCAATATCCTCCCGCTGGAGGAAGGCGAGACCATCTCCACGGTCATGCCCATGCCCGAGGACGAGACCACCTGGGCGGAACTGAACGTCATGTTCGCCACCTCGGTGGGCGACGTGCGCCGCAACCAGCTCTCGGACTTCGTGGATATCCGCGCCAACGGCAAGATCGCCATGAAGCTGGGCGAGGGCGAGCGTCTGATCGCCGTGCGCACCTGTTCGGAAAGCGACGACGTGCTGCTGGCCACCCGCATGGGCAAGGCCATCCGCTTCCCGGCCAACGACGTGCGCGTGTTCAAGGGGCGTGACTCCACTGGCGTGCGCGGCATTCGCATGGACGGCGACGAGGTCATCTCCATGTCCATCCTGCGCCATGTGGACTTCGACATGGAAACGCGCGACGCCTATATGCGCGGCGAGCTGACCGGTCCCGAAGCCGAGCGCATGAGCGCGGACGAGGAAATCATCCTGACCGTGACCGAAAACGGCTACGGCAAGCGGACCTCGGCCTACGAATATCGCATCACCGGCCGTGGCGGCCAGGGCATCGCCAATATCGATCTGACCGACAAGAACGGTCCGGTGGTGGCGTCGTTCCCGGTCAACCACGAGGACGAGATCATGCTGGTGTCCGACGGCGGCAAGCTGATCCGCATGCCGGTGGACGACATCCGCGTGTGCGGCCGCAAGACCCAGGGCGTCATGCTGTTCCGCACGGCTGAGGGGGAGCGTGTGGTGTCGGTGGCGCGCCTGTGCGACATCAATGGCGGCGGCGACGACGCCGATGACGCCGATGACGTCGATGATGCCGGCGAGGACGCCGGCGAAGACAGCCCCGGAGGGGAGAATGAGTGAGCGCATAGGCCTGTATCCGGGTACGTTCGACCCTATTACCAACGGCCACCTCGACATCGTCGTCCGCGCCGCCCGCGTGGTTGACCGTCTGATTGTCGCGGTGGCCGCCAATGCGGGCAAGGGGCCGCTGTTCTCGCTCAAGGAACGCGTGGCCCTGGTTCAGGACGAATTGGCCGAACGTGCCAAGGTGCAGGGCGTCAATATCGAGGTCCGCTCCTTCGACAATCTGCTGGTGGATTTCGCCCGTCAGTGCGGCGCCCATGTGATCATCCGCGGCCTGCGCGCGGTGTCGGATTTCGAATACGAATTTCAGATGGCGGGCATGAATGCCCGCCTCAGCCCCGACATCGAAACCATGTTCCTGATGGCGTCCGAGCGCTGCCAGTTCATCTCGTCGCGCTTCGTCAAGGAAATCGGCCGCCTGGGCGGCGACATTTCTTCTTTCGTCAGCCCGCGCGTGCGCGCCGAGTTGGACGAGAAGTTCGGCCGGCGCTAGGGCGCCCGGACCTCACCTAAGGAGACTGGCGGTGGACCGCGAAAATACCCTGTTTCTCGACCTCAAGGACGGCCGCGTGGTGATCGAGCTGCGCCCCGATCTGGCTCCCAACCATGTGGCCCGCATCAAGGAACTGGTGCGCCAGGGCTATTACGACGGTCTGAAGTTCCATCGCGTTATCGATGGCTTCATGGCGCAGACCGGCTGCCCCCAGGGCACCGGCACCGGCGGCTCCGGCCACAAGCTGAAGGGCGAGTTCAGCCGCGAGCGCCACGTGCGCGGCACCTGCTCTATGGCGCGCGCCGCCAGCCCGGATTCCGCCGACTCCCAGTTTTTCATCATGTTCGATACCTCGCCGCACCTGGATGGCAAGTATTCCATCTGGGGCCAGGTGGTCGAGGGCATGGACCTGGTGGACAACATCAAGAAGGGCAGCAGCCTGCGCAATGGTGCCGTCGAGGACCCGGACTGCATCGTGCGCATGCAGGTCGCGGCCGACGTCAGCGAGTAAGGGGAGGACCCGGCAATGATGGCGCGTATTCTGAAGTCGCTGGCCTTCATGGCCGCGGCGCTGTTCCTTGTGGCGCAGCCGGCCAAGGCGGCGGACCCGGAAAACACCTTGTACCTCGACCTGGCCTGGGGCCGGGTGGTGATCGAGATGCGCCCGGACCTGGCGCCGCAGCACGTGGCCCGCATCAAGGAACTGGTGCGCAAGGGCTTCTATGACGGCACTCCGTTCCATCGCGTGATCGCCGGCTTCATGGCTCAGGGCGGCGACCCCACCGGCACCGGGACGGGCGGTTCCGGCGTCAAGCTGCCGGCGGAGTTTTCGGGCGAGCATTTCACCCGCGGCGTGGTCGGCATGGCCCGGTCCAGCTCGCCCAACAGCGCCGATTCCCAGTTCTTCATCATGCTCGGCACCACCCCCAGCCTGGATTACAAGTACACTATCTGGGGCAAGGTGATTGAAGGCATGGAGCACGTGGACAAGATCACCAAGGGCTCCGGAAGCGAAAACGGCATCGTCTCGCGCCCGGACAAGATCGTGCGCATGCGCGTAGCGGCCGACGTTCGCCAATAAGCCTTATCCAAAGGTTGACCTAGGCGCCTCATCTCCCTATGGTGTGCGCCCGCTTGACGGTGAGAGCCCGTAGCTCAGTCGGTAGAGCACGTGACTTTTAATCATGGGGTCCTGGGTTCGAGTCCCAGCGGGCTCACCAAACGAAAGCCGCAGAAACCCTTGGGTTTCGCGGCTTTTTGCTTGGGAACAAGGGCGGAAC
>JAFAAW010000153.1 GCA_023426365.1 Pseudomonadota bacterium
CCAGGGTGGGCAGATCGGGGCGCCCCGCCCCCGCCCACGGATGGTGCGCCCCCACCACCAGCACCATCTGGTCGGTGGCGATGGGCTCGGCCACCAGCGCGGGGTTGTCCACGTTGCCCTCGACGAACCCCATGTCCGCCTCGCACCCGGCGACGGCGGCGGCCACCTCGGCGGTGTTGCCCTGGCGCAGGTCCAACGCCATGCCGGGCGCGTTGGCGAACGCCACCCCCAGCACGATGCCGACAATCAGCGGGCTGAGGCCCAGCGCCGCCACCGGCCCCCATTGCGCCAGCACGTGGGCGGTGGCGGCGAACAGCAGCACGGCGGCAAAACCGGACAGCGGCGGACGGACAAGGGCGGCGATCATGGCGTCAACCGGCGGTGACGGGACGAGCGCATGTCACCACGGCCGCATTCATTTTTCCAATCGAACGAAATCCTCATTTCGTTCGAGTTTAGTGATCGGTGGCGCCCTTTCTTTTGGCTGCCATGAAAACGCCCCCGCCCCGGCCCATCTTAGGGCATCGAGCCTGAGACACGGGGCGCGACGCCCCTGCGCCCAGTGCGGGCGCGGCGAGGCGGGCGCGGCCAAGCGGGCGGGTGCCCGCGCCCGGCAAGGGCTGATAAACACGGCTTGGCGCGTGATGCACATTGCGGGCGTCGCGCTCCAGACCGTGGTTCCCGTCCGCCTGACGGAGGAGGCCGCCATGCGTCCGCTGATCGTGGCCCTGGTCGTGCTGCTGGCATCGTGCACCACGCCGGTGGTGCAGACCGACGTCACCCGCTTCCACACCCTGGGGCCGAACCCGGCCCCGGCCAGCTTCACCATCGTGCCCGACGGCGATCAGGTGGGCAGCCTGGAATTCCAGGATTACGCCAGCCAATTGGCCGACGCCCTGGCGGCCCGGGGGTGGAACCCGGTGCCGCCGGGCCGGGCGGCCGACACCCAGGTGCGGCTGCATTGGGGGGTGGGCGCCCCCAGCACGGTGACGTGGCAGACCCCCAGTTCGGTCTATACCGGCATGGGCT
Source organism: Pseudomonadota bacterium (assembly GCA_023426365.1). Lineage (GTDB taxonomy): Bacteria > Pseudomonadota > Alphaproteobacteria > Rhodospirillales > Magnetospirillaceae > Magnetospirillum. The sequence goes on from JAFAAW010000153.1 coordinate 1,030, forward strand.
GGGGGCCGCACTCGTCCTGGTATGGCGGCGGCTGGTACGATCCCTTCCCCTATTGGGAAACCCGCAGCGCCACCTATTACCCGCGCTGGCTGGCGGTGGAAATCCGCGAGGCTGGGCGCGGCGGCCGGGTGGTGTTCGAGGGCCGCGCGGTGGCCGACGGCACCCGGCGCGAGATCGCGCCCGTGGTGCCCTATCTGATCCGCGCGCTGCTGACCGGCTTTCCCGGCAACAGCGACAGCACCATCCGGGTGGATGTTCCGGTAGGGAAATAGGCCGATCGGGAAATGGGCCGGCAGGGAAATGGGCCGGCTGGAAAACGACCCGGCCTGGAAAAGGTCAGGAGGACGCGGCCTCGTCCCCGGCGGTGGTGGCGGCGGCCACGATCAGGTCGCCGAACTCGCGCAGATAGACCGAGCCCTTGACCGTGCGCTGGACCAGCACCGAACGGCGGTCGGCGTCGTCGGTCTTGCGCTTGATCAGCCCCAGTTCCGACAGGCGGTCGAGCGCGCGGGTGATGGCCGGCTTGGACACGTTGAGGGTCTGGGCCAGACCGCGCACGGTGTGCGGCGGCGGCGTCAGGTAGACGGTCAGCAACAGCGCCATCTGGCGCGCCGACAGATCGGGGCCGTCACGGCGCACGCTTTCGACGATGGCGCCGCGCCAGAGATCCAGCGCCTGAACTGCCTTGAGTTGGAAACCCATTTCCCCCGGTCCGGTCATTCCGTGGACGAAATCTTTTAGCCTGTCCCAGGCGTCCCGGCAACAACACTATGAAGCTGTTGCCGGGAATTTCCTGAAAACAGCGCACAGGTCCTGAATAAATGATTAATTCCCGAACCGTTGCGCAATCAAAGCATAGAGTGCGCGCAAGGCCATGGCCTCGCCGCCGTCGGGCCGCCCGGGACGCGACGACAGGTTCCACGCCATGATGTCGAAATGAACCCACGGAATGCCGGCGCCGACGAATTCCTGAAGGAACAGGGCGGCGGTGATGGCCCCCGCATAGGGACCGTCGGAGACGTTGTTGAGATCGGCCACCTTGCTGTCGAGCATGCGGCGATAGGGCTTGTAGAGCGGCAGCCGCCACAGGGGATCGGCCTGCACCTCGGCGGCGGAGGCCAGCTCGGCGGCCAGGGCGTCGTCGTTGCAGAACATGGCCGGCAGCTCGACGCCCAGCGCGGTGCGCGCCGCCCCGGTCAGGGTCGCCATGTCGATCAGCAGGGCGGGCTTGTCCTGCGACGCCTCCCACAGCGCGTCGGCCAGCACCAGCCGGCCCTCGGCATCGGTGTTGCCCACCTCGACGGTGGCGCCCTTGCGGGTGGCCAGCACGTCGAGCGGCCGCATGGCGTCGCCGGACACCGCGTTCTCCACCGCCGGCACCAGGACGCGCAGCCGCACCGGCAGCCTGGCGTCCATGATCATGGACGCCAGCCCCAGCACGTGCGCGGCGCCGCCCATGTCCTTTTTCATCAGCTTCATGGTGGAGGAGGTCTTGATGTCCAGACCGCCCGAATCGAAGCACACGCCCTTGCCCACCAGGGTGACGCGCGGCGCCGCCTCGTCGCCCCAGGACAGATCGATCAGGCGGGGCTGGCGATGGGCGGCGGCGGCACGCCCGACCGCGTGGATGGCCGGATAGTTTTCCGCCAGCAGGCCGTCGCCCACCACCACCCGCACGGTGGCGCCGTGGCGCGCGGCCAGGGCCTCGGCGGCGGCGGCCAGCTCGGCCGGCCCCATGTCGGCGGCGGGGGTGTTGATCAGGTCGCGCACCAGACAGGTGGCCTCGGCCACCCGGGTGGCCCAGCCGCGGTCGGCGGTCTCGGGCCACACCAGCCGGGGCCAGGACTTTTCCGGCCGCTTCTTGTAGCGGCCGAAGGCATAGGTGGAAAGCTGCCACGCCGCCGCCGCCCAGCTTGCCGCGCGCGCGTTCAGGGCGGCGGCGATGCGGTAGGTGCCGGCCGGCAGCTTGCCGGCCACGGCGGCATAGGCCCAGGGGTCGTCGGCGTCGGGCGCGGCCACCAGCACCATGGCCAGCGACCCGTCCAGGCCGGGCACCGGACAGACCTGTCCCGCTTCGCCGGTGAAGTTGTTGGCCTGGGCCCAGACCCGCACATGGGACGGCTGCGCCGCCGCCCAGGCGTCGTAATCCGCCTTGCCCACCGGGACCAGATCGACGGCGTCCGCCGCCGCTTCCACCACATGCTCCAGCACCTTTCGCGTCCTCCCTATGGGGAAACCGGCCAAAGAATGGCCCAGACGGGCAGGCTTGGAAAGACCGCCTTGCCGGCACGGGCGGGGGACGCGATCATGCTGTCCGGCCCAACGCTTTCGGCAAAGGACGTCCCATGCCCGCACCCATCACCCTGGTCATCGGCACCAAGCGCTATTCCAGTTGGTCGCTGCGCCCCTGGCTGGCGGCCAGGATGGCGGGCGTCGATTTCGACGAGATCCTGATCACCCTGCGCCAGCCCGACACCAAGGCCGAGATCCTGAAGCATTCGCCGTCGGGCAAGGTGCCGTGCCTGCTTCACGGCTCCCTTGCCATATGGGATTCGCTGGCCATTTGCGAATACCTGGCCGAGTTGCATCCCACCTTGTGGCCGGAGAGCCGCGAGGCCCGCGCCGTCGCCCGCGCGGTGTCGGCCGAGATGCATTCGGGCTTTCCCAACCTGCGCAACGCCTGCTCCATGGACATGTGCGCGACGACGTCGCTGGCCGAAATCCCGCCCGAGGTGGCGGCCGAGGTGGCGCGCATCCAGGCGCTGTGGAGCGATTGCCAGGCCCGCTTCGGCGCCAGGGCCGGCGGCCCGTTCCTGTTCGGCCGCTTTTCCATCGCGGACGCCATGTTCGCGCCGGTGGTCAGCCGTTTCACCACCTTCGCCATCGACCTGGATGCCGGCGCGCGGGCCTATTGCGACGCCATCTGGTCGCTGCCGCCCATGCAGGAATGGAAGCAGGCCGCCTGCGCCGGGGTCTGAGCGCCGCACTCTGAGCGCCGGAACCTGGGCGCCTGCCCCCTAATACGGCACCTTGGCCTCGTCATAGAACGCGGCCGCCCCCGGGTGCAGCGGGATGCCCATGCGCGGCAGCGCGCCGGCATCCAGGCGCACCAGACGCCCGCGCGGATTGCCCTGGGCCAGCAATTTCTGGGTCGAGGGATGCCACAGCGCGCGGGTGACGCCGAAGATCAGGGTGGGGTCGGCCTCGGCCGCGGTCAGCAGCGCCACGCCCACCGCCAGGGTGGGCACCGCCTCGGTCTGGCCCTCATAGGTGCCGGCGGCGATCTCGCCGGCCACCAGAAAGGGGTGCTGGGCGCGGATGCGCTCGGCCGGGCCGCCGTTCAGCGGCACCAGCACCACCGGCGTGGTGCGGGCCAGATCGGCCACCAGCGCCAGCGGCGCGCCGTCCATCGCCAGGAAGGCGTCGAGCTTGCCGGCGGCCAGCGCCTCGGCCGCGGCCAGCGCCTTCATGGGGGTCTGGCGCACCTGCCGTTCCGCCACGCCCCAGGCCGCCAGGATCAGGCGGCCATGGCCGGCCAGGGCCGAATCCGCCTCGCCCAGCGACACCCGCTTGCCGCGCAAATCCTTGACGGTGGCGATGCCGGCATCGGCGCGCGCCACCAGATGCAAGGTCTCGGGATAGATCATGGCGATGCCGCGCAGGCTGACCACCGGTTTGCCCTTGTACGGGCCGACGCCGTGATTGGCCCAAAAGGCGATGTCGGCATGGACCAGGGCGGCATCCAGGCGGCGGGTGCGCAGGGCCTCGATATTGGCGGCCGAACCGTTGGTGGACTTGGCCACCGCCACCAGCCCCGGCACCCCGCACGAGCCGCCGCGGTCGCATTCGCGCGAGCCGGGCGGATTGGACAGCGCGTTGGCGATCAGCCCGCCGATGGGAAAGCGGGTTTCACCGGTCGGGCCGGTGCCCAACTGAAAGAAGCGCAGTTCCTGGGCCGCCCCGGCGCCGGCCAGGACCAGGCCGCACAGGACGGCGGCAACGATGCGGAGCCTCGACACGCGGACCTGTCCTCCTGCCCGGGCGCGGCGGATGCCGCGCCTCGCTTGCCCAGCCGCCGGCCAGTATAGCCGCAACCCGGGCAAAGGCATCACATATCGCCCATAACTGCTTGCATTTTCGCGGTTTCCCATTGCCGGAATTCGGGGCAATATGGCGCGGCTAACCGTCTGGCTGGGGTTCGATGGACGACGAGCTTAAAGCGATTGCCGACAGCGACATGGATTCCATGTTCGTGCTGCCGCTTTCGATCATTCCCTTGGAAACGCCGGCGCTGCAAAGCGCGAAGCTGATCAAGAACGTGCGCCTGAAAAGCGTGGTCGAGATCTTCCAGGACGTGCAGACCGGTTCGGGGCAGGTGGACATCGAAAGCCTGCCGCGCATGTTCGAATGGCCGGACAACCAGTTGCACCCGGACCACGGCATCCTGCGCCGCCTTGCCCTGCTGCCCAGCTATGACGTCTATTCCCTGCGCATCTCGCTGCGCGAGCACGGCATCCCGGTCAACGACTACTCGGCGCTCAAGCTCAGCCCGGAAAAGGCCAACGAGCTGACCAAGTACATGATCATGTTCACCCGCCCGCTGATGAAAATGATCTATGCGGACGAATCGGTGAACGTGCAGACCTATGACGACCTGCTGCGCCTGTTCCGCGACCCCGACGTGAAAAAGGCGCGCCAGCGCCTGGAGCAGATGGCGCAAAGCCTGAACATCGAAATCTGGGACGTGCCGCGCTTCCTCGAGGATTACGGCGACACCTTCCTGTCGCTCAGCTATTTCCGCCACTGCCTGGACCGGCTCGAACCCTATTTCACCTCGTGCGTGGAAAGCCTCAAGCCGATCCGCACGCACTTCCAGCTCAAGCAGGACCAGGGGCTGATGAAGACGTGCGACACCATCGAGGACACCATCAACAACATCTCGGCCTCGATCACCGGCCGGCTGGAAGTGTTCGAAAAGCGCACGCGCGAGATGTGGAACAACCTGAACCAGGACGAGTTCCGCCAGGTCAAGGCGCTGATCGAACGCTATCACGTCACCATCGGCGCCGCTCTGTGCGGCCTGACCGTCAAGATGAACTCGTTCGCCCGCACCTTCCCCCGCCCCGTCTCGGGCGGGCCGGTGAAGCGCGCCGATTTCATGGCCTCGGAAATGATTCAGGGCATCGAGCTGATCCGCAACACCGAGAAGCAGTACGCGGTGTGATCGCCGGCCGCCGACGCGGCGCACTATATCCTAAGGTTGATAAGCACAGAACGCGCCCCGCATGGGGATGACGTCGCCCTCCGGTTGTGGCACCTCGCGCGTGCATAAGCTGAAAGTGATGGATGATCCTTGGCTCATCCAGCAACTTGGGGGTGTCAAAATATGAAAGCGTTGAAGTTTTTGGCGGCCAGCCTGCTGATCGCCCTGCCCGGCGTCGCCCAGGCCCAGTGGTACATGGGCGCCGATGTGGGCGTGAATTTCCTGGAAGATGCCAGCGTCACCAACTCCGCCAACGGTTTCGCCGGCCAGGGCAGCAGCAAGACCGGCTACGCGCTGCAGGCCCATGGCGGCTATGCCTTCCAGCCGGTCGGCTTTGCGACTCCGCGCATCGAAGGCGAACTGGGCTATCGCAGCAATGACGTCGACTCGCTGACCAACTCCTCGGTGTCGGGCGACACCTCGGCCCTTTCGTTCATGGTCAACGGCAGCTTGCATTTCCTGCCCAAGTCGTCGTGGCATCCCTTCATCGGCGCCGGCATCGGCATGACCAGCGTCAATGCGGATTGGAAGGAGGCCGGCAACCATCTGGACGACAGGGACTGGGTGTTCTCGTATCAGGGCTTTGCCGGCCTCGCCTATGACGTCGCCAAGAACTGGGAACTGAGTGCCCAGTACCGCTATTTCGCCACCCAGGACCCGGAATTCACCGCGGGCGGCAACAAGCTGAAGCTGGAATACGAAAGCCACGCCGTCCTGGCGGGCGTCACCTACAAGTTCGCCAAATAGGCAAGTTCGCCAAATAGGCAAGTTCGCCAAGCAGGCGACGCAGCGGGGCGGCCTGGCCGCCCCGCACCCTATCCATTCGCCCTACCTCCGACGGGTTCTGACGCGGTTGCCGTTTGGGGACCGCGTGTTACAATTCCCAGGCCCCAACCATAACACCGCCGCAAGGGGCCGGCATACAACCCCTCGTGGGCGGAGGATTCTGTTGCGGGCTGACCAACCCAGCCGGCGCCGGGGGAGAGGGCGCCCATGCTGATTGCCGCCGCGTTGCTGGCGCTGCCGCTGCTGTCCGTGTTTGCCATCGTGGCCGGCCGCCGCGAGAGCAGCCACGCGGTGGTCTATGGCGGCGCCTTTCTGGCATCGCTGGCGCTGATCTCGGCGGGACTGGAGCATCTGGGCGGCCATCTGGGCGCACCGACGCTGGTGCTGCCGTTCGGCCTGCCATGGCTCAAGGCCCATTTCCGGGTGGACAACCTGTCCGCCCTGTTCCTGCTGATCATCAACGTCCCCGCCGCCGCCGCCTCGGCCTTCGCGATCGGCTATTCCCGCCATCTGCACGAACGACGCCGGGTGACGCCGTTCTATCCGTTGTTCCTGTTCGGCATGAACGCGGTGTTGGTCGCCGACGACGCCTTCGTCTTCCTGGTGGCCTGGGAATTCATGTCGCTGACGTCGTGGCTGATGGTGCTGGCCGATCACCGCCGGGCCGAGAACCGCAAGGCCGGCCTGGTCTATCTGACCATGGCGGTGTTCGGCACCTTCTGCCTGCTGCCGGTGTTCGGCCTGATGGCGGGGGCGGGCGGCGATTACACCTTCGCCTCCATGCGGCTGCAATCGCTGGGGCCGCTGACCGGCGCGCTGGTGGTGGTGCTGGCCCTGCTGGGGGCGGGGTCCAAGGCCGGGCTGGTGCCCCTGCACGCCTGGCTGCCGCTGGCCCATCCGGCGGCGCCCAGCCACGTGTCGGCGCTGATGAGCGGCGTCATGACCAAGGTGGCGCTTTATGGCCTGATCCGCATCCTGTTCGACCTGCACGGCCACGTGGGCTGGCAATGGGGCGCGGTGATGATGGTGCTGGGCGCCGTCAGCGCGGTGATGGGCGTGCTGTACGCGGTGATGCAGGACGATCTGAAGACCCTGCTGGCCTATTCCACCGTCGAGAACGTGGGCATCGTGGTGATCGGCCTGGGGCTGGCCATCGCCTTCAAGGACGACGGCGAAAAGACCCTGGCGGCGCTGGCGCTGGTGGCGGGCCTGTACCACGCGCTCAACCACGCCATCTTCAAGAGCCTGCTGTTCCTGGGCGCCGGCAGCGTCATCAGCGCCACCGGCGAACGTTCGCTGGCAAGCCTGGGCGGCCTGCTCAAGCGCATGCCGTGGACCGGGGCCGCCTTCCTGATGGGGGCGGCGGCCATTTCGGCGCTGCCGCCGCTCAACGGCTTCGTGTCGGAATGGCTGATCCTGCAATCGCTGTTCAAGGGACCGGCGGTGCCCCATTGGGCGATGAAATTCGGCGTCCCCGTGGTGGGCGCCCTGCTGGCGCTGGCCGCCGCCCTGGCCGCCACCTGCTTCGTGCGCGCCTATGGCATCGCCTTCCTGGGCCGGCCGCGCTCGGACGCGGCGGCCGAGGCCCAGGACACCAGCTTCGGCATGCGGTGGTCGCTGGCCGTGCTGGCCGCCCTGTGCGTGATCCTGGGCGCCATCCCGGTCACCATCACCGACGCCCTGTCGGGGGTGGCGCAGCCGCTGATCGGCACCGGCTTCGCGGTGTCCTCGGATCTGGGCTGGCCGTTCCTGTCGCCGGTGTCCAACACCCGCGGCTCCTATTCCGGCACGGTGCTGGTGATGGTCGGGCTGGCCCTGTTCGGCATCGCCATCGCCCTGGTCCACCGCATCGGCACCCGCGCGCTGCGCGCCGCCGACGCCTGGGATTGCGGCACCCCCGAGGACAACCCGGCCACCCAGTACACCGGGCAATCCTTTGCCCAGCCGCTGCGCCGGTCATTCGCCGCCACCGTGTTCCGCGCCCGCGAGACCGTGGTCATGCCCCAGCCGGGCGACGACGCGCCGGCCCGCCACAGCGTGCACATGACCGACCCCATCTGGAACGGCCTTTACCTGCGGCTGGCCCGCCTGGTGGACGCCATCGCCGAGCAGGTCAACCGCATGCAGTACCTGACGGTGCGCCGCTACCTGCTGATGATGTTCTGCACGCTCGTGTTCCTGCTTCTGGTGGTGGCGGTGAGGCAGCAGCAATGACCACGACCGCGATCCTGTGGCAGTTGGTGCAGATCCTGCTGGCGCTGGCGACGGCGCCGCTGATCACCGGCTATGTGCGCTTCGTGAAAGCACGCCTGAACGGGCGGCGCGGGCCGTCGCCGCTGCAACCCTATCGCGACCTGCTGCGCCTGACCCAGAAAGAGGCGGTGGTCGCCCATTCCGCCTCGTGGATCTTCCGCGCCGCGCCCTATGTGGTGTTCGCCTCGACATGGCTGGCCGCCTGCCTGATTCCCACCTTCACCACCAACATCTATCTGGCGCCGGCGGCCGATCTGATCGCGCTGGTGGCGCTGCTGGCGGTGGGGCGGTTCTGGCTGGCGCTGGCGGGCATGGACGTGGGCACCGCCTTTGGCGGCATCGGCGCCAGCCGCGAGATGCTGATCGCCAGCCTGGCCGAGCCGGCCATGCTGATGGTCACGTTCTCGCTGTCGCTGGTGTCGGGCACCACCCAGCCGGCGCAGATCGTCGCCTTCGTGCTGGGCGGCAATGTGGGCCTCGAGGTCTCCATCGGCCTGGCCATGGCCGCCATGGTCATGGTCGCCATCGCCGAGAACGGCCGCATTCCCATCGACAACCCCTCCACCCACCTGGAACTGACCATGGTGCACGAGGCCATGGTGCTGGAATATTCCGGCCGCCATCTGGCGATGATCGAGGCCGCCGCCATGGTCAAGCTGACGCTGTACATGGCGCTGATCGCCTGCCTGTTCGCGCCGTGGGGCATGGCGCTGCCGGGGGCCGGGCCGATGGGCGTGGTGATCGGCATGGCCGCCTTCCTGCTCAAGCTGTTCGTGCTGGCCACCGCGCTGGCGGTGTTCGAGACCGCCATCGCCAAGATGCGCGTGTTCCGCTATGCCGACTTCCTGGGCGGCGCGCTGCTGCTGGGCCTGTTGGCGACCATCTTCCTCTATGTGTCGGAGGCGGTGTGATGACCCTGCGGCCCCGGATGCCCGTGTCATGCTAGAGGCGCTGTCCTACGACATCGCCCACCTGATCGGCGCCACCGTGCTGATGGCGGGCTTTTCCCTGCTCTACCAGCGCCGGCTGTTCGCCGTGCTCAACACCTTCTCGTTCCAGGCGCTGGCCCTTGCCGCCGCCGCCGCGTGGCAGGCCCACATCCAGCACGCGCCGCACCTTTACGTCACCGCCGCCATCGCGCTGGTGTTCAAGGCGATGATCGTGCCCTTCGCGCTGCACTGGCTGGTGGAGCGCCTGGGCATCCACCGCACGGTGGAAACCGCGCTGTCCATCGGCTGGACCATGATCATCGGCGTGGCGCTGGTGGCGCTGTCCATCCTTCTGGTGCTGCCGGTCACCGCCAAGGCGGCCGCGCTGACCCGCGAGAGCCTGGCCCTGGCCATGAGCGTGGTGCTGCTGGGCATGCTGATGATGATCACCCGGCGCAATGCGGTGACCCAGGTGGTGGGCTTCATGGCGCTGGAGAACGGGCTGATCCTGGCCGCCGTCTCGGCCAAGGGCATGCCGCTGGTGGTCGAGATTTCGGTGGCGTTCTCGGTTCTGGTGGCGATGACGCTGTTCGGCATCTTCTTTTTCCGCATCCGCGAGCGCTTCGATTCGCTGGACCTCAACTACATCGAAACCTTCCGGGGCGACCGCCAATGATGCTGCCGGGCCTCGACAACCCGCTTTCCTGGATTCTGGCCGTGCCGCTGGCCGCGGCCGGCGTGTTGGCGGTGCTGCCCAACTGGCGGGTGGCGTCGTGGCTGAACGTGCTGGCCTCACTCGCCACCTTCGCCACCTCCCTGCTGCTGTTCGAGAACCGGCCCGAGCCGACCCGGCTGCTGTTCATCGACGATTTCAACGTCTATCTGGTGGCGCTGACCGCCTTTGTCGGGCTGACCACCTCGCTGTTCTCGGCCGCCTACATCGCGCGCGAGACCGAGGCCGAGCGGCTGAGCGCCACCCATCTGCGCTTCTACCACTCCATGTACCAGGCGTTCCTGTTCACCATGCTGCTGGCGCTGACCGCCAACAACACGGGCGTCATGTGGGTGGCGGTCGAGGCGGCGACGCTGACCACCGTGCTGATGGTCAGCCTGTACCGCTCGCGCGAGGCGATCGAGGCGGCGTGGAAATACTTCATCCTGTGTTCGGTGGGCATCGGCCTTGCCCTGTTCGGCACCATCCTGGTCTATCTGGCCGCCCAGCCGGTGATGGCCGACGGCGCCGACGCCATGGCCTGGACCCAACTGGTCCAGCGGGCCGCCGAGTTCCAGCCCGACCTGCTCAACCTGGCCTTCGTCTTCGTGCTGGTGGGCTATGGCACCAAGGTGGGGCTGGCGCCGCTGCACGCCTGGCTGCCCGACGCCCATGCCGAAGGCCCGACGCCCATCTCGGCGGTGCTGTCGGGGCTGCTGCTCAACGTGGCGCTGTACGCGCTGCTGCGCTTCAAGATGATCATCGCCGCCAATCCCGACACGCTGGCGCCGGGGCCGCTGATGATCATGATGGGCTTCTCGTCGCTGTTCATCTCGGCCTTCATGCTATTCAAGCGCGGCGACATCAAGCGGCTGTTCGCCTATTCCTCGATCGAGCACATGGGCGTCATCACCTTTGCCTTCGGAATGGGCGGCGCGGTCGCCAATTTCGCCGGGCTGCTGCACATGACCATGCACTCGCTGACCAAGTCGGCGGTGTTCTTCGCGGTCGGCATCATCACCCAGAACGCCGGCACCAAGCGCATCAGCGAGATTTCCGGCCTGACCGAGACCAGCCCGGCCCTGGGCTGGGCCTTCGTCATCGCCGTGCTGGCCATCGCCGGCATGCCGCCCATGGGCGTGTTCATGAGCGAGTTCCTGGTGGTCAGCTCCACCTTCGCCCGCGATCCGCTGCTGGCGGTGCCGCTGATCGTAGGCCTCTTGCTGTCCTTCGCCGCGCTGGCCTTGCGCCTTCAGGGCATGGCCTTCGGCCCGCCGCCTGCCGATCCGCATCCCGCCCATGGCCGCGCCGGCGGCTGGATCGGCGCCCTGGCCTATGCGCCGCTCTGGGCGCATCTGGCGCTGGTCCTGGTGGCCGGACTGTACCTGCCGCCGCCGCTGACGCGGTGGTTCCAGACCGTCGCCGGATTGTTGGGGTAAGGCCATGCTGGGCAACGTCTCCCTGCTCGATTTCCTGTCCGTGGGCCGCGAGGTGGCGGGCCACCGGCCGTGGCCGCGCTTTCAGTTGGACCTGCCCGGCTGGCGGTCGTTCGAGGACCGTCTGGCCGCCGCCGACTGGGTGCTGCTGGCCGAATGGGGCGAACCCAACGAGGTGCACGCCCTGTTCCGCGACGACGAGCAGGGCGACATCGCCGTGGTGTCGCACCCGTGCGTCAACCAGCGCTTCGTCGGCCTGGCCAAGCGCCGCCCCAGCGCCATCCGGCTGGAGCGCGCGCTGCATGACCTTTACGGGCTGGCGCCCCAGGGACTGGCCGACCAGCGCCCGTGGCTGGACCATGGCCGCTGGGCGGTCAAGCATCCGCTGGGCAGCCCGCGCACCTATGACGGCGGGCCGCACGCTTACGCCTTCCGCGCCGCCGAGGGCGAGGGCCTGCACCAGATCCCGGTCGGCCCGGTGCATGCCGGCATCATCGAACCCGGCCATTTCCGCTTTCACGCCCAGGGCGAGACGGTGGTGCGCCTGGAGGAACGGCTGGGCTATGTCCACAAGGGCGTCGAAGGCGTCATGCAGGGCAAGCCGGTGATGGAGGCCGCGCGCATCTGCGGCCGGGTTTCCGGCGATTCCACGGTCGCCTACGCCCTGGCCTTCGCCCACGCGGTCGAGGCGGCGCTGGGCGTCGAGGCGCCGCCGCGCGCCCAGTACCTGCGCGCCCTGATGGCGGAGCTGGAACGCATCGCCAACCACCTGGGCGATATCGGCGCCATCTGCAACGACGCCGCCTTCGCCCTGATGCTGAGCCACCTGTCGGTGCTGCGCGAAAAGGTGTTGCAGGCCAATGCCGCCTGTTTCGGCCACCGCCTGCTGATGGATCGGGTGATCCCCGGCGGCGTCGCCGCCGACCTGGACGAGGGCGGGCGCGCGGCGCTGCACAAGCTGTTGCACGAGGTGGGCAAGGATTTTCGCCGGGCCGTCGTGCTGTACGAGGAATCGCCCTCGCTGCTGGACCGCACCACCGGCACCGGCGTGGTGTCGGCGTCGCTGGTGCATCGCTTCGGCGCCGGCGGCTTTGTGGGCCGCGCCAGTTCGCGCGCTCACGACGCCCGCAAGGTTCCCGGCTATGCCCCCTATGACGACCTGGATTTCGAAATCCCCGTGCGCGCCGAGGGCGACGTCCATTCCCGCGTGCTGATCCGCGCCGCCGAGGTGCGCGAAAGCCTGAAGCTGGTGGAACAGATCCTGATGCGCCTGCCGTCCGGCCCCATCGCCGCGCCGCTGCCGACCCGCGCCGGCGAGGGCGTGGGCATCGTCGAGGGGTTCCGCGGCGAGGTGGTGGTGTGGCTGCGCCTATCCGAGGCGGGCAAGGTGGTGCGCTGCCACCCCCACGACCCCAGTTGGTTCCAGTGGCCGCTGCTGGAGGCGGCCATCGAGGGCAACATCGTCGCCGACTTCCCGCTGATCAACAAATCCTTCAACTGTTCGTATTCGGGGCACGATTTGTGATGGGCGCCGCAATGTGGTTCCCGCGCGGAGGCAAGCCATGATCCCCCCCATCTCGCGCCTGTTCGCCCGCCATCTGCTCAAAGGCCCGCACACCGTGCCGGGACCGGCGCCGTCCGCCGACGGGCTGGCGGAACTGGCCGACGAATTCGCCGCCGAGGCGCGCGGCCGGCTGGGCCGCTCGCTCGCCATCCGCGAGGTGGATGCCGGCAGTTGCAACGGCTGTGAACTGGAACTGCACGCGGTCAACAACCCGGTCCACGACCTCGAGCGTTTCGGCATCAAGTTCGTGGCCAGCCCGCGCCATGCCGACGTGCTGCTGGTCACCGGCCCGGTCACCCACAACATGGCCGAGGCGCTGCGCCGCACCTGGGAGGCCACGCCCGCCCCCAAATGGGTGGTGGCCCTGGGCGACTGCGCCGCCGACGGCGGCTGCTTCGCCGGCTCCTATGCGGTTGCCGGCGGCGTGTCGGCGGTGTTGCCGGTGGACCTGCACATCAAGGGCTGCCCACCGCCGCCCCGGGACATCCTGGCCGGCCTTCTGGCGCTGCTGCGCCATGTGGAGGCATAGGCCCTTCCGCCGCCGCCGTCAGAACCTCTCGGAGGTCAGAACGTCTCGGAGGTGGTGACATCCACCGCCGCCCACACCAGGCCCAGCACGTGGTCGATCTCCTCGATGGTGGCGTCGGCCGCAAGGTCGGGCAGATCCATTTCGATGCCTTCGTCCTCCAGCAACTGGCGGGCGCGGGCGAAATAGAAATCGCGATATTCGGCGGTGGTGCGGAAGCGGGAATTGAGTGCCCGGTCCATCTCGGCGCGCAGGCGCATCACTTCGCGCTGTTCGTGCACGGTCAGCAACCCGTCGCGCGCCAAGAGCTCCCTGTGGCGGCGTTTCAGGACCTCCAGCTTGTCACGCCAATGGGGGTCGTGATGGGGCATCAGCCGAATGGTGCGGGCCATGGCAGTCACCTGCGCAAGGAAACGTCCAATGCACAGGATAGCGCGCGCCACGCGCCCTGTCAGGGTTAGAAAATCTTAGGCAAAACCCCATCAGAACTGGTTTGATCGCGGGGCGCGGCTGCGCCTAGGCTCTATCCTGGCTTTTCCACCCCCCGAGAGCTTGCTCATGAACCGCCCCGCCTGGCTGTCGCCCGCCGTTCTCACCATCTTCATCGCCGGCTGCGTGATGATGAGCGTGTCCATGGGATCGCGGCAGGCCCAGGGCCTGCTGATCGGGCCGCTGTCGGCCGAACGCGGCTGGCCCCTGGCGACCTTCTCGCTGGCGGTGGCGCTGCATAATCTTTTCTGGGGGGCGTTCCAGCCCTTCACCGGCGCCGCCGCCGACCGCTGGGGCGCCGCCCGCGTGGCCGCCATTGGCGCGCTGGCCTTCGGCCTGGGCATGATGCTGGTGGCGGCGGGCGGCGAATGGGGCACCATCATCGGCCTGGGCCTGGTGTCCGGCTTCGGCCTGGCCGCCACCTCGTATTCGGTCGTGCTGGGCCCCGTGGGCCGCGCGGTGGCGCCGCAATACCGCACCACCGCCATGGGCACCGGCTCGGCGCTGGGGTCACTGGGCATGATGGCGCTGATCCCGCTGTCGCAATCCCTGATCGGCGGGTTGGGCGCCGTCACCGCCGTGTGGGTGCTGGCCTGTCTGTCGCTGGCCACCATCCCGCTGGCGCTGATGCTGCACCGGGGCGAGGAGGCGGCGCGGGCCGCCGCGGCAGCCGTGGTCCACCACCAGCAAAGCATCGGCGAGGCCCTGCGCGAGGCATGGGGGCACAGCGGCTATCGCCTGCTGACCGCCGGCTTCTTCGTCTGCGGCTTCCAGTTGGCGTTCATCGGCGTGCACCTGCCCGGCTATCTGGCGCTGTGCGGCATGACCAAGGGGGCGGGCGCCACCGCGCTGCTGGTGATCGGCGGCTTCAACGTCATCGGCACCTATATGGCCGGCCGCCTGAGGATCAGGCCCAAATACCTGCTGTCGGCCATCTATCTGGCCCGCGCGGTCGCCACCTTCCTTTTCGTGATGGGACCGAAGAACGAGACCACCCTGCTCAGCTATGCCGCCGTCATGGGCCTGCTGTGGCTGTCCACCGTGCCGCCCACCACCGGCCTGATCGCCGGCCTGTTCGGCCCGCGCTATATCGGCATGCTGTTCGGCGTGGTGTTCTTTTCCCACCAGATCGGCAGCTTCCTGGGCGCCTGGCTGGGCGGCATCGTCTATGACGCGACGCTGTCCTATGACGTTATGTGGATGAGCACGGTGGTGGCCGGCGTGTTCGCCACCCTGGTCCACCTGCCCATCCGCGACGCCAGCGTGCGGGCGGCGGCGTGAGTGAGCGGATTCACCGCAGAGGCACAAAGGACTCGGAGAAGAGAAAACATCCGCGTGCGCCGCAGGCGCCCGTGTCCATCCGTGTCAGTGCCTTCTTGCGATTTCGGTTGGACTGCTTTCACTGAACGGCCACCCTCGGGCTTGACCGCAGGAGCCATGGATGGCGGGGTCAAGCCCGGCCATGACGAGAA
>JAFAAW010000157.1 GCA_023426365.1 Pseudomonadota bacterium
CCCATGCGCTGTGGCACCATTTCGTCCATTCCCCGTTCAATGTGGTGGCCGTGCAGGTGCTGGCGAAATGGCTTCATCCCCAGGTGTTCGCCGATCTGGACCCGGCCGCCACGCTGCGCGACATGACAACGCGCTTCCAGCCGCTGCCGCTCGATGGCGTGTTCTGGGTCGACGCGCCATGACGACGCCAAGCCTGAGCGCGGGATACCGGCGCTTCATCCTGGGGCGGGTGGCGATTCTTGCGGCGCTTGTGGTGGCCGTGGCCGCCGCCTTCGCCGTTGACGTCGCCACCGGTCCTTCCTCCATGCGGCTGGCCGACCTGCTGGACGCGGGCGGCGATTCCGCCCTTGGCGTGATCCTGTGGGACATCCGCCTGCCCCAGGCGGCGATGGCGGTGCTGGTGGGCGCGTCGCTGGCCCTGGCCGGGGCCGAGATGCAGACCACCCTCAACAACGCGCTGGCCAGCCCGTTCACCCTGGGCGTCACCAACGCCGCCACCCTGGGCGCGGCGTCGGCCATCGTCTTCGACCTGGGCGTACCGGGCTTCAGCACCGCCCATGCGGTGCCGTTCTATGCCTTTGCCGCCGCGCTGGGCGCCACCTTGCTGGTCAACTTCCTGTCCCGCCAGCAAGGTGCCGGCGCCGACACCGTGGTGCTGTTCGGCATCGCCATGGTGTTCGTCATGAACGCGCTGCTGTGGCTGGTGCAATACGTCGCCAGCGCCGACGCGGTGCAGCAGATCGTGTTCTGGACCATGGGCAGCCTGTCGCGCTCCACCTGGGACAAGGCGGCCATGGTGGCGCTGGCCCTGGCGGTGTGCCTGCCGCTGTCGCTGCGCCAGGTGTGGGCCTTGACCACCCTGCGTGGCGGCGAGGACCACGCCCGTTCCTTCGGCATCCAGGTCCAGCGCCTGCGTCTGGCCGTGCTGCTGCGGGTCAGCGTGCTGGCGGCGGTGGCGGTGTCTTTCGTCGGCACCATCGGCTTCATCGGGCTGGTCGGCCCGCACCTGTCGCGCCTGATGCTGGGCGAGGACCACCGCTTCTACCTGCCGGGCGCCGCGCTGTGCGGCGCCCTGGTGATGTCGCTGGCCTCGACCGCCAGCAAAAGCGTGGTGCCCGGCCTGGTGCTGCCGGTGGGCATCGTCACCGCCCTGGTGGGCATTCCGCTGTTCATGACCCTGCTGCTGTCGCAACGGAGGCGCCCATGACCGCCCCAGGACTGACCCTGTCGGGCTTCGGCGTCGGCTATGGCCGCGTTGCCGTTCTGGACGGGCTGGAGGTGCCGACGGTGGCGCCCGGCACGGTGGTCGGCCTGCTGGGCGCCAACGGCGCGGGCAAGTCCACGCTGCTGCGCGCCCTGGCCGGATTGCAGCAGGCGCGCGGCCGCGCCGTGCTGGACGGCACCGACCTGATGGCGGCCGACGGCGCCCACCGCCTGCGCACGGTGGCCTATCTGCCGCAATCGCTGCCCCAGCCTACCCCGCTGCTGGCCTACGAGGCGGTGCTGGTGGCGCTGCGGGCGACCCGGCCCGACCTGACCACCACCCAGGCGGAAGCGGTGATCGAGGACGTGTTCGCCGGCCTGGGGCTGGAAAGCCTGGCGCTGCGGCGGCTTGCGCAATTGTCGGGCGGCCAGCGCCAGATGGTCGGCCTCGCCCAGGTGCTGGCCCGCGACCCCCGCCTGCTGCTGCTGGACGAACCCACCAGCGCGCTGGACCTGCGCTGGCAGATTTCCGTGCTGGACCGGGTGCGCGCCCTGGCGGCGGACCGGGGCGCCATCGCCCTGATCGCCATTCACGACATCAATCTGGCCACCCGCTTCTGCCATCGCCTGATGATCCTGGGCCAGGGCGGCATCCTGGCCGACGGCCCCACCGCCCAGGTGCTCAATCCCGAAGTGCTGAGCCGCGCCTACGGCATCCAGGGGCGGGTGGAAACCTGTTCGCAGGGTTTCCCCATCGTCCTGGCCGACAGCGCCCACACCGCCCGCAGGAGAATTTCGTGACCACCGTCCACGCCGCGCACGCCCTTGTTCCCACCGCCGCCGCGGAGCGCTATCTGGGCCAGTTGTGCAAGCATTTCGCCCATAAGATCCCGGTGACCTATTCCGCGCAGGAGCAGGAGGGGCTGGCGCAATTTCCCGGCGGCTGCTGCCGGATGGAGGTGGAGCAAGACCGCCTGTCCCTGCGCTGCGAGGCGGCCGATGCCGCCGCGCTGGAACGCATCAAGGGCATCGTCGAGGACCATCTGAAGCGCTTTGCCTGGCGCGAGCGGCTGGCCGTCACCTGGAACGCCGGCCCGTGACCGCCCTCCCCCGCGCCGCCGCCCGGGCGGCATGACCGCCCGTCCGCGCCCCCCCGCGGCGCCCTCTGCCTTTTTGGTGGTGCTGTTCGCCAGTCTGGGGGCCTTCGCGCCCGCCTCGGTGGCGCTGGCGCTGCCCGGCATGCCGGCGATGGCGCGCGAGCTGGGCGTCGGTCCCGGCTTTGCCGAACACGGGCTGGCGGCGTTCTTCGCCATGCTGTCGGTGGGCATGCTGATCTATGGCCCGCTGTCCGACCGCTGGGGGCGCCGTCCGGTGCTGCTGTGCGGACTGGCGCTGTATGTGGCCGCCAGCGCCGCATGCGTCCTGGCCGACCGCGCCGAGGTGTTCGTGGCCGCCCGCGCCCTTCAGGCGCTGGGCGGGGCCGCCGCCATCGTACTGGCGCGCGCCATCGTCCACGACCTGTTCCCGCCGGTCCAGATGGCGCGGATGCTGTCGTTCATGGTGCCGGTCGCCGCGCTGGTGCCGCTGCTGTCGCCGCTGCTCGGCCAATGGCTGCTGGCCCAGGGCGGCTGGCGGCCCATCTTCGCCGTCCAGGCGGGGTTCGGCCTGGCCTGCCTGGTGGCGGCGGCGCTGGTCCTGGCCGAAAGCCTGCCGCCCGAACGCCGCCGCCCCATGCGTCCCGCCGGCATCCTGGCGGCCTATGGCGCCATCCTGCGCGATCGCACGGCGGCCGGCCACATGCTGTGCGGCAGCGCCGTCTATGGCGCCATGATGGCCTATGTGGGCGGCAGTCCCGCCGCCTATATGGGCCATCACGGGGTGGACAGCGCCCGTTACGGCCTGTTGTTCGCGCTGGGGGTCGGCTGTGTGGTCACCGGCGCCCTGATCAATGCGCGGCTGGTGCGCCGCTGGGGCACCAGCGCCCTTCTGGCCGGCGGCACGCGCGGCGCCGCCCTGTGCGCGCTGGCGGTCGCGGTGGTGGGCGCCACCGATGTGGGCGGCCTGCCCGCGCTGGTCGCCGCCTTGCTGGGGTTTCTGACGTGCTGCGGCTTCGTCGGCAGCAACGCGCTGACCAACGCGCTGTCGCGCTGCAAGGAATATGCGGGCACGGCCGCCGCCCTGTTCGGCACCGTCCAATTCGCCATGGGCGGATTGGCCAACCTGACGGTGGGGGCGTTGTCCGACGGGTCGCCCGCCGCCATGGGCGCCACCATGGCCGCCGCCGGCGCCCTGGCCGCGCTGGGCAATCTGTGGAGCCGTGGAGGCGCCGCCCACCGCGCTGTTCCGTAAAAAGAAATTTTCCGCTTTGCCAAACCCCGCCTAAATCCCGTCAAATGCCGGCATGCAACTGGTCAGGTTCATCGCCGCGCTTGTCGCCTTGCTGTTCGCCCTCCCGGCCGGGGCCGAGACCGTCCGCATCGGCGTTCTGGCCTTTCAGGGGTCCGAGCGGGTGGTCCGCGACTGGGAACCCACCCGCGCCTATCTGGCGGCGTCCATTCCCGGTTTCCGGTTCGCCCTGTTGCCGTTCGACCTGAACGGCCTGGAAGCGGCGGTGGCGGCGGGCGAGGTCGATTTCGCCATCACCAATCCCAGCCATTACGTCGAGCTGGAAACCCGCCACGGCGCCACCCGCATGGCGACCATCGAGTCGGAACGCTGGGGGTCGCCCACGGCGGCGGTGGGGTCCACCGTGATCGCCCGGGCCGCGCGCGACGACCTGTCGGAGCTGGGCGATTTGCGCGGCGCCACGCTGGCGGTGGTGTCGCCCGACGCCTTCGGCGGGTTCCAGGTGATCTGGCGCGAGCTGAAGCGGCTGGGCCTCGATCCCTTCGCCGATATTCGCGAACTGCGCCTGACCGGCTTTCCCATGGAGCGGGTGCTGTGGATGGTGCGCGACGGCGCCGCCGACGCCGGCATCCTGCGGGCCTGCCTGCTGGAGGAGCTGATGGCCGAAGGCAGGGTGGATGCGGGCGAGTTCAAGGTGGTCGGCCGGCGGGCCGAGGCGGGTTACCCCTGCGCGGTATCGTCGCCGCTGTACCCGGACTGGCCCATCGCCAAGCTGACCAACACCCCGCACGCCCTGGCCAAGCGGGTGGCGGCGGCGCTTTTGGCCATGCCCACGGTGGACGGCCAGTCGTGGACGGCGCCCCTGGACTACACCCCCGTGCATGCCCTGATGCGCGAGCTGGGGGTCGGCCCCTATTCGCACATGCGCCGCCCGTCGATCGAGGACATGCTGCGCGACAACTGGCAATGGCTGGTGGCCGGGGTGCTGGGAATCCTGTGGTGGATCATCCACGTCGCCCGCGTCGAGGTGCTGGTACGCCGCCGCACCGCCGAACTGGAGCGCGAGATCGCCGAGCGCGAGAAGGCCCAGGCCGAAGCCGAGCGGCACCGCGAACAGCGCGATCAGTTCTCGCGCCTGGGCATCCTGGGCGAGATGGCCAGCAACATCGCCCACGAACTCAACCAGCCGCTGGCGGCGATCATGAACTACGCCCGTGGCATGACCCGCATGTTGCAATCGGGCAAGGCCGATCCCGCCCTGCTGGCCGAAGGCGCCGGCAGCATCGCCGGCCAGGCCGAACGCGCCCCCGCCATCATCCAGCGCATCCGCGGCTTTGTCCGCCGCCGCCGCCCGCTGCCCGAGCCGGTGGACCTGAACGAGGTGGTGCGCGAAACCCTGGGCCTGTTCGAGGGACTGGCCGGGCGGCGGGGCATCGCCATCCACGTCCATCTGGCCGAGACCTTGCCCCGCGTTTCCGCCGACCGCGTGGAAATCCAGCAGGTCCTGCTCAACCTGTTGCAGAATGCGGTGGACGCCATGGCCGCCCAGCCCGACGCCCGCGACGGCATCACCGTGCGCACCTCGGCCGCCGACGGCATGGTCAAGGTGGCGGTGCGCGATTGCGGCTGCGGCCTGGCGCCTGGGGCGGAAGCCCACCTGTTCGAACCCTTCTTCACCACCAAGGCCGAGGGGCTGGGCCTGGGCCTGTCCATCTGCCGCACCATCATCGAAAGCCATGGCGGCCACCTATGGGCGGCCCCCAATGACGGCCCCGGCCTGACCTTGCGCTTCACCCTGCCGGCGACGGAGGACAACGCCTGATGCACGACGACGACAGCCCGCTGGTTCTGGTGGTGGACGATGACGAGGCCATGCGACGCTCGCTGGCCTTCCTGCTGGCCTCGGTCGGGTTGGAGGCCCGCGCCTATGCCACCGCCGAGGACTTCCTGGCCGCCCATCCCGGCGGCCAGTCGGGCCGCCCCGGCTGCATCGTGCTGGACGTGCGCATGCCGGGGATGAGCGGGCTGGAACTGCAACGCCATCTGGCCGAACAGGGCTGCGCGCTGCCGGTGCTGATCATCACCGGCCACGGCGACGTGCCCATGGCGGTGGCCGCCCTGAAGGCGGGCGCGGTGGATTTCGTGCAAAAGCCCTTCAACGACCAGCAATTGCTGGACGCCATCGGCGCCGCCATCCGCACCAGCCGCGAACGCATGGCCGAATGCGCCGGCCGTCGCGCCGTGCTGGACCGCGTCGCCAGCCTGTCGCGGCGCGAGCGCCAGGTGCTGGACCGCGTGCTGGAGGGCAAGCCCAACAAGGTGATCGCGTTCGAGCTGGACATCTCCATCAAGACGGTCGAGGTCAACCGCCATGCGGTGATGGAGAAAATGGCCGCCCGTTCCGTGGCCGAACTGGCCCAGGCGGTGACCATGGCCGGCCCCCTGCCCCGCGCTGATTAAGGCGGCGCGTCGGCGCCACCTAGGGAAAACCCTATAAGGCCCGGGGGCACCCCCAAGTACCCGCCCGGGAAGTAGGGGAATAGGCTGAAAGCCAAGTTTCACCCTGCCTTGGGGGCCTTGGCATGACCCAAACTCGTCGCTCACTGCTTCTGGCGCTTGGCCGGATCACGGCCGGCGCCGCCACCGTGGCGGCCACGCCGGCGCTCGCCGCCACCCCGCGTCACGGAGGCGACCCCGACCGCCGCTGGGCGATGGTCGTGGACGTCCGCAAATGCATCGGCTGCCAAGCCTGCACCGTCTCGTGCATCATGGAAAACCAGGTGCCGGAAAACAATTTCCGCACCTTCGTCTCCACCTACGAGGTGAAGGACGGCGACAAGGTCGGCACCTATGTGCTGCCGCGTCTGTGCAACCACTGTTCCAACCCGCCCTGCGTGCCGGTCTGCCCGGTGGGCGCCACCTATCAGCAGAAGGACGGCGCCGTGGTGGTCGATTCCGACCGCTGCGTGGGCTGCGCCTATTGCGTCCAGGCGTGTCCCTATGACGCGCGCTTCATCAACCACGAGACCAACACCGCCGACAAATGCACCTTCTGCGCCCATCGCGTCGAGGCCGGGCTGCTGCCCGCCTGTGTCGAGACCTGCGTGGGCGGCGCGCGCGTGTTCGGCGACCTGAACGACCCGGCCGGCAGCGTCCGCCAGTTGCTGGACGCCCACAAGGCCGAGGTCAAGGTGCTCAAGCCCGAGCAGGCCACGGCGCCCAACGTCTATTACATCGGCCTCGACGACCGCTTCGCCGGCCGGGTCGAGGGCACCCCCACCCTGTGGCGCCCCACCGGGCACGCGTAAGGAGGCCCCAGCCATGATCACCGAGATCCTGTATGTCACGCGCGAGACGGCCTGGCTGCCCTGGGCGGTGCAGTACTTCTTCCTGATCGGCCTGTCGGCCGGCTGCTTCCTGCTGTCGCTGCCCGGCATGGCGTTCGCCCGCACCGATTGGCGCAAGCTGTCGCGGCTGGCGCTGCTGGGCGCCCTGGTCTGCGGCACCACCGCCCCGGTGGCGCTGCTGGCCGATTTGCACCAGCCCGGCCGCTTCCTGAATTTCTATCTGCATCCCCAACTTGATTCGTGGATGGCGTGGGGAGCGTTCTTCATCCCGCTCTATCTGGGCGGCCTGTTCCTGTACGCCTGGGCGGCGCTGCGCCCCGACTTCCGCGCCGCCGCCGAGACCGGCGGCATGCTGGCCCCGGTGCAGAGCATCCTGGGCGGCACGGCGGTGCCCGGCCTGGTGCGCGCCTTCGCCCTGGTGGCGCTGGCCGGCGCCTTCCTGGTGCTGCTGTACACCGGCGTCGAGGTGATGGTGATCGAGGCCCGGCCGCTGTGGCACACGCCCGTGCTGCCGTTGCAGTTCGCCGCCACCGCCCTGGCCGGCTCGCTGGGCCTGGTGCTGGTGTTCAACCGGACCATGGGCGACGTCGATGCCCAGGTCGAAGCCCGGCTGAACCGCTGTCTGGCGGCGACCCTGGTGGTGGTGATGGCGCTGGGCGGGGTGTGGTTCGCGCTGGGCCTGAGCGGGCTGTCGGCCACCCACGCCGCCGCCCTGGCCGAGGTCGCGCCGTCGCCTTCGTGGAAGCTGACCGCCCTTTGGGGCGCGCTGGCCACCGTGGTGCCGCTGGCGGTCGCGCTGCGCTGGCCCGCCGGCAGCGGCTGGATCACCGGCCTGATCGCCCTGCATTCGGCGTGGATGTTCCGCTGGACCGTCTTCATCGGCGGCCAGGACATCCCCAAGACCGGCGCCGGCTTCTACGAATACAACCTGCCGCTGGGTCCCGAGGGCCTGATGGGCATCGTCGGCACCGCCGGCCTGTGGGTCTTCGTTCTGATCGTTCTCGTCACCCTTCTTCCCTGGTCCGAGGCGCGTGCGCAGAACGCCAGCCCGACCGCCGCCAAGGGAGTGTGAGCCATGTCAAACCGTCGTGAATTCCTGAAAGCCGGCGCCGCCGCCGGCGGGCTTGCCGCCTTTGCCGCCGGCTTTTCCGAAACCGGTACCCGCGCCGTCCAGTCCTGGTTCGGCGAAAAGAAGACCAACGGCGTCCACGGCCGCTCGCTGGAACCCGAGATGCGCGTCGGCCCCGACGGCAAGCTGGAGCTGAACCCCGACCAGCAGGTCAGCTACACCATGTGCCTGGGCTGCACCACCCAGTGCGGCGTGCGCGTGCGCATCGACAAGGCGACCCAGACGGTGCTGCGTGTGGCCGGCAACCCCTACAGCCCGCTTTCGGCCGACCCGCATCTGCCCATGGGCACCCCGGTGCGCAAGAGCTTCCTGCACCTGTCCCGCCTTGAGGAAAAGGGGCTGGCCGGGCGCTCCACCGCCTGCGGCCGCGGCAATGCGGTGCTGGAACAGATGACCTCGCCCTTCCGCGTCACCCAGCCGATGAAGCGGGTGGGACCGCGTAATTCGGGCAGGTGGGAACCCATCGCGTTCGAGCAACTGGTCAAGGAGGTGGTGTTCGGCGGCCAGTTGTTCCCCGGCGAAGGCACGGTCAAGGGCCTGGCCGACCTGCGCAGCTTCGACCCCATCGACCCCGACGCCCCCGAACTGGGGCCGAAGGTCAATCAGGTGGCGCTGCTGTCGTCGGTCAACGACGGCCGCGAGGTGTTCATGAACCGCTTCATGAAGTGGGCCTATGGCACCATGAACGTGGTCGGGCACGGTTCCTATTGCGGCGGGTCGTACCGGTCGGGATCGGGCGCGGTCTTCGGCAACACCAAGCAGATGCCGCACGCCAAGCCCGATCTGGAAAACGCCGAATTCGTCATCTTCGTCGGCACCGCCCCGGCCAATGCGGGCAATCCGTTCAAGCGCCAGGGCACCCTGTTGGCCAAGGCCCGCACCGAGGGCAAGCTGAATTATGTGGTGGTGGACCCGGTGCTGACCCATGCCGACAACATGGTGGCCGAGGAACGTTCGCGCTGGATTCCGATCAAGCCGGGCACCGACGGCGCCATGGCCATGGCCATGATCCGCTGGATCATCGAGAACGAGCGCTATGACGCCCACTTCCTGATGCAGCCCAACCAGAAGGTGGCCGAAGCGGCCGGCGAGGCGGCGTGGTGCAACGCCACCCATCTGGTGGTGGCCGAGCCGGGCCATCCGCGCAACGGCTTCTTCCTGCGCGGGTCCGACCTGGGCGTGGCGGTGGCCGAGGCCGACCGCTACAAGGATGCCGATCCGTTCGTGGTCATCGACCAGGCCACCGGCAAGCCGGTCCTGCACGACAAGGCCACCGGCGCGGCCGTCCTGTTCGCCGATCAGGCCATCGAGGTGGCCGGCCAGCCGCTGCGCGTGCGCACCAGCCTGGACCTGCTGCGCGAGGCGGCCAACGGCTTCACCATCGACCAGTATTCGCAAGCCTGCGGCATTCCGGCCGACATCATCGTGGGTCTGGCCCGCGAATTCACCAGCCACGGCAAGAAGGCGGCCATCAACTCCCATGGCGGCACCATGGCGGGCAACGGCTTCTACAACGCCTTCGCACTGGTCAGCCTGAACACCCTGGTGGGCAACCTGAACCGCAAGGGCGGCACCCTGATCAATGCCGGCGGCTTCAAGGAGGAGGAAGGCCCCCGCTACCTGCTGGCCGAGTTCGACGGCAAGGTGAAGCCGGCCGGCACCTTCCTGGGCCGCAACATGCCCTATGAGAAGTCCACCGAGTTCAATAAAAAGAAGGAAGCGGGCAAGCCCTATCCGGCCGAACAGCCGTGGTATTCCACCGCCCCGCAATTGGCGACCGAATGGTTGCATTCGGCGCTGACCCGCTATCCCTATGGGGTCGAGGCGCTGATCCTGTGGGCGTCCAACCCGGTCTATGGCATCCCCGGCATCCGGCCGCTGGCGGAAAAGACCCTGGGCAATCCCAAGGTCATCCCGCTGGTGGTCGCCATCGACTGCTTCATCAACGAAAGCTCGGCCTATGCCGACTACATCGTGCCCGATGGGTTCATGTACGAGTGCTGGGGCTTCGCCGCCGCCTGGGCCGGCGTGCCGACCAAATCCTATGTGGCGCGCTGGCCGGTGGTCGAACCCAAGATGAGCAAGACCGCCGACGGCCAGCCGGCCTCGATGGAGAGCTTCTTCATCGCCGCCGCCAAGGCCATGGGCCTGCCCGGCTTCGGCGACAATGCCGGCAAGGACGCCCAGGGCGCGCCGTTTGCCATCCACCGGGCCGAGGATTATTACCTGCGCGCCGCCGCCAACCTGGCCTTCACCGGCAAGGCGCCGGTGGGGGACGCCAGCGACGACGACATCGCGCTGACCAACGTCACCCGCATCATGGGCGACCTGACCCGCACGCTGAAGGAGGACGAGGTGCGCAAGGTGGCGTTCCTGTACACCCGCGGCGGCCGCTACCAGCCCGCCAGGGAGGCATGGGACGACGCCGAGGGCCACGAGGGCTGGACCACCTGGCGCTACACCAAGCCGTTGCAGGTCTATAACGAGGTGGTCGGCACCGCCAAGGATGCCATGACCGGCAAGCGCTTCCCCGGCGTGCCGGTGTGGACGCCGCCGCGTTTCGCCGACGGCACCCCGGTGCGCAAGCTGTATTCCGAACAGGACTGGCCGCTGCAACTGATCAGCTACAAAAGCCCGTTGCAGAACAGCTATTCCATCGCGGCCAGGAAGCTGCGCAGCCTGCACCCGGAAAACCCGGTGGCCATCAACCCCGACGACGCCGCGCGGCTGGGCATCGCCACCGGCGATTCCATCACCATCGCCACCCCCGCCGGCTCGGCCAAGGCGGTCGCGGTGGTGCGCCACGGCGTGCGCCAGGGCGTGCTGGCGGTCGAGCACGGCTTCGGCCACCGCGAGCTGGGCGCCCGCGCCCATTGGATCGGCACCGAGCGCCAACCCGAGGTGCCCGCCATCGGCGCCGGCTTCTGCCTGAACGACCTGGGCCTGATCGACCCCACCCGCAAGACCCCGGCGGTGTTCGTCGATCCGGTGTCGGGCACGGCGGTGCGCCAGGGCCTGCCGGCCAAGGTGGCGAAGGCGTAATGCCAAACCCCGGTGAGCAGAGCTCATCGGGATTTGGTCAGGCCCAAGGGGCCGCGCGGCTTATGCCGCGGGAGCCAAGGGTTTCGGAGAAACCCGCCCGGCGCTTGAGGGCGGCGTTGATCGGATCCGATCAACGCAATCTCGTATAAGGGCACCGGGCGGGGCCGCCTTGCCATGGGCTGCCCCGCCCGGTCGCGCCGCCGGCAAGGCGATGCGGCCGCAGGCATGGCGGTGGATGGTTTTCATGCCGGGCGCAACGGCGCTACAAAGGGGGCGCCGCCACCGCATCCCACCCACCACCGGGGAACACCGCCATGTTGAAGCGCTTTCTGGGGGCCGTTGCCGGCCTTGCCTTCGGTCTGTCGGCCATGGCCGCCCAGGCGGACGAGGTGTTCGTCTTTGCCGCCGCGTCGCTGACCAATGCCCTGAACGAGGTTGGACAATCCTTCACCGCCAAGACCGGCCACACGGTCAAGGCGTCCTATGCCGCGTCCTCGGCGCTCGCGCGACAGGTGGAACAGGGCAGCCCGGCCAACGTGTTTGCCTCGGCCGATCTCAAGTGGATGGACTATCTGAGCGAGCGCAAGCTGGTCAATCCCTCCACCCGCTTCAATCTGCTGGGCAACACGCTGGTGTTGGTCGCGCCCGCCGATTCCAAGCTGGGCAAGGTGGAGCTGACACCGGCCACCGACGTGGCGGCGCTGGCGGGCGACGGCCGCATCGCCACCGGCAATCCCGACAGCGTGCCGGTCGGACTGTATTTCAAGCAGGCCATGGAGCGGGCCGGCCAGTGGCAGAAAGTGGCGGCCAAGCTCGCCAGCGCCGATTCGGTACGCGCCGCACTCGCCTTCGTCGAACGGGGCGAGGCGCCTCTGGGCGTGGTCTATGCCACCGATGCCGCCGTCAGCAGCAAGGTCAAGGTGGTGGGCACGTTCCCCGACACCATGCACGACCCCATCGTCTATCCCTTCGCCCTGGTGGCGGGCGGCGAAACCCCGGCGGCCCGCGCATTGCTGGACCACATCCGCACGCCCGAGGCCAAGGGCGTGTTCGCCAAATACGGCTTCACGGTCCACTGAGGCGCGGCGGCGCCCCCATCCGGGGACGCGCTGCCGCTCAGCCGCGCAACGCCTGATCGCGCAGGACGCGCAAGCCGGGCGGCATCTTCAGGGTGGTGCGGTCCCAGCCCTCGATGGTCAGGATGGCGTCCAGGCAATCCTCCAGCCGGCGGTAGGCTTCGGCGGTGGCCTGGGCGATGGTGTCGTGCACCGCCTCGTTGCTGGAACGCTCCAGGCAGCCCTGCTGGTAATCGTACAGGTCGAGCAGGCTGAGCAATTGCTGGCATACCTGCGCCGGGCAGGCGCAGAAATAGATTCCGGCCTCTTCGACGATGGTCTGCAACTGGGCCTTGGTGAAACGAGGCGACAGGGACATGGCAAAGCCTTTTGGGACGGGTGTTGACCGGCCGCAGTGTCCATCAGAGCGGACGTCGCCGCAATCGGGTGTTTTCAGGCCGCCCGGTTTGCGCCGAGACCGGGGTGGCGGCCATGGGCGGATATTTTCCGCCCAGACTGGTTGATTCCTTTCCACCCCTGCGGCCAGAATGGGGCCTTCGCCCCATCCTGCCGGGAAAGGACCTCTGGTGACCTCGCTGCCCATCATTCTGGTCATCGACGACGAGAAGCAGTCGCAAGAGGCCCTGCGCCGCGTGCTGTCCGACGAATTCCAGGTGCTGACCGCCTCGAACGCGGCCGAGGCGGAAACCGTGCTGTCCAGCGAACTGGTCCACGCCATCCTGTGCGACCAGCGCATGCCCGGAACCCAAGGCGTCGAGTTCCTGAAATCGGTGCGCGAGCGCTGGCCCGATCCCGTGCGCATGATCATCTCGGGCTATACCGCGTCGGAGGACATCATCGCCGGCATCAACGAGGCCGGCATCTACCAGTACATCACCAAGCCCTGGGAACCGGACGAGCTGGTGCGCACCGTCAAGGAGGCGCTGACCCTGCTGGAGCTGCAGCAGGCCAATGCCAGCGCGTCGCTGGACCTCAAGGTGGCCCCGGCCATGCTGGAGAACAGCGTGGCGGCCAAGACCGGCACGCTCAAGCGCGCGCACCATTTCGACCGCATCGTGCATGCCGCCAAAAGTCCGCTGTCGGACATCATCGAAATGGCGCGCCGGGTCGCCGCCTTCGACATTTCCGTGCTGATCACCGGCGAATCGGGCACCGGCAAGGAATTGCTGGCGCGCGCCATCCACTACAACTCCCCGCGCGGCGCCAAGCCGTTCGTGGTGGAAAATTGCGGCGCCCTGCCCGACCAGTTGCTGGAATCCGAGCTGTTCGGCTGCAAGAAGGGCGCGTTCACCGGCGCCTACGAGGATCGCATCGGCCTGTTCGAACAGGCCAACGGCGGCACCATCTTCCTGGACGAGATCGGCGAAACCTCGCCCGCCTTTCAGGTCAAGCTGCTGCGCGTATTGCAGGAAGGCGAAATCCGCCCGCTGGGGGCGCGGCTGACCCGCAAGGTGGACGTGCGCGTGATCGCCGCCACCAACCGCACGCTGGAGGACGAGGTGCGGGAAAAGCACTTCCGCCGCGACCTCTATTACCGCCTGGCGGCGTTCCCGCTGCACATCCCGCCGCTGCGCGAACGGCCCATGGACATCCACCTGCTGGCCGAGCGCCTGCTGGCGGAAACCCGCAAGGGCTTCGGCAAGCCCGTGCGCGCCTTCTCCGACGAGGCGATCGCGGTGCTGAAATCCTATGACTGGCCCGGCAACGTGCGCGAATTGCAAAACGAAATCCAGCGCATGGTCGCCCTGGCCGACACCGACGTGCTTGGGATGGAACTGATCAGCCCGCGCATCCGGGCGCGGGCCTGCCCCGGCGGCCGCGCCATCGCCGATGCCGGCCAGCGCCGTACCCTCAAGGATCAGGTCGAGGCGCTGGAGGCCCAATTGCTGGGCGAGGCGCTGGCCCGCCACCGCTGGAACATCAGCCGGGTGGCGGAGGAGCTGGGCCTGTCGCGCGTCGGCCTCAGGGCCAAGCTGAACCGCTATGGGCTGGAGCGCGCCGGGTGAACGAGCAGGACTTCTCCGCCGCCCAGGAGATCGCCTGGATCGAGGTGATCAAGAAGATGGAGGAGGTCTACTCCGACCTCATTTCCTACGAGATCGAGCTTGAGGAGAAGAATTCCGCACTGGAGGAGGCCCAGCGTTTCATCACCTCGGTGCTGTCGTCGGTGTCCGACATCCTGGTGGTGTGCGACCCCCGGGGCGCCATCCAGCAGGTCAACCTCGCCTTCCTGCGCCTGACCGACTTCGCCGAGGTGGATCTGCTGGGACAGCCGGTGGACGACCTGCTGGCCGAGAACCTGGGTCCGCTGTCCTATTGGCTGGAGGCGGGACCCGGCAACGACCGCGAGGTTCGCTTCAAGACCCGCGAGGGCGGCGTGTCCGAACCGGTGGCGCTGACCTGCGCCACGCTTCTCGACCATCGCGGGCTGCCCGCCGGCATGGTGCTGACGGGCCGGCCGGTGGGCGAATTGCGCCGCGCCTACGAGGCGCTGAAACGCGCCCAGGCCCAACTGGTGCAGCAGGAAAAGATGGCGTCGCTGGGCCGGCTGATCGCGGGCGTCGCCCACGAATTGAACAATCCCATCAGCTTCATCGTCGGCAATATCCACGTGCTGACCAAGTACCGCGAGCGGCTGGAGCGCTATCTGACGGTGGTGCATGGCGGCGCCGGCAACGCCGAGCGCGAGGCGGCGCGCGCATCCTTGCGCATCGACGCGCTGATGGCCGATCTGCCCGACCTGATCGAGGGGACGCGCGAAGGGGCGCAGCGGGTGTCCGACATCGTCAAGTCGCTCAAACGCCTGTCTTTCTCGGAATCCGGCAAGCCGGAAACGGTGGATTTGTGCCACCTGACCGACAAGGCGGTGCAATGGGCGGTCAAGGGACGCAACAGCGTCACCGACATCACGCTGGACCTGCCCGCCGCGCTGTATGCGCCGGGCCATGCCGGCCAGTTGCATCAGGTGCTGGTCAATCTGGTGGAAAACGCCCTGGATGCGGTGGCCGACAGCCAAGATGCCCGCGTCAGCGTCACCGGCCGCCGCGCCGGCCCGCGGGTGATCGTCGAAGTCGCCGACAGCGGCCCCGGCGTGGCGCCGGCCGACCTGTCCAAGGTGTTCGACCCCTTCTTCACCACCAAGCCGGTGGGCCAGGGCACCGGTCTGGGCCTGTGGATATCCTATGGCATCGTGCGGGACCATGGCGGCACGCTGGAGGCGGAAAACCGCCCGGGCGGCGGCGCGCTGTTCCGCCTGATCCTGCCGGCCGGCGATTAGAGCGGCGAGGGCCGAGCACCGGGAACGGTCAGGCCGCCGACAGGGTAAAGCGGAAGGTGCTGCCTTCGCCTTCGTGCGGTTCGACCCAGATGGCGCCGCCGTGACGGGTGATGATGCGCCGCACCAGCGCCAGCCCGATCCCGGTGCCGGGATAGTCGCTTTGCGCATGCAGGCGCTGGAAGATCTTGAAGATGCGCTCGCGATACTCGGGGGCAATGCCGATGCCGTTGTCGCGGACGGTGAACAGCCACTGCCCCTGCTCGCCCGGCTCGGCATGGATGCGGATCACCGGCGGGCGGTCGTGGTGGCGGTATTTGATCGCGTTGCCGATCAGGTTCTCGAACACACTGACCAATTGCGGCTCGTCGCCCAGCACGCGGGGCAGTTCGCCCACCTCGACCCGGGCGCCCACGGTCTCGAGCAGTTGATGCAGGTCGGCCAGCGCCGAGCGCAGCACCTTGCCGCAATCGACCACCGCCAGACCCTGGCCTTGGGCATCCACGCGCGAGTACTGCAGCAGGTCCTGGATCAGGGTGCCCATGCGCTTGGCGCCGTCCACGGCAAAGCCGATGAACTCGTCCGCCTCGGCGTCGATGTGGCCGCGATAGCGCCGTTCCAGCAATTGCAGATAGCTGACCACGGAACGCAACGGCTCCTGGAGGTCGTGCGACGCCACATAGGCGAATTGCTGCAGATCGGCGTTGGACAGCGCCAGGGCATCGGATTTGCGCCGCAACTCGCACAGCGCGCTCTCGCGCTCGGTCACGTCCATGATGATGGAA
The DNA here is from genome assembly GCA_023426365.1 of Pseudomonadota bacterium. Lineage (GTDB taxonomy): Bacteria > Pseudomonadota > Alphaproteobacteria > Rhodospirillales > Magnetospirillaceae > Magnetospirillum. The sequence continues at coordinate 16,203 of JAFAAW010000157.1, forward strand.
TGCAGCAGCACCCGCCCATGGAAGGTGCAGGGACCGGAATAAACCTCGACCTGCCGCACCTCGTCCGCCGCATTGCGATGCTGAAAACGGAAGAACAGGCGCGCCTCCGACTGGGCCCGCTCCATCTCGGCCTTGATGCGGTCGGGCGGCAGGGCGTTGATCTGCGCGATGTTCATCGCGCGCAACTGGTCCCGGCTCCAGCCGTAATATTGGGCGGCGGCCGGGTTGGCATCGACGATGCGGCCGTCGGACGGATCGATCAGCAGCTTGACCGCGCGGTTGTTCTCGAACATCTGCCGGTACAGCAGCTCGCGCTCGTGCATGGCCTGCTCGGCCGCCAGCCGGGCGGTGATGTCGGTGATGGTGGTGACCCGGACGTCCTGGTCCAGATAGGTGATGGCCCGCCCGCGCACCTCGGCCATGAACGTGCTGCCGTCGGCGCGTTGCATGGTGACGCGATAGGTGTCCGGCGACCGCTCCTCCACCCGCTGCGCGGCCAGCTGGCGGCAATCGGGGGCAATCAGCATGGAATAATGCTGACCCACCAGCCGGTCGCGCCCCCAGCCGGTCATGCGGCCAAGCGCGTCGTTGACCTCGATGATGGCGCCATAGGTGTGCAGCACCACGCCCTCGCCGGTCAGCTCGGCCAGGCGCGCGAAACGGGCTTCGCTGGCGGCCAGGGCGGCGACGGCCTGGCGTTCCTCGGTGACGTCCTGCATGACGCCCAGAATGCCCACCGCGGCGCCGTCCTCGGACACCAGGATCGAGCGGTGAATGCGCACCTGCCGCACCTGGCCGTCGGCACGCGCAAGCTGCCCGTCATGGACCAGCGGCCGCCGCTCGGCCCACACCTCGGCGTCGTGGGTCTGGTAGCATTCGGCCCAGTCAGGCGACGCAAGATCGGCCGCCGTCATGCCGACCACCTGATCCTCGGTCTTGCCGATGAAATCCAGGAACAATTGATTGCACGAAACGTAGTGCCCCTCGCGATCCTTGATGAAGACCGGGAACGGCATGGATTCCATCATGGAGCGCTGCGACGCCGGCAGAACCTGACAAAGGGCTTCGCGGGGCATGGGGGTGACCTACGACTTAGGTATTAAGACCACAGAATGAGCCGTCCCCCCCTTGCGCGCAAGGCCAAAGTTGCATTCCGGCCACCACTTGGCGCGGACCTTCATCGGCCCGCGCCAAAGGTGTCGTGTGTGGCTGTCAGCGATTTTCCTCGACGAACAGCCGGGCCGAACGGATGCCCAGGCGCACGGCGCTGCCCGGGTGCAGGTTCAGGCGGTCGTGAACGTCGCGGGTCAGTTCGGCCTCCAGCGTGGTGCCGCCCACCGCCAGCTCGGCGCGCACCACCGGACCCAGCACGGTCAGATGACGCACGCGCGCGGCCAGCCCGTCGGCATCGGCCTCGCGCACGTCGATGTCGTGCGGGCGGATGAAGGCGGTGCCGGCGCCGCTGTCGCTGCTGCCGCCCGAGCACACCAGTTCCAGCCCCTCGACGGTGGCGCGGCCGTTGCGCACCTGAACCGGCAGGGCATTGGCGTTGCCCAGGAAGCGATAGACGAAGGGCGTCGCCGGGCGGTCGTAGATTTCGGTGGGCGTGCCGATCTGCTCGATGCGGCCCTTGTTCATCACCACCACCTCGTCGGCCACCTCCAGCGCTTCTTCCTGGTCGTGGGTGACGAACACGCCGGTCAGGCCCATGTCCTGGTGCAGGCTGCGCAGCCAGCGGCGCAGATCCTTGCGCACCTGGGCGTCCAGCGCGCCGAACGGTTCGTCCAGCAGCAGCAGGCGGGGCTCGATGGCCAGGGCGCGGGCCAGGGCGACGCGCTGGCGCTGGCCGCCCGACAATTGCGCCGGATAGCGCCGGCCCAATCCGTTCAGTTGGACCAGGGTCAGCAACTCTTCGACCTTGGCGGCGATGGCCGCCTTGGACGGGCGCGCCGCCCCCTTGCGCACGTTCAGGCCGAAGGCGATGTTGTCGGCCACCGTCATGTGGCGGAACAGGGCGTAATGCTGGAACACGAAGCCGACGCCGCGTTCGCGGGTGGCCAGCGTGGTGGCGTCGATGCCGTCCAGCCGCACGGTGCCCACATCGGCGAAGTCCAGGCCCGCCAGAATGCGCAGCAGCGTGGTCTTGCCCGACCCCGACGGCCCCAACAGGGCCACCAGCTTGCCCTTGGGCACCGCCAGCGACACCTCGTCCAGCGCGGTGAAGCCGCCGAAACGCTTGGTCAGCGCCTCGACCTCGATCATGTTGCCGGCGGTCTCAGACACGATGTTTCGCTGCCAGCTCATCTCGGTGGAACCATTCGAGGGCGGATTTTGCCGCGAGCGTGACCAGGGCCAGAATGGCGAGGAGGGACGCGACGGCGAACGCTCCGACGATATCATATTCATTGTAGAGGATCTCCACATGCAGCGGCATGGTGTTGGTCAGGCCCCGGATGTGCCCGGATACCACCGAAACGGCGCCGAATTCGCCCATGGCGCGCGCGTTGCAAAGCAGCACGCCGTACAGCAGGCCCCACCGCACGTTGGGCAGCGTGACCCGGATGAAGGTTGCCAGGCCGCCCGCCCCCAGGGTCAGCGCGGCCTCTTCCTCGTCGCGGCCCTGTTCCTCCATCAGGGGGATCAGTTCGCGGGCGACGAAGGGAAAGGTGACGAAGATGGTGGCCAGCACGATGCCGGGCACCGCGAAGATGATGCGGAAGCCCTGGGCGCTCATCCACTCGCCCAACAGGCCGTGCAGGCCGAACAGCAGCACGTAGACCAGGCCCGAGATCACCGGCGACACCGAGAACGGCAGGTCGATCAGGGTGATCAGCAGGCTCTTGCCGGGAAAATCGAACTTGGTGATGGCCCAACTGGCGCACAGGCCGAAAACGACGTTGAGCGGCACGGCGATGGCCGCCACCAGCAAGGTCAGATGGATGGCCGACAGCGTCATGGGGTCGGACAAGGCCGCGAAGGCGCGGTCCACGCCCTTGGACAGGGCCTGGGTCAGCACCGCCGCCAGCGGCAGCGCCAGGAACAGCGCCAGGAACGCCAGCGCGACACCGGTCAGCAGCCAGCGCACCCAGCGGGTTTCGGTGGTCGAGGTGGTCGATGCGGCCGCCATGTCACACTCCCCGCAGGCGGGCCTGCCGCCATTTCTGCAAGCCGTTGATCAGCAGGAGCAGCAGGAACGACGCCACCAGCATGATCACCGCGATGGCGGTGGCGCCCACGTAATCGTATTGCTCGAGCTTGGTCACGATCATCAACGGCGCGATTTCCGACACGCCCGGCATGTTGCCGGCGATGAAGATGATGGAGCCGTATTCGCCCACCGCACGGGCGAAGGCCAGCGCGAAGCCGGTCAGCAGCGCCGGCCCCAGCGCCGGCAGGATGACGCGCAGGAAGGTCTGGCCGCGGCTGGCGCCCAGCGAGGCGGCGGCCTCCTCCACCTCGGCGTCCAGGTCGGCCAGCACGGGTTCCACCGTGCGCACGACGAAGGGCAGGCCGATGAACACCATGGCGACGATCACGCCGAGCGGGGTGAAGGCCACCTTGACGCCCAACGGCGCCAGCAATCCGCCAAGCCAGCCGTTGGGGGCGTAAAGGGCGGTCAGCGCGATGCCCGCCACCGCGGTGGGCAGGGCGAAGGGCAGATCGACCATGGCGTCCACCAGCTTGCGGCCGGGGAAGTCGTAGCGGACCAGCACCCAGGCCACCAGCAGGCCGAACACCGCATTGACCAGGGCGGCGATGGCCGAGCCGCCGAACGACAGCTTGAGCGACGCCACCACGCGCCAGTCGGTAAGGATCGCGCCCCATTGCGCCCACGTCATGTCCGCCGCGTTGAGGAACAGGGCGCCCAGCGGGATCAGGACGATCGCCGACAGATACAGCAAGGTGAACCCCAGCGTCGGGCCGAAGCCGGGGATCACCCTGCGCGGGACGCGGCGGCGCCCCGCGGTGATGGCGATGCCGCCCATGCTCACTTCTTCACGAACACGCGGTCGAACACGCCGCCGTCGGAGAAGTGGGTGGCCTGCGCCTTCTGCCAGCCGCCGAACACGTCGTCGATGGTGAACAGCTTGACCGGCTTGAAATCGCGCTCGACCTTCTTCCACACCTCGGGGTCACGCGGGCGATAATGGTTCTTGGCGATGATGGCCTGGGCCTCCGGGGTATAGAGATACTGGAGATACGCCTCGGCCACGGCGCGGGTTCCCCGGCGGTCCACCACCTTGTCCACCACCGCCACCGGCGGCTCGGCCAGGATCGAGATGGACGGCGCCACGATCTCGAAATCGCCGCCGAACTCCCGGATGGCGAGGAACGCCTCGTTCTCCCAGGCCAGCAGCACGTCCCCCAGGCCGCGCTGGGCGAAGGTGATGGTGGAGCCGCGCGCGCCCGAATCCAGCACCGGCACGTTGCGGTAGAGCTGGGCGACGAATTCCTCGGCCTTGGCGGCGTCGCCGTTCCACTTGTTCAGCGCATAGCCCCAGGCGGCCAGATGGTTCCAACGCGCCCCGCCCGAGGTCTTGGGGTTGGGGGTGATGACGCCGACGCCCGGCTTGACCAGGTCGTCCCAATCCTTGATCTGCTTGGGGTTGCCCTTGCGCACCAGAAACACGATGGTCGAGGTGTAGGGCGCGCTGTTGTAGGACAGCCGCTTCTGCCAGTCCTTGTCCAACAGGCCGCGCGCGGCGATGGCGTCGATGTCGTAGGCCAGCGCCAGGGTGACCACGTCGGCCTCCAGCCCGTCGATCACCGAGCGGGCCTGCTTGCCCGAGCCGCCGTGGGATTGGTTGATCTTCAGATCCTCGCCGCCCTTGGCCTTCCACTGCTTGACGAAGGCGGCGTTGACCTCCTGGTACAATTCGCGCGTCGGGTCATAGGAGACGTTGAGCAGCGTCTTGCTTTCGGCGGCATGCGCCCCCGGAACCAGGGTGGCGATGCCGGCAGCGAACGCGATGGCGAACAACACGGCGCCACCGAGGCGCAGCCATTCCTCATGAATGTAACGGGTCATGGGGATCTCCCTCTCCACCGAACCATTAATCTACGTATTTGTAGATTTATGAAAACCTCGGTGTCAATGGATATTCTACCAAACAACCGGATTATTAGACCATACTATCTACAGTTATTTCTGGTTAAATGTTCCCGCAAATCAACGATGCCATCAAATGCGACGCGGTTCCACAGGCACGAGCCGCCGGGCGCGCGTCTAGATGTCGTACATCAGAATGGGTTCGGGCTGCTTGTGCAGGGCCATGTCGGCCAAGGTGGTATTGTCCAGGATGCCGGCGATGGCGTCGCGCACCTCGCCCATCACGGCGCGGATGGCGCAGGTGGTCTCGTTGCGGCAATCCTCGCACCGGCGATAGGCGGTGCGCGACACGCACGGCACCGGGGCCAGCGGCCCGTCCAGCACCCGCACGATGTCGCCCACCATGATGCGTTCGGGCGCCTTGGCCAGGGTATAGCCGCCGCCCTTGCCCTTCTTGCTGGACAGGAAGCCGCGGTTCTTCAGCTCCAGCAGGATGGCGTCAAGGAACTTCTTGGGGATGTTCTCGGCCTCGGCGATCTCGGCAATCAGCACCGAGCCTTCCCGGGCATGACGCGTCAGGTACACCATGGCCTTGAGGCCGTATTTCGCCTTGCTGGAAAGCATAACCCCACCAAGAAAGTAGAATGGCCTGGATGTGGCCCCCTTTCCCTCCGATTGTCAAGCCCGACCGCCCACCGGGTCACGGCCGGGGTGGCACCAGCTCGGCCGGCGCCTGGGCCAGTTGGGGGCGGTGGGTGTCGGCCAACTGACCGGGCAAAACCTGCGCCGCCATCCAGCCGAAGGCCAGGACGAACAAAAGGCTCAGCAGGATGCGGCGCACGTCGTCGAAGATTTGTCCCACCATGTCGTCGTCTCCATCCGTCGGTAAATGCTCGCAAGGGCAATTTACGAAATCGATGGGTCTGATCGGTGTGACCAAACAAGGGCAAGGCCAGCCCTGTTTCGCGCCCTATTCCTTGCGTTCGAAACCGACCGCCTGGCGGACCACGTAAAGCGGGCGCTGCTTCACTTCGGAAAACACGCGCCCCAGATATTCGCCGATCACGCCCAGACTGATCAGCTGCACCCCCGAGAAGAAGGTGATGGCGACGATCAAGGACGGATAGCCCGGCACGTCGATGCCGAGGATCAGGGTCTTGACCACGAACAGCAGGCCGTACAGCAGGGCGAAGGCCGCCACCAGCATGCCGATGAAGGTCCACACCTTGAGCGGCACCGAGGTGAACGAGGTAATGCCGTCGATGGCCAGCCGCCACAGGCGGAAGGCGTTGAACTTGGTTTCGCCGGCGGCGCGCGGCGCCACGTCGTAGGGGATCGCGATCTGCCGAAAGCCGACCCAGGCATACAGCCCCTTCATGAAGCGGGTATGCTCGGGCATGGCGTTGAGCACATCCACCACCTTGCGGTCCAGCAGGCGGAAATCGCCTGCCCCGCGCGGCAACTGGACCTCGGAAACCTGGGCGAACAGCCCATAGAAAGCCTTGGCGGCACCGCGCTTGAAGGGGCTTTCCTCGTCGCGCCCGTTGCGCACGGCGATCACCATCTCGAACCCCTCGCGCCATTTGTCCAGCATGTCGCCGATCAGCTCGGGCGGGTGCTGCAGATCGGCGTCGATCATCACCACCGCCTGGCCGATGGTGTGTTGCAGGCCGGCGGTCAGCGCCAGTTCCTTGCCGAAGTTGCGCGACAGCTCCACCACCTTTATCCTCGGGTCACGGCGATGGTGCTCGACCACCCGGGCCACGGTGTCGTCGCGGCTGCCATCGTCCACGCAGACGATTTCGTAGGTGACGTGCAGCCCCTCCAGCACCCGGGTCAGGCGCGCGAACAGGCTGTCCACGTTGCCCGCCTCGTTGAACATGGGCACCACCAGCGACAGGACCGGGGCGGTCTGTTGCGACGTTTCGGAAGCGGGGGACATGGCGGTCATTGCAAGCGGCCTCACCGGCGACAGGAACTGTGCCGCAGTTTGGAAGAAAGCGCCCACAGGGTCAACGAAAGCCCCATCATGACGACATCCGCCCCCCTGCCCGCCATCACCCTGTGCGCCGACGATTACGGCCTGGCCCCCGGCGTGTCCGACGCCATCCTGGCGCTGATCGACATGGGCCGCCTGCAGGCCACCGGCTGCATGACCGGCAGCCCGCACTGGCCGCACGCCGCCCCCCTGCTGCGCGCGCTTGGGGACAAGGCGGACGTGGGCGTGCATCTGACCCTGACCGACCAGGCGCCGCTGGGACCCATGCCCGATCTGGCGCGCGATGGGCGGCTGCCGTCGCTGCCGCAATTGCTCAAGCGCGCGCTGGCCCGCCGGCTGGACCGCGCCGAGATCGCCGCCGAGCTGGAGCGCCAACTGGACGCCTTCGAGGAGCATTTCGGCCGCGCCCCCGATTTCCTGGACGGCCATCATCATGTCCACCAATTGCCGGTGATCGGCGAGGTGGTGCTGGACCTGTGGCGCCGCCGCCTGGGCGGGCGCGGCTGGGTGCGGTCGTGCGCGGAACCGCTGGCGGCCATCCTGTGCCGGGGCGTCGATCCGTTCCGCGCCAGCGTCATCTCCACCCTGGGCCTGGGCTTCCGCCGCCGGCTGCAATCGGCGGGCGTGCCGCACAACACCTCGTTCCGTGGCGTGTACGACTTTTCCGGCCGCGTCCCGTTCGCGCACCTGTTCCGCCGCTTCACCGACGCGCCGGGGCCGCGCGCCCTGATGATGGTGCATCCCGGCCGGGTGGACGACGCGCTGCGCGCCGCCGACACCCTGACCGACCAGCGCGAGGTGGAATTCCGGTTCCTGGCATCCGATGCCTGCGCGCTGTCGCTGGCCGAACGGGGCATCAGCCTGCGCCGCCTGTTTTCATGACCGCGCGGGGCGCCGCCATCCGGCTGGCGGCCTATTATTCGGCCCTGTTCATGGCGGTGGGCATCCATCTGCCGTTCTGGCCGCTGTGGCTCAAGGATCACGGGCTGACGCCGGCGCAGATCGGGCTGATCCTGGCCGCCACCTATCTGGTCAAAAGCGTCGTCAATCCGCTGATCGGCCATGTGGTGGACCGCCGCGGCGATCGCCGCCGCCCCATGCTGCTGCTGGCCATGGGCGCCACCGTGGCCTGGATGGGATTTGCCGTCGCCGACGGCTTCTGGCCCATCCTGGTGTTGACCGTGGTGGCGCTGGGCCTGTGGAGCGGCATCATGCCGGTGGGCGAGGCGCTGGCGCTGATGACCACCCAACGCCACGGCATCGATTACGGCCGCGTGCGGCTGTGGGGGTCGGCCACCTTCATCATCACCGCCACCCTGTGCGGGCAATTGCTGGTGGGCCATTCCACCGATCTTCTGGTGTGGCTGATCACCGCATCGCTGGCGGTGACCGCCGCCGCCTGCGCCGCCCTGCCCGACGCCCGCGTGGCCGTGCCCGACGGCGCCAAGGCGCCGCCGCTGAAGCCGCTGGTGACCAGCGCGCCGTTCCTGCTGTTCCTGGCCGCCGGCAGCCTGAATTCGGCCGCGCACACGGTCTATTACGCCTTTTCCACCATCCATTGGAAAGCCGCCGGCATCAGCGACGCCACCATCGGCCTGTTGTGGTCGGAAGGAGTGATCGCTGAAATCGTGCTGTTCGCCGTCTCGGGGCTGGCGGTGCGCCGCTTCGGCCCCGCCGGCCTGCTGCTGCTGGCCGGCCTGGGCGGCCTGCTGCGCTGGACCGTGCTGGGGCTGACCACCGACGTGCCCATGCTGGCCGCCGCCCAGGTGCTGCACGCCGCCACCTTCGGCTGCGCCCATCTGGGCGCCATGCATTTCATCCAGCGCGCCGTGCCGGCGGGGCTGTCGGCCCGCGCCCAGGGGCTTTACGCCGCGGTCGCCATGGGGGTGGCGCCGGGATTGATGAGCCCGCTGACCGGCCGCCTGTACGAGGCCCTGGGCGGCCATGCCTTTCTGGTGATGGCGGGGTTCTCGGCCCTGATGGCGCTGGCCGCCGCCCGGCTCAGGACAGCAGCGAGGCGGTGACGCCGATCAGAGCGGCGCCGCCCAGCACCGGCATCATGCCCCAGCGGAAACGCAGCATGGCGACCGCCGCCCCCACCGCCAGCGCCAATTGCAAGGGCTGGACACTGGCCAGGTCGGGCACCGGCAGGTTCAGCGGCCCGTCGCCCACGCGGGCGAACACCACATGCAGGGCGAACCATACCGCCAGATTGAGGATCACCCCCACCACCGAGGCGGTGATGGCGGCCAGCGCCCCGGCCAGGGCGCGATTGGCGCGCAGCGCCTCGAGGTAGGGGGCGCCGACGAAGATGAACAGAAAGCTGGGCAGGAACGTCACCCACACCGTCAGCGTCGCCCCGACCACGCCGCCCAGCCAGGGGTCCAACCCGCCCGGCGCGCGAAACCCGGCCAGGAAGCCGACGAACTGGTTGACCAGGATCAGCGGCCCCGGCGTGGTTTCCGCCAGCCCCAGGCCGTCCAGCATCTCGCCGGCGCTCAGCCAGCCATGCACCTCGACCGCCTGCTGCGCCACATAGGCCAGCACCGCATAGGCGCCGCCGAACGTGACCAGCGCCAATTTCGCGAAGAACAGGCCGATGGCGCCGAACGCCCCCTGCCCCACCGCCAGGGCGATGCCGATGGGCGCCAGCCACAGCGCCAGGCAAACCAGGATGGTCAAGAGGATCGCGCCCGCGCGCGGATGGGCCACGTCCGCCCCCTGGTCGGTGACCATGGGGGCAAAGGCGGCGCGATCCAGCGCGCCGATCACCGCCGCCGCCAGCACGATCAGCGGGAACGGCACCCCCACGGCGAAGATGGCGAAGAACGCCACCACCGCCACCGACACCGCCGGCACGCCGCGAAGGGCACGGCGGCCGATGCGCAAGGTGGCTTCCAGCACCACCGCCAGCACCGCCGGCTTGAGGCCCAGGAACAGCCCCTGCACCAGCGGCACCTGATGATAGCCGGCATACAGGGCGGCCAGCCCCATCATCACCAGGAAGCCGGGCGCCACGAACAGCACGCCGGCGACGATGCCGCCCAAGGTTCGGCGTTGCTGCCAGCCGGCATAGGTGGCCAATTGCTGGGCCTCGGGTCCCGGCAGCAGCATGCAGAAATTGAGCGCGTGCAGAAAGCGCGGCTCGTCCAGCCATTTCTTCTCATCCACCAGGATGCGGTGCATGGTGGCGATCTGGCCGGCCGGGCCGCCGAACGACAGCAGGCCGATGCGCAGGAAGGTGCGCAGGATTTCCCCCCAGCCCGGCATCACACCGTCACCCCCGGCAAGGCGGGCGGCGCCGCCAGGATGTCGGCCAGCATGGCCAGCCCCCGCCGCAACTGGTCGCGGTCGGGCGGGCACGACACCGACAGCCGCACGCCGTCCGCCGCCGGACGGCCGACCGAGAAGGTCTCGGTGGGCGCGATGCTGATGCCGCGCCGGGCCGCCTCGGCCACCAGGGCGTCGCTGCGCCAGGGCGCGGCCAGCGGCAGCCAGACGTTGAACGACGGCGATGCCGGCCGAACCCGCTCGCCCAGGATGTCCACCGCTAGGCGGGCGCGCGCCGTGGCCTCGTCGCGCTGGCGGGCGGCGATCTCGGCGGCGCTGCCCTCCTCGATCATCATGCAGGCGGCCTCCACCAGCGGGGTGGGCAGCGACAGGGACAGCGCGCCGATGGCCGCGTCGAAGCGGGCGCGCAAGGCGGGCGGGACGGCGGCGAAGGCCGTGCGCAGGCCCGGCGAGACGCTTTTCGACAACGTGCTGAGATAAAGACAGCGTTCGGGCGCGTGCACCATGAGCGGCGGCGCGGCCGCCGGATTGAGAAAGCGGTGCACGCCGTCCTCGATCACAAAGGCGTTGTGGCGCCGGGCGGCGGCGGCGATGGCGCGCCGGCGATCGTCGTCCAGGGTCATGGTCAGCGGGTTCTGCACGGTGGCAGTGGTGTAGAGCACCCGCGCCCCCTTGGCGAAGGCGCGCTCCACCTCGTCGGGGATCAGGCCGCCGCCATCCATCGCCACCGGCATCAGAACCCGGCCCATCAGGCCGACCGCCGACTTGATGCCGGGATAGGTGTATTCCTCCACCGCCACGTAATCGCCCACCACCGTCATGACGGACAGGGCGGCCAGGATCGCCTGCTGGCTGCCGGCGGTCACCGCCACCTGTTCGGGCGCGACCTCGGCGCCATCGGCCGCCAGCCAGCGGGCGCCGGCGCCACGGTGGCGGGCACTCAGCGATTCGAAGCGATAGGCCAGCAGAGCCGCCAGATCGGGCCGCCCCGCCAGCCGCGCCAGCACCGGCCCCACCGCCCATGCGCCCTGGTCGCCGTCGGGACGGTTGACCGCCAGGTTGATCAGCCCCTGGCGCTGGTCGGCGGCCTCGTTCAGGTATTCGGCCAGCGCGCGGTCGCGGCGCTCGGGATCGCGCACGAAGGTGCCCCGCCCCACCTCGCCCGACAGCAGGCCCTGGCGCTCGGCCTCGGCATAGGCGCGGGCCACCGTGCCCACCGTCACCCCCAGCCGCCACGCCAGATCGCGATGGGTCGGCATGCGGGTGCCGGGCACCAGCCGCCCGGCCGCCACATCGGCGGCGATAACATCGACGATGGCCCGGTATTTGGGGCCGGCGGCTTGGGCGAGGTCGGGAAGCCAGGATGACATGGTGTCAATATACGCATTGACTCGCAATATCCGTCAATGACCGAGTCATTCATGGTGTCGAGAAAGGATTGCACCATGAAAAAGCGCAATTGGATCGGTTCATTTTTCTTTCCCGTCGCCATTTCCGTTGAAACAACGCTTATACTCCTGACGGATAGGGTGCTCGGCTGGATGGAACGCTCGCGCCAGCGCGCCGTCCTGGGCCGGCTGGACCCGCGTTTGCTGAGCGATATCGGGTGCGACAGGGCACGCGCGGCGGCCGAGGCGGACAAGCCATTCTGGCGGAAATGAGCCCCCTTCCTCCCTTTGAGGGAGGGCACTTGATCTTTGCCATAGTATTGCGCACAGCAGGTTGGGTATTTAATAGGTATGTCTTCGTGGCCTGGAGTTTGTGCCTTGTCCGCCATCGATCCATCCCTGTCTGTCGGCGTCAACGACCTGGACGATGATCACCAGAACCTGCTGGACCTGATTGATCGCCTGTCACAGGCGACCAATTACAAGCAGGTGGCCCTGCTGACCGCCGAGGTGGCGGACCATCTGCACCTGCATTTCTGCCGTGAGGAGGGATTGCTGGAGGCCTATCGCTGGCCCGGCCTTGCCGCCCATCGCACCGAGCACGCCCAGTTCGAGAAGCGGCTTCAGGACTTCTCGGCCACGCTGACGCCGGACAACGCCCTGGAATTCGCCGCCAGCCTGCGCGACACCTTGACCCAATGGTTCAAGGCCCACGTGTCCGGGTCGGACATGCGCTATGCCGCCCACATGCGCCGCGCCGCCGCCCGCAAGAGCGGACTGAAGCGGCTGCGCATCGCGGTTCTGCTGCCGGCGCTGCTGGTGGCGCTGGCCATCCCGCTGCTGGCCGCCACCAGCGTCATCCTGGTCGAGAACTGGCACGACCGCCGCCTGTCCGCCCATACGGCGGCCAGCAACGCCGTCGCCGACCTGCTGCTGGAGGCGGCGGGCCATTGGGCGGTGGAACGCGGCCGCACCAACGCCGCGCTGAACGCGCCGCTGGAGCAAGTGGGCGCCCACCAGGGCGAAATCAGCAAGCGCCGCCAGGCCGCCGACGCCGCCTATTCCGAGGCATTCGCCCGGCTGGCGGCCACCCCCGACTTCGCCCAGCCCGCCCTGCTCGACAAGTCCCGCGCCGCGCACGAGCGGCTGGTGTCCCTGCGCACCCGCATCGACGGCGAATTGTCCAAGCCGTTCGACCAGCGCGACCGCGCGCTGATGAAGCAGTGGTTCCCCACCGTCACCACCCTGATCGATGAAACCCAGAACATCCGCCTGATCGCCACCCGCAGCGGCGGCAGCGGCACCGCCGCCAGCCTGGCCGACATTGCCGATCTCAAGCACTTCGTGTGGGTGATGAGCGAGTATGCCGGCCGCGAGCGCGCCCGCGTCGGCGCGCTGGTGTCCTCGGAATCGCCCATGAACAGCGCTGCCATCAACGAGCTGGCGGGCTTCCGCGGCCGGGTCGAACTGGCCTGGAGCCGGCTGCAGGCGGCGCGCGAAGCCGGCATTCTGCCGCCCAAGGTGCTGACCGCCATGGACGAGGTGCAGGCCAAGTTCATGGTGAAGTTCCAAAAGATCCGCGAAGACATCTATCAGGCCGGCCTGGCCGGCGGCGTCTATGCCATCGACGGCCCCGGCTGGATGAAGGAATCCACCGATGCCATCGATACCATCCTGGCCCTGTCGCGGGTCATGGGCGAACATTCGGACGTATTGTCCGGCCAGATGCGCGATGAAAGCATTGCCGCGCTGACCGGCGCCATGGCGGCGCTGGCCGGCGGCCTGGGCATCGCCGTGTGGGCGGCCTTCCTGGTGCGCAGCCGCGTCACCCGCCCGGTCGCCCGCATGACCGCGGTGATGACCGAACTGGCCGGCGGCAACACCGACGTCAACTTCGTCGCCAAGACCGAGGACGAAATCGGCGAACTGGCCCGCGCCTTCCTGAGCTTCAAGGAAAGCATGATCAAGGACCGCCAGCGCCGGCTGGCGGACAAGATCGAGACCGAGGAGCAGATCGCGCGCAAGCAACGCATCGAAAGCCTGACCGCGCGCTTCGACGCCGCCATCCGCGAGGTGCTGGCCACCGTGTCGGGCGCGGCCGAGCGCCTGCACGGTTCGGCCACCGCCATGTCGGCCAATGCGGAACAGACCAACCGGCAAAGCGCCGCCGTGTCGGCCGCCACCGAAGAGGCGAGCGCCAACGTGGAAACCGTGTCGGCGGCGGGCACCCAGCTCAACGCCTCCATCCACGAGATCGCCCAGCAGGTGGCCCGCTCGGCCGAGATGGCCGACCGCGCCTCGCGCGAGGCGACGGGCGTCAACGACCGCATCGAGGCGCTGGCCCAGGCCGCCGACAAGGTCGGCCAGATCGTCCAGTTGATCAACGCCATCGCCAGCCAGACCAACCTGTTGGCGCTCAACGCCACCATCGAGGCGGCGCGGGCCGGCGATGCCGGCAAGGGCTTCGCCGTGGTCGCCAACGAGGTGAAAAGCCTGGCCAACCAGACCGCCAAGGCCACCGACGAGATCGCCGGCCAGATTTCCGCCATCCAGGGGGAAACCAACGCCGCGGTCACCGCCATCCGCGGCATCACCCGCACCATCGACGAGGTCAACCAGTTGACCGCCTCGGTGGCGGCGGCGGTGGAGGAGCAATCCTCGGCCACCGCCGAGATCAGCCGATCGGTGGCCGAAGCCTCGCGCGGCACCGCCGAGGTGGCGGCCAACATCGCCGGCGTGGCCGACGCGGCAAGCGAGACCGGCCGCATGTCGCGCGAGGTGTATGACGCCGCCAGCCTGCTGATCGACGAAAGCAAGCGCATGGAAGACCAGGTGGAAACCTTCCTGACCGATATGCGCCGTCACTGACCGGACCAAGGGGTGGCCCGACTCTTGTCTATGACCAAAGACAAGTCGGGCCGCCACCGGATTGCAGGGTGCGCGCCGGCCTCCTACCTTTGGATGAAGAGGGCGCGCGGACGCGCCTTTGTGCCGTTCAGCCAGGGGCGCTTCATGTTTCCCGACACCGCCAACGACATCACCACCGATTCCCTGCCGTGGCTGGCTTCCTTTGGCGTGGGCGACGACAGGATCGACGCCGAACACCGCGCCATGGTGGATGCCGCCAACGAATTGTGCGAACTGGCGCGCAGCGGAGCCGATCTTGCCGTCCTGCACGCCGCCGCACGTGACCTGATCGCCCTGGTGGAGGAGCATTTCGCCAGCGAGGAGGCCCTGTTCCCCCATATCGGCTATACCGGGCGCCAACAGCATGTGCAGGAGCACCGCACCATCCTCGCCTCGCTGCAATCGCTGCTGCTGGAAGGCTCGGGGATGGCGCCGCCGGTGGCCGCCGCCACCGCCCGCCTGCTGCTGATCGAACACATCCTGCGCCACGACCTGGGCTTCAAGACCTGGATCCAGGTGGCGCGCGGCCACTGATCCGAGCCTTCCCCCCGAGAGAGCTTCGTCTCCGGTTGACGGCAAGCCCGCCCCGGCCGGGTGCCGCGACGGCCAGAACCGGGGTCAATGACACACCTCCATGAAAAAAGGGTCCCGGAAGTTCCGGGACCCTTTCCTGCTTGGGGCGTTCGGCCCTTGGGCTTACTCCACCGCCTCCTTGCGGGCCTTGGCGTAGCCAATGCTTTCCAGGCTTTCCTCGATCTCGTCCAGGATGGCCGGATCGTCGATGGTCGCCGGCATCTTGTATTCCTGGTTGTCGGCGATCTTCTGCATGGTGCCGCGCAGGATCTTGCCCGAGCGGGTCTTGGGCAGACGCTTGACGATCGTGCAGCTCTTGAATGCCGCCACCGGGCCGATGGTCTCGCGCACCAGGGCGACGATCTCCTTGAGGATCTGCGCCTCCGGCTTGGTGACGCCGGCCTTCAGGCAGACGAAGCCCAGCGGCAACTGGCCCTTGAGCTGGTCGGCGACGCCGATCACGGCGCATTCCGCCACGTCCGGGTGGCTGGCCAGCACTTCTTCCATCTGGCCGGTGGACAGGCGGTGGCCGGCCACGTTGATGATGTCGTCGGTACGGCTCATCACATAGGCGTAGCCGTCCTCGTCGATCATGCCGGCGTCGGCGGTCTTGTAGAAGCCCGGGAACTCGGCCAGGTAGCTGTCGAAGAAGCGCTGCTCGGCATTCCACAGGGTGTAGAAGGTGCCGGGCGGCAGCGGCAGCTTGACCACCAGCGAGCCGGTCTGGCCGGGCTTGCACTGGTGATGGCCTTCGTCCAGGACCTGCAGGTCCCAGCCGGGGACGGCCTTGGTCGGCGAACCCGGCTTGACCGGGAATTCATGCAGGCCCAGGCAGTTGGCGGCGATGGCCCAGCCGGTCTCGGTCTGCCACCAGTGATCGACCACCGGAACCTTCAGGTTGGTCTGCGCCCACTTGATGGTGTCGGGGTCCGAACGCTCGCCGGCCAGGAACAGGGCCTTGAGCGAGGACATGTCGTACTTCTTGAGCAGCTCGGCGTTGGGGTCCTCGCGCTTGATGGCGCGGAAGGCGGTCGGCGCGGTGAACAGCGCGGTGATCTTGTGCTCGCTGATCATGCGCCAGAAGGCGCCGGCATCCGGGGTGCCGACCGGCTTGCCCTCGTACACCACGGTGGTGGCGCCGTGGAACAGCGGCGCATAGCAGATGTAGGAGTGGCCGACCACCCAACCCACGTCGGACGCGGCCCAGAACACCTGGCCCGGCTCGATGTTGTAGACGTTCTTCATGGTCCACTTGAGCGCCACCAGATGGCCGCCGTTGTCGCGGACCACGCCCTTGGGCTGGCCGGTGGTGCCCGAAGTGTAGAGGATGTAGAGCGGATCGGTGGCGGCGACCTTCACGCACTCGGCCGGGGCGGCCTTGGCGGAGATCTCCTCCCAATCATGGTCGCGGCCGGCGGTCATGTCCGCCTCGGCCATGGGGCGCTTGAGGATGATGGTGGCCGACGGCTTGTGGTCCGCCAGTTCGATGGCGTGGTCCAGCAGCGGCTTGTAGGGAATGACCTTGGTGGTCTCGATGCCGCACGAGGCAGAGACGATCACCTTGGGCTTGGCGTCATTGATGCGGGTGGCCAGCTCGTTGGAGGCGAAGCCGCCGAACACCACCGAATGCACCGCGCCCAGGCGGGCGCAGGCCAGCATGGCCACCACGGCCTCGGGCACCATCGGCATGTAGACGATGACGCGGTCGCCCTTTTCCACGCCCAAGGAGCGCAGCGCGCCGGCGAACCTGGACACCTGGTCCTGCAGCTCGGCATAGGTGATGGTGCGCTTGGTGTTGGTCACCGGGCTGTCATAGATGATGGCCGCCTGCGCACCGCGGCCGCCTTCCACATGGCGATCGACGGCATTGTAGCAGGTGTTGACCTCGGCGCCGCTGAACCAGCGATAGAACGGCTTGCGAGAGTCGTCCAGGACCTTGTCCCAGGTCTTGTACCAGCTGATGTCCTTGGCGGCTTCGGCCCAGAACGCCTCCGGGTCCTTCAGCGACGCGTCATAGGCCTGTTGATATGCGTTGGTCATGTGCGGCCGTTCCCTCTGCTAACAGCGAATCTCCCGGGGGTTGGGCGAACCGTCCCCCTTATGGCGGGGCCAAGATGCAACATCGCGGAAATTTTTGCAAAGGGCCAATCGTTGCAAACGAAACTTATCGCTACTTGACAGGCGTGCACAGTCAGGAAATGTCCCAAACGTCTATGTCCATAAACGCCTTGGGGCCACCTGCCGGCCACAACCGGGCGCCAACGGCGCACAACGGTTGCAGCCCTGCGGGCGGCCCCAAGCGGATCGGACGGCCGGGAGTTTCCCGCCGGACGATCTATCACCTTAATGCGTGAACGGAGGACCCAGGCGCGCAAGCTCGTCCTTGATCGCCAGTTTCTGGCGCTTCAGCACGGCGATCTGCGGCTCGTTGGGATAGGGGCGCCGGGATTCCGCGGCGATCGCGGATTCCAAAGCGGCATGCTTGGCTTTCAAAGACTCGATCCGGTCCTGAAGGCTCATTACTATCCTCCCTGCACAATGGGGTGAGACAGGAAGTGTATGCCCCTGACGGTCGGGTTGTCAGCAGGGAAAATCGGGCTTCATGCCTTATTGCAAATGCGAAAGCAACCCCCTTTCTTAGGGTCTTTCCAATCGGGAGTACGAATATGTCGGCAGCCCCCCGTCGGCTGGTGGTGGGTATCAGCGGCGCATCCGGCGTGACCTATGGCATCCGGGTGCTGCAGTCCCTGGCCCCCCTGGGCATCGAGACCCATCTGGTCATGAGCAAGGCCGCCGAGGTCACCCTGGCGCACGAGACGCGCCTGAAAATCGCCCAGGTGCGTGAGATGGCCACCACCTGGTACAAGCCCGAGGACATCGGCGCGGCGCCGGCCTCGGGGTCGTATCGCACGCTGGGCATGATCGTGGCGCCGTGCTCGGTGCGCTCCATGAGCGAGATCGCCAGCGGCGTCACCACGTCGCTGCTGACGCGCGCCGCCGACGTCTGCCTGAAGGAACGCCGCCGGCTGGTTCTGATGGTGCGCGAGACGCCGCTGCACACCGGCCATCTGCGCACCATGCTGCAATTGTCGGAAATGGGCGCGGTGGTGGCGCCGCCGGTGCCCGCCTTCTATGCCCGGCCCGACACCCTGGACGCCATGATCGACCACACGGTCGGCCGCATGCTGGACCTGTTCGGCATCGAGACCGATCTGGTCCGCCGCTGGGGCGAATGAAAAAGGCCCCCGTCGCTGGGCGACGGGGGCCTGGATCCCGGCTTTGCCTTACAGGCAGACGTTCATGTCGCCGATATAGATGCCCAGGCCGCGGGCGGTATGGGCCAGCGTGCCATAGGGATCGACGGCGCGGGTGATGCCGGCGATCTCGGACAGCGGCACGTCCACCACCGACCCGTGCTGCCACGCCACCATGCGGTCCATCTTGCCCTGGGCGATCAGGTCCACGGCATGGACGCCGAAGGCCGAGGCGATCAGGCGGTCGCGCATGTTGGGGGTGCCGCCGCGCTGGACGTGGCCCAGCACGGTGACGCGGGTTTCAGCATCCACCAGCGGCCCCAGCTTGGCCGCCAGATACTGGCCGATGCCGCCATAGCGGGCCTCGCCGCCGGTCTGCACCTGGGTGACGTTGCGGCCCGATTCGGTCTTGCAGCCCTCGGCCACCACCACCAGCGCGTGGTTGCGGCCTTCGTCGCGGACCTCGTTGAGCTTGTTGGCGACCCCTTCCAGGCTGTAGGGGATCTCCGGGATCAGGATGACGTCGGCACCGCCGCCGATGCCCGACGACAGGGCGATGTGGCCCACGTCGCGCCCCATCACCTCAAGGATCATCACGCGATGATGGCTGGCCGCCGTGGGGGCCAGCCGGTCGATGGCCTCGGTCGCCACGCCCAGCGCGGTGACGAAGCCGATGGCATAGTCGGTATGGGCGACGTCGTTGTCGATGGTCTTGGGGATGCCCACCATGGGCACGCAGCCCATCTTGCACAGCTTGTTGAGGATGCGCATCGAGCCATCGCCGCCGATGACGATGAGCGCGTCCAGCCTCAGTTCCTGATAGCCCTCGACGAAATCCTGCGAGCGGTCCTTCTTGCTGCCGTCGGGCATGGGATAGGCGAAGGGATCGCCCTTGTTGATGGTGCCCAGGATAGTGCCGCCCTGGCGCAGCATCTCGCCGCTGGCAATGGACAGGTCGAACTCCACATAATCCAGCGGGCGGTTCATGAGGCCAAGGCTGCCGTCACGAATGCCGAACACCCGCCAGCCATAGCCGCGGATGGCGCGGTGGACCACCGCGCGCAGGGCGGCATTCAGCCCCGCACAGTCGCCGCCGCTGGTAAGAATGCCGATACGCTTTTCTGCCATGAGTACTCCTCCAGGCGAGTCGACCTTACCCATACCGTTTTCCCCCGACTTCTGCTACTGTCAACCCGGAACACCGCTCCAAGTGTCTTCTCTCCGCCATGATCGACGATACAACCGAAGAAATTCGCCGAAAGCTGGCGGAGCTCACGACTGAACACCGCGACCTGGACGACGTCATCGACCGCATGGCCAATGACCCGTTCATGGATCAGTTGCGCCTGCAGCGCCTGAAAAAGCGCAAGCTGCTGCTCAAGGATCAGATCGCGGCGCTGGAGAACCAACTGGTTCCCGACATCATCGCCTGAGGCGGCCGCTGGTGGGAGCGGCGAGCGCTCGCCCCGGCGCACCGCCGCGATCTGCCGCCAGTGAGGCGGCGGCCAAGCGTGCGCAGGCGCGCGCCCGGCGTCGGCCAAATATAAGACCAGACCATCGTGCGCCACTGTTGGCGCCCGATGGCCCAACGGCGACCGCCCCCTTTGGCCCGCCTCAGTCCCAGCGCTGTTGGTACGAGAAGGTCGGCAGCCCCCAGCCGCGCCAGATGGCCAGCAGGCGCAGCGCGAAGCCGGCGGCGAAGGCCGCCAGCGTCATGATGTCGTGATCGACGCCGTAATGGCCCAGCGTCAGGTACAGGCAGCACACCACCAGCGACACGCTGGCATAGATTTCCTTGCGGAACACCAGCGGCACCCGGTTGCACAGCACGTCGCGCAGGATGCCGCCGGAAATGCCGGTGACCATGCCGGCCATGACGACGATGGGAGTGGCATATCCCATCTTCAGCGCCACCTCGCATCCGATCACCGAGAACGCCACCAGCCCCATGGCGTCCAGCACCAGGAAGACCGTGCGCAGCTTGTGCATGAAGCGGGCCAGCACCGTGGTCAGCAGGCCGCAGCCCACCACCAGATAGACGTATTCGGGGTGCTGGGTCCAATTGATGGGGAAATGCCCCAGCATCAGGTCGCGGATGGTGCCGCCGCCCAGCGCGGTGACGAAGGCGATCACGGCGACGCCGAACACGTCCATGTTGCGCCGGCCGGCGGCCAGGGCGCCGGCCATGGCTTCGGCGGCGATGGCAATCAGATAGATAATGGTGAGCACGATCAGGGACTCCCACGGGGAAGCCGCAGCCCGCCTGGACTGCCGCTTGCGCCTCTCCCCCTGTCCCCTTTACCTGAGAGTTCGACCCGTTGCCGGGCCTGCCCCTTCGGTGGGCCGCACAGGGCGGCCGCTCTCCAGTCGGCGATATGCACCCGCAGTTCGTGATGCCTGAGCGATTATGGGAGTTTGCGCCTTCGGCGGGGGCCGCATCGCGGCCGCCTCTCTCCTGCGGGTGGGGGGATAATGCCTATCCCCATGCGCGCAGGTCAAGGGGGCGCGGCGCAGCCCCGCCATGCCGGCGCGTCCGGCGGCCTATGGCAGGCCCCGGCGCTGGCGGTCGGCGGCGGCGATCGCCGCCTCGGCGCCGTCGCCGGGGTCCAGGACATGCAGGCCGAGGCCGGGCCGCAGCGGCACCCGCACCCCCATCCAGGTGTAGGACGGCTCGGCGATGCGCTGGCAGATGGATTCGAATTTGAGGCGCGCCGGATCCTCGGGCGTGCCGGGCAACAGGATGGCGAAATCCGCCCCGCCCAGACAGCCCACCATGTCGGTGGCGCGCAGCGCCCCTAGCACCACCGCCCCCGCATGGCGCAACGCGCCCTCGCCCGCCGCCAGGCCGTGGACCTGGCGCAACGCCTCGACCCCCGCCACCTGGATCAGCCCGAGCGTGCCGCTGGCGTCGCCGCCGGCCAGGAACGAATCCAGCTCGCGCACGAAGGCCCGGCGGGTCAGGCACGGCACTACCGAATGGCGATCGCTTTGCCGTTCCAGCCAGCGAGCGCGGTGCTCGGCCTGCTCGGCCACCCAGTGCAGGCGGTCGATTTCGGCCAGCAGCGGCACCACCGCCGCCAGCAATTGGGGCGTCACCGCCTCGGCCGGCAAGCCCAGGACCGAGGCGACGTCGGCGGCCTCGGCGTGCGGCTTGGGGCGCGCGGGCGGGTCGTAAGCGTGGGGCGGAAGATGGCGGCGCGGCGTGCCGTCATGGCCGCCGGCGTATTCCTGGATCCGCAAGGTCGGATCGATGCGCTCTGTGCGATAATCGCCGGGCATGGAATTCTTCCGTCAAATCAAGGCGATCATAACACGTTCCACGGCACACTTGCACCGCGCCGCGCGATTTCTATAATCCGCCCTTTCCTCGAATTCCCCCATGGTGGGAGAGGACCGCAAAATGACGAACGCCGCTCCGCTGGTTGGCATCATCATGGGCAGCCAGTCCGACTGGGAAACCATGCGCCATGCCGCGCAAATCCTGGCCGATCTGGGCGTGGCCTATGAAACCCGCGTGGTTTCCGCCCATCGCACCCCGAAACGCCTTGTCGATTACGCCACCTCGGCCAAGGGCCGCGGGCTCAAGGTGATCATCGCCGGTGCCGGCGGCGCCGCCCACCTGCCCGGCATGGCGGCCAGCATGACCGCGTTGCCGGTGCTGGGCGTGCCGGTGGAAAGCCGGACCATGAAAGGCATCGACTCGCTTTATTCCATCGTCCAGATGCCCGGCGGCGTGCCGGTGGGCACCCTGGCGATCGGCAAGGCCGGCGCCACCAATGCCGGCCTGATGGCCGCGTCGATCCTGGCCCTGGCCGACGACGCCCTGGCCGGGCGGCTCGAGGCGTGGCGCGCCCGCCAGACCGACTCGGTGGCGGAAAAGCCCGTCGATCCCGAACATCCCGACCTGATCGTCTGAGACCACGCCCATGCCCATGACCAAGTCCCTGCCGCCGGGCAGCACCATCGGCATCATCGGCGGCGGCCAGTTGGGCCGCATGGCCGCCCTGGCGGCGGCGCGCCTGGGCTATCGCGTGCACGTCTTCTGCCCCGAGGCCGACAGCCCCACCGAACAGGTGGCGGCGGTGGCGACCGTGGCCGAATACACCGATCTCGCCGCCCTGGAGACCTTCGCCCGCGCGGTGGACGTGGTCACCTTCGAGTTCGAGAACATCCCGGCCGAAAGCGTGCGCGTGCTGTCGGCCCTGGTGCCCGTGCGCCCCGGCTGGCGGGTGCTGGAGGTGGCGCAGGACCGCATTGCCGAAAAGTCGTTCTTCAACTCCATCGGCATCGGGACCGCGCCGTGGGCGGCGGTCAACAGCGCCGAGGAGCTGAAGCAGGCGGTCGCCACGCTGGGCCGGCCGGCGGTGCTGAAGACCACCCGGTTCGGCTATGACGGCAAGGGCCAGGTCAAGATCGCCGCCGACACCGACCTGGATCAGGCGTGGGACGCGCTCAAGGGCGCGCCGGCCATCCTGGAAGGCTTCATCGACTTCGACGGCGAGATTTCGGTGATCGTGGCGCGCGGCCTGGACGGCGCCTCGGCCACCTTCGACCCGGCGTGGAACGTCCACACCAACCACATCCTGGACACCACCACCATCCCTGCCCCCATTCCCGCCGCCCTGGCCGACGCGGCCATGGACGCCGCCCACAAGGTGGCCGGCGCGCTGGATCTGGTCGGATTGCTGGCGGTCGAGATGTTCGTGACCCGCGATGGCCGCCTGCTGGCCAACGAGATGGCGCCGCGCCCGCACAATTCCGGACACTGGACCATCGACGCCTGCATCACCGACCAGTTCGAGCAGTTCATCCGCGCCGTCTGCGGCCTGCCGCTGGGCAGCCCGGAGCGCCATTCCGACGCCATCATGAAGAACCTGATCGGCGACGACGTGAACGACTGGCCCGACATCCTCAAGGACCCGGTGGCCAAGCTGCACCTGTACGGCAAGGCCGAGGCCCGCTCGGGCCGCAAGATGGGGCACGTCACCCACCTCAGCCCGCGCAAGCTGTAAGGCACCGCCCTGCGGGGACACGCACCCCCGCGGCCCCAGCCCAGGTGCCGCGGGGATAAACCTCGGGCGGCGTGCGCCGGCGCGCCCGGCTGCCGTCGAACATTTCGCCGGATTGATCGATTCGCCATTGACGCCCGCCCCGGGCCTGCGGGATTTTGCGTGGGTGTGAAATTCCGGGCAAAGAAATGTCGAACCGGCATTGAAAAGCCGAGTTTATTGACCGAGATCATCGCCGGCCCCGCCGCGACCGGCTACAAAGCGTCAGCGTTCCCGACCACGGATATCAGCAGGTAGGTCAGCCTTGCAGGATTTCTTTATACGGCTCATCACCGAGTATCACTATCTGACCTATCCGATCGTGCTGCTGGCGACCTTCATCGAAGGCGAGACGATCGTCATCCTGCTGGGCGCTGCCGCGTCCGCCGGCGAATTGCCCATCAATGTGGAATTGCTGGCCCTGGCCGCCTTCACCGGCAGCTTCTGCGGCGATCAGCTCTATTATTTCATCGGACGGCGCTATGGCGCGCCGCTGCTGAACCGGTGGCCGACGCTGGGCCCCAAGATCGAGTGGGCGTTCCAACTGGTCAAGGACCACCCCACCCTTTTCATCCTGTCCTTCCGCTTCATCTACGGCATCCGCAACATCGCGCCGTTCGTCATCGGCATCTCCGGCGTGCCGCGCATGCGCTATCTGGTGCTGAACTTCATCGCGGCCCAGGTATGGGCGCACAGCTTCGCGTGGGGCGGCTATCTGCTGGGCAAGGCGCTGGAGCACTGGCTGGGCGACAACAAGTGGTATGCCCTGCTGGGCTTCCTGGTCCTGGCCGTGGTGGTGGGCGCCGTCGGCTACATCAAACAGAAGCGCAAGCTGAAGGCGCTGGAAGCCAAGGAACAGGCCGAAGGGGTGTGCGTCACCCCCTCGACCACCGCCAGCGAATAGCAGCGCTCTCCGTCCCGGGCGCCGCCCGGGCGGCGCGCCTGGCTCAGGCCCGGCGCGGCAGGCCGAAGCCGCGCGGCCCCTTTTCCAGCCGCGCCTGGATCTGCTTGCGCAGCGCGGTGACGCGCCCCACATCGGCCAGCCGACGGCGCAGGAAATCGCGGGTGGCGGCGCCATCCTCGGACGCATCGTCCAGCCAGAACATCATGGTCGCGGAATAGACGCCCCCAAGCGTGGCGCGACGGGTATACCAGGAAAAATCGTGCGAGCGGTCGCCGGCCAGGTGCCAGACCGCATCCACCGTGCGGGCGGTGGCGCGGGCCGCCGTCACCGGCCGCAGCGCCAGCACGGCCAGCGCGCGGCGGATGGCCTCGCGGTGCGGCGCCCAGCGGGTGAAGCGGGCGTCGAGCACGGCGAACACCCGGTCGGGCACCCGCATGGCGGCCAGGTCCAGCCCGGCCACATCCTCCGCCATCAGGCGGTCGGCCAGATCGACGAAGTGCTCCACCGCCGCCGCCGGGCCGCCCAGAAAGGCGCGCTCGGCCATGGTGGGGTCCAGCCCCTCGTCGGCGGCGGCCGCCGCCAGCGCCTTGCGGGACCAGCCATCGAACACCGCATGCGGCAACGCCGCCAGGACCAGACGGTCGCGAATCTGCTGGAAGTCCATGCTCGCCCTCATTCCCGTTCTTCCATTGCGCGCCGCACCTCCTCGACAAAGCCGAAGCTGGCCAGGTCGGGCATGCGGCGGGGATACAAGATCCCGTCAAGATGGTCGCATTCATGCTGCACCACGCGGGCGTGGAAGCCCTCGGCCACCCGCTCCAGCGGCCGACCGTGACGGTCCAGCCCCCAGTAGCGCAGGCGCCGGTGGCGCGGCACGGCGCCCGTAAGGCCGGGCAGCGACAGACAGCCTTCGTAACCGACCTGAAGCCCGCCGTCGAGAGGCTCGACGACCGGATTGATCAGCACGGTCAGCGGCACCGCCTCGCCCTCGGCGCGGGCGGCGGGAGCATGAAAGACGACCACCCTGAGGCTTGCGCCGACCTGGGGCGCGGCCAGACCGGCACCGCCGGCGTCGCGCATGGTGTCGATCATGTCGTCGATCAGACGTTGCACCTCGGGCGCGCACGGGTCTTGCACCGGCGCCGCCATGCGGTCCAATATCGGGTCGCCCATACGGCGAATTGTCAAAACCGCCATTTTTTGCGCGAGTCCTCTTGAGAAGTCCGCGAGCCTGTGTTATCAACGCGTCCTTCCCGGACGACACCTGTGTCGTGCGACGGGGTTCTATTCAGCGTAGAGGAGCTGAGACGCAACGTGCAAGTTCTCGTTCGTGACAACAACGTCGACCAGGCCCTGAAGGCGCTCAAGAAGAAGATGCAGCGCGAGGGCGTTTTCCGCGAGATGAAGCTGCGCCGCAATTACGAGAAGCCCTCGGAGCGCCGCGCCCGCGAGAAGGCGGAGGCCGTGCGCCGCGCCCGCAAGCTGGAGCGCAAGCGCCTGGAGCGTGAGGGCTTCTAAGGCGATAGCCGCCCGCGATTGTCGGCGGCCCTTGGCAAGTCTCCTCTACCCTCCATCGCCGAATAATTTTCGGTGACGGAGCGACAAGGACTGACCAAAGTCAATTGCGCAGGAGCGCCGCGATGACATCATCGCGGCGCTCTTGGCGTTTGTCGGCCCTGCATGTTCGGGTATCTCCCCCTGTCCCCGTCCCCCCGATGGCGGGACCCGACAACGCCAAGAGTGATCCCCGATAAAATGCCCAAGAATTGGGCAACGCACATCATTCCTATGGCATGCCTGTTTTGCAGGCAGCCATGCGCCATACGCAATGGATCGCCTACGCACACCCCTCTACGGTAGTCGCGAAGAAACAACGACCCGTGAGAGGTCCCCATGGCTTCCGTCGCCCACCTTCTGGAAATCACCAACACCGTCGCCGTGGAGACCGATCAGAAGATCGACAGGATCCACGGCATCACCCGCCGCTCGCGCATGCTGGCGCTGAACGCCTCGATCGAAGCCCAGCGCGTCGGCCAATTGGGGCGCGGCTTCGCCGTGGTGGCGGACGAGGTCAAGGCGATCTCGTCGGAAATCTCGCAACTGACCGACAGCCTGCGCGGCGAGCTTAAGGGCAAGCTGGCCACCCTGTCGGATTTCGGGCGATCGCTGGCCGCCGAGGTGGACCGGGTGCGCGGCGAACGGCTGGCCGATCTGGCCCACAACGCCGTCGAGATCGCCGACCGCAACCTGTATGAGCGGTCGTGCGACGTGCGCTGGTGGGCCACCGACCAGGCGGTGGTGGATTGCGCCGCCCGCCCCGGCGACCAGACCCATGCCCACCACGCGGCCAAGCGGCTGGGCGTGATCTTGGCCTCCTACACCGTCTATCTGGACCTGTGGGTGGCCGACGCCTCGGGCCGGGTCGTCGCCAACGGCCGCCCCGGCCGCTATCCGGGCGCCGTCGGCACCGACGTGTCGGGCGAACAATGGTTCCAGGACGCCATGGCCACCCGCGACGGCGGCGAGTTCGCGGTCACCGATATCGCCCGCAACCCCAGCCTGGACAATGCGGTGGTCGCCACCTACGCCACCGCCATCCGGGCCGGCGGCGATGCCAACGGCACCCCCATCGGCGCGCTGGGCATCTTCTTCGACTGGCAGAGCCAGGGCCGCAGCATCGTCGAGGGCGTGCGGCTGTCGCCCGAGGAAAAGGCCAAAAGCCGCTGCCTGATCATCGATCGCAGCCACCGCATCATCGCCGATTCGGCGGGGTGCAGCGAGTTGTCGGAACACTTCCCGCTGGATACCCGGCGCGGCGAGCGCGGCCATTACGTGGACAATTTCGGCAATGCCGTCGGCTATGCCCTGACCCCCGGTTACGAAACCTATGCGGGCCTGGGCTGGTACGGCGTGATCATTCAGGAACAATAGGGCGTTCACCCACGCGCTTGGGAAAGGCGCGGGGCGCGTGCGGGGGCATGGCCGAACCCGTGCCCGCGCCCCGGTGTTGGCAGGGGCACACACTCCAGCACAGGAGCACGCCATGCCGCTTGCCCGTCAATCCACCCCGCACGACGCCGCCCAGACCCTGGCCGGCATCGACTTTCCCGCCGACCGCAGCAAGATCGTGGACTATGCCCGCAAGCACAACGCCTCGAATGAAGTGATCGAGGCGCTGTCGGGCATGCCCGACGACCAGTACACCAGCATGGCCGACGTCTTCAAAGGCCTGGGCAACCAAAGCCAGCGCTAGACCGTCGAGCCCCCTCGCCGGGCGCGCGCATCCGCCGCGCCTCCCGCATCCCCCGCCCGTCGGGCGGGGGGCTTGCGGCCCGAAGGGCGACATCCCACCTGCCAGGACGTAACCCGATGCGGAGGACGCCCATGGCCGAGTGGTCGCTCGTTCCCTATCTGATGGTTCCCGATGGCGCGGCGGCCATCGACTTCTATACCAAAGCGTTCGGAGCCACCGAGGTGGTCCGCCTGACCACCCCGGACGGCAGTCGCGTGGTCCACGCCGAGCTGTCCGTCCAGGGCGCCAAACTGTTCCTGGCCGACGAATGCGGCGACCCCATCCAGCCCGGCGGCCGCATCGGCCTGCACCTGGAGGTGCCCGACGCCGACGCGGCCCAGGATCGCGCCGCCCAGGCGGGGGCACGGATCACCATGCCGGTGTCCGAGATGTTCTGGGGGGCGCGCTACGGCAAGCTGGAAGACCCCTACGGCATCGTGTGGTCGCTGTCCCACCAGGTGCGCCAGCCGTCCGAGGCGGAAATCAAGGAGGCCATCGCCGATTGGTGCTCCAACATGGCGTCGGCCAATCCGTAGGGCGCCGCGCCGCCCTGGACGCGCATCCCGCGCGGGGCCAACGGCCGGATGCCAAAACGAAAACGGCGGCCCCAGGGGGCCGCCGTCGGTCGTGTCGCGGTAACGCGGGCAATCAGCCCAACGCGCCCACGATCTCCTCGGTCACCTTCTTCGCATCGCCGAACAGCATCATGGTGTTCGGGCGGAAGAACAGCTCGTTCTCGACGCCGGCATAGCCCGACGCCATGGACCGCTTGATGAACAGCACGGTCTTGGCCTTTTCCACATCCAGGATGGGCATGCCGTAGATGGCGCTGGTCGGGTCGGTCTTGGCCGCCGGGTTGGTGACGTCGTTGGCGCCGATCACGAAGGCCACGTCAGCGGTGCCGAATTCGTGGTTGATCTCCTCCAGCTCGAACACCTCGTCATAGGGCACGTTGGCCTCGGCCAGCAGCACGTTCATGTGACCGGGCATGCGGCCCGCCACCGGGTGGATGGCATAGCGCACGTCCACGCCCTCGGCCTTGAGCATGTCGGCCATTTCGCGCAGCGCATGCTGGGCCTGGGCCACCGCCATGCCGTAGCCCGGCACGATGATGACCTTGGACGAGTTCTTCATGATGAAGGCCGCGTCGTCGGCCGAGCCGGCCTTGACCGCCTTGTCGCCGCCGGCGCCGCCCGGGCCGGCCGCCGCGGTCTCGCCGCCGAAGCCACCCAGGATCACGTTGAAGATCGAGCGGTTCATGCCCTTGCACATGATGTAGGACAGGATCGCGCCCGACGAGCCGACCAGCGCGCCGACGATGATCAGCAGCGGGTTGTGCAGCGTGAAGCCGATGCCGGCCGCCGCCCAGCCCGAATACGAGTTGAGCATGGACACCACGACGGGCATGTCGGCGCCGCCGATGGGCAGGATCAGCAGGAAGCCCAGCGCCAGGGCGATGACGGTGATGACCACGAACAGCGTCACCGAATCGGCGCCCAGCGAGAACATGGCGATCAGCACCAGCATCAGGATGCCCAGGCCGGCATTGAGCGCATGCTGCATGGGGAACACCAGCGGCTTGCCCGACACCAGGCCCTGCAGCTTGCCGAAGGCGACCAGCGAGCCGGTGAAGGTGATGGCGCCGATGGCGACGCCCAGGCTCATCTCGATCTTCGAGGCGATCTTGATGGTGCCCTCGGCCGACAGGATGCCATAGGCCTCGGGCGCGGCCAGGGCGGCGCCCGCCACGAACACGGCGGCCAGACCGACCAGCGAGTGGAACGCCGCCACCAATTGCGGCAGGGCGGTCATCTCGATCTTCTTGGCGACCACATAGCCGATGCCGCCGCCGATGGCGATGCCCAGCGGGATCAGCAGCCACGAGGTATGGGGCGAGATCACCGTGGTGATGATGGCGATGGCCATGCCGGCCATGCCCCAGCGGTTGCCGCCCTGCGAGGTTTCCGGGCTGGACAGCCCGCGCAGCGCCATGATCATGCAGACCGCGGCGACCAGATACGCGAATTGCGTCAAGTTCTCAGACATAGTCGCCGTCCCCTTACTTCTGCTTCTTCTTGAACATGGACAGCATGCGCTGCGTCACCAGGAAGCCGCCGAAGATGTTGATCGAGGCCAGGATGACGGCCAGGAAACCCAGCAGCTTGGAGGCGAACACGTCGGTCGAGGCGGCGACCAGCGCGCCCACGATGATGACCGACGACACCGCGTTGGTGACGGCCATCAGCGGCGAGTGCAGCGCGGGCGTCACGCGCCACACCACGTAATAGCCGACGAAGCAGGCCAGCACGAAGACGGTGAACAGGCTCATGAAGCCCATGCCATGCTCGGCGCCCGAGGCCAGTTGGGTGGCCTGCTGGGCCAGCAGGGCGGCCTTGGCGGCGACCGCCTGGGCGTCGGTGGCCAGTTGGGCGGCGCCGTCCACAATATCCTTGGGGTCCATTGCGATTCCTCCTTAGCCGGCCAGCGCGGGGTGGACGATCTGGCCGTCGCGGGTCACGCAGGAACCCTTCAGGATGTCGTCGTCCCAATTGAACGAGAGCGTCTTGGTTTCCTTGTCCACCAGCGGGCTGATGAAGTTCAGCAGGTTCTTGGCGAACAGGGTCGAGGCATCCACCGCCAGGCGCGCCGGCACGTTGCCGTGGCCGACCAGGGTGACGCCGTGCTTGACCACGACGCGATCGAACTCGGACAGCGGACAATTGCCGCCCGCTTCCACCGCCAGATCGACGATGACCGAGCCGGGGCGCATGCCCTTGACCATGTCCTCGGTGATCAGCACGGGGGCGGGCTTGCCGGGGATCAGCGCGGTGCAGATGGCGATGTCGGTCTTGGCCAGCACCTCGGCGATCTTGGCCGCCTGCTTGCGCTTGTAGTCCTCGCTCATCTCCTTGGCGTAGCCGCCGGCGGTCTCGGCGTCCTTGGTCGCCTCGGGGTCCACCTCGACGAACTTGCCGCCCAGCGATTCCACCTGCTCCTTGACGGCGGGGCGCACGTCGAAGGCATGGACCACGCCGCCCAGGCGCTTGGCGGTGGCGATGGCCTGCAGGCCGGCGACGCCGGCGCCCAGCACCAGGAAGCGCGCCGGCGCGACGGTGCCGGCGGCGGTCATCATCATGGGCACGGCACGCTTGAATTCATGCACGGCGTCCAGCACGGCCTTGTAGCCGGCCAGGTTCGCCTGCGAGGACAGGATGTCCATGGACTGCGCGCGGGTGATGCGCGGCACCAGCTCCATGGCGAAGGCGGTGACCTTGCGCTCGGCCAGCTTCTGGACCATGTCCTTGTTGGTCAGCGCCGACAGGCCGGCGATCAGCACGCCGCCTTCCTTGAGCTGGGCGATTTCCTCGTCGGTCGGGCGCTGGATCTTCAGCACCACGTCGGCGCCGAGAACGGCGGCCGTGTCGGTGGCGATGGTCGCGCCCGCCTCCTGATAGAGGGCATCGGCGATCGAGGCGCCTTCACCGGCGCCGGTTTCGACCACGACCTCGAAGCCCATCTGAACATACTTCTTCACCGTATCGGGCGAGGCGGCGACGCGCGCCTCGCCGGCGCGACGCTCCTTCGGTATGGCAATCTTCATTATCTTTTATCCCCTACTCGAGAGACGGGCTGCCTTTGTTCATCGACAGGCGGGCGGAAAACTACCCCCCACGGGCGCTTGGCGCAATTTTACATCAATCCAGACGCCATAACCTATCGTTTTGTTTCGCCTATTCGGCATGCTCCACCCTGTCCGGCGGCTGTTGTGCAGCGCACCAATTAACCGACTTACACCACTTAAGGCGTCGAGGCGAGGAGATCGTGCGAACTATGCCGTCTGGGTAGTTGACAGGGCTGGAAGCCCACCCGCCCCTTGGGGTAGGGCCGGGTAGCAACCCCTTCCCGCCCCGCCAGGACGGGGCTAGCCGTGCAGGCCCACGGCCGCCAGGGCGCGGGCCTGGCGATCGGCCAGCGCGTCCACGTCGAAATCGGCGACCAGATCGTGGAACAATTGGTGCCAGTTCACTTCGGCCTTGAGGTGCAGGAACACCGACCCCAGGCCGATGGCGGCGCGGTCCATCAGCACGAATTCGCGCGGCGGCGCCACCCCGCCGATCCGCCTCAGCTCGGCATGCACCTTTTCCGCCACCTCGCGGCCATAGGCGCCGGAATTGGTTTCGTCGATGGCGCGCGCCCGGTTCTCCAGCAGCGGCGCATAGATGAAGCGCGCCCAGATGTTGAGCACCGCCACCGCCTCCTTGCCGAGGTCGTGGAAGCCCCAGGTGCGGTAGGCTTCCACCGCCAGCTCCTCGTCGTCGCGGTCGATGGCATGGTAAAGGTCGATGACGCCCTTGACCATGCGCGGCGGAAAGACGCGGATGCAGCCGAAATCCAGCAGGTTGATGGAGTGGTCGTCGGGCCGCACCGTGTAATTGCCCAGGTGCGGGTCGCCGTGGATGACGCCGTAATTGTAGAACGGCACGTACCAGGCGCGGAACATGTTCATGGCGACCTGATTGCGCACCTCGATGGGCGCGTCCACCCGGCTGAGGATGCGTTCGCCGTCCAGCCACGACATGGTCAGCAGGCGCTGGGTGGTCAGCTCGGGCACCACCTGGGGCACGTGCACGCCGTTTTCCGTCACCAGCATATGGGCGTAAAGCTGCATGTGCCGGGCCTCGCGCTGGTAGTCCAGTTCCTCGCGCAGGCGTTCGGTCAGTTCCTCGTGGATGTTGCTGGTGTCGATGGCGCGGTCATAGGCGCCGTAAAGGCCGAAGATGACCTTGAGCTGGCGCAGGTCGGCCTCGACCACGCTGGCCATGTCGGGATATTGCAGCTTGCACGCAAGCCGCCGGCCGTCATGGCCAACCGCGCGGTGCACCTGGCCCAGCGAGGCGGCGGCCGCCGCCTCGTGCTCGAAGTCCTGGAACTTGCCTTGCCAATCCGGCCCCAGTTCGGCCGCCATGCGGCGCTTGACGAAGGGCCAGCCCATTTGCGGCGCGTTGGCCTGCAACTGCGCCAGTTCGCCGGCATATTCGCGCGGCAACGCCTCGGGGATGGTGGACAGGATCTGGGCCACCTTCATCAGCGGCCCCTTGAGGCCGCCCAGCGCCGTCTTGAGTTCGGCGGCGTGGCGGTCGCGGTCCATGCGCACGCCCAATACCCGCTCGGCGCCCAGGCGGGCCGCCAGGCCACCCACCGCCACCCCCACCTGGGCATAGCGCTTGACCCGTCCGCCGAGAGAGTTGAGTTCATCCGCCATGGCCGTGCCCCGTCCTTAACCGCGACGCCAGGAAGGCGGGAGGAAGCGCCGAGCAAAGGACACCTTGCCTATCCCTCGCCCCCTCCCGCCGTCGCACTCGTTTCCCCTACATCGCTTCCAGCTCGTCGATGAAGCCCAGCACCACGTCCAAACCCTGGCGCCAGAAGGCCGGGTCGCTGGCGTCCAGCCCGAAGGGGGCCAGCAATTCCTTGTGGCGATGGACCCCGCCGGCCCGCAGCATGTCCAGGTACTTGGCCGGGAAGTCCGGCACCTTGCCGCTGCGGTAGACCGAATAGAGCGAGTTCACCAGGCAATCGCCGAAGGCATAGGCGTAGACGTAGAAGGGCGAGTGGATGAAGTGCGGGATGTAGGTCCAGAACCACTTGTATTCATCGTCGAAACGCAGCGCCGGGCCGAGCGAATCGGTCTGCACCTGCATCCACAGCTCGCCGATGCGCTCGGCCGGCAATTCGCCGCGGCGGCGTTCCTCGTGCACCAGGGTTTCGAACTGGTAGAAGGCGATCTGGCGCACCACGGTGTTCAGCATGTCCTCGACCTTGCCGGCCAGCATGGCCTTGCGCCGGGTCGGATCGGTCTCCGCCGCCAGCATGGCCTGGAAGGTCAGCATCTCGCCGAACACCGAGGCGGTCTCGGCCAGCGTCAGCGGGGTGTCGGCCATCAGCCCGCCCTGCCCCGCCGCCAGCACCTGATGAACGCCATGGCCCAGTTCGTGCGCCAGCGTCATCACGTCGCGGGTCTTGCCCTGGAAATTGACCAGCAGATAGGGGTGCACCGTGGTCACCGTGGGATGGGCGAAGGCGCCGGGGCTTTTGCCCGGCCGCACGGGGGCGTCGATCCAGTTGCGGTCGAAGAAGCGCTTGCCCACCGCCGCCATGTCGGGGCTGAACGCGCCATAGGCCCCCAGCACCGAATCGCGCGCCTGTTCCCAGGTGAAGGTGCGGTCGTCGGAATCGGGCAGCGGCGCGTTGCGGTCCCAGTAATCCAGGCGATCGACGCCGAACCACTTGGCCTTGAGCTTGTAATAGCGGTGCGAAAGCTGGCCGTAGCAGCCGCGCACCGCCGACACCAGCGCGTCCACCACCTCGTCTTCGACCTGATTGGACAGGTTGCGATAGGATTGCGGGCGCGGGTACTTGCGCCACTTGTCCTCGATCTCCTTGTCCTTGGCCAGGGTGTTGGTGATCAGCGCGAACAGCGAGGCGTTCTCGCCCAGCACCTTGCCCAGGGTCGCGGCCGCCGCCTTGCGGGTGGCGGGATCGCGGTCGCTCATCAGATGCAGCGCCTCGGCCGAGGTCAGCATCCTGTCGCCCAGGGGAAAGCGCAGCCGCGCCATGGTTTCATCGAACAGGCGGTTCCAGGCGCCGCGGCCCGCCACCGACTTTTCGTGCAGCAACTGCTCCACCTCGTCCGACAATTGGTGCGGGCGGAACACGCGCACGTCGCGCAGCCACGGCGCATAGCGCTTGGCCGCCGGGTCCGCCAGCTTGGCCGCCAGCACGTCGTCGTCCAGCCGGTTGATCTCCAGCGTGAAGAACAGGGTATGGGTGGAGATGTCGGTCACCCGCTCCTGCATGCCCTGATAGAAGCGGCCGCGTTCGGGGTCGGTCTGGTCGCCCGCATACAGCAGTTGGGCATAGGACAGGACGCGGTACATCACCTCGCCCATGCGTTCGTATTCGGCGATGGCGGCGCCGAACTCGGCCCCGCTCAGCCCGGCCAGCTTGCCGGCATAGGCCTGCTGGAAGGCTTCGGCCGCCACGGCCATGGCCGAAAGATCGGCTTCCAGTTGCGGAGAATCGGGGGCGGGATAAAGATCGGAAAGGTCCCATTCCGGGAGGGCGCCGAGGTTTTCGATGACGGTCATTCAGTGACTCCTTACCCGGGACGGGATATGGGTATGTTTGCCGGAACGGCCAAGAACGGACGCCTATCAAAAGGCGCTTTGACAACGTAATCAAGGGGGGCGGCGTCGCCCGGGGAGCAGGAATGGCCATTGATTCCGCCGATTGCCAAAACGTGACCTCCTTGTTCATGGCCCAGGCCGAGGCGAAAGGCGACGCGCCCTTTCTGTGGGCGAAACAGGATGGGCAATGGGTATCGCGGTCGTGGGCCGGCGTGCGCGCCGACGTGCTGGACCTTGCCGCCGGGCTGGTGGCGTTGGGCCTGAATCCCGGCGACCGCGTCATGCTGGTGGCGGAAAACCGCCCCGAATGGGCCATCGCCGACCTGGCCATCATGACCGCCGGCGGCATCAGCGTGCCGGCCTATACCACCAACACCCCCGCCGACCACCTGCACATCCTGAACAATTCCGGGGCGCGCTTCGTCATCACCTCGACCCGCGCCCTGGCGGAAAAGGTCATGGCCGCCGCCTGGCAGGCCAGTTGCCCGCCCACCGTTATCGCCATCCACCCGCCCGAGGTCAGGCAATCCAGCGGCGGCGGCCTGATCTCGTGGGCCGACGCGCTGGCGCTCGGGCGCAGCGGCCAGTCCGGGCTGGCCCGCACCATGGCCGCGCCCCAGCGCCAGGACCCGGCCTGCATCATCTATACCTCGGGCACCGGCGGCGCGCCGCGCGGCGTGGTGCTGTCCCACGGGGCGCTGATGTCCAACGCCAAGGGCGCCCGGCGGCTGGTGGAAACCATCACCGACGGCAACGACGTGTTCCTGTCGTTCCTGCCGTTGTCGCATGCCTATGAACATACCGCCGGCCTGATCCTGCCCATCCTGATCGGCGCCCAGATCTATTACGCGGAAAGCATCGAGGCGCTGGTCGCCAACATGGCCGAGGCCCGCCCCACCATCATGACGGCGGTGCCGCGCCTGTACGAGATGATGCGCGTGCGCATCCTGCACGGCCTGCGCCGCCAGAGCGCGACCAAGCAATACCTGTTCAACAAGACGGTGGAACTGGGGACCAAGCGCTATAACCAGGGCCGGCTTGGCCCCCTGGACGCGCTGATGGACAGGGTGCTGGACCGGCTGGTGCGCGACAAGGTGCGCCAGCGCTTCGGCGGCCGGCTGGCCGCCATGGTGTCGGGCGGCGCGCCGCTGGCGTTCGAGGTCGGGCTGTTCTTCACCGCGCTGGGGGTGCGCATCCTGCAAGGCTACGGCCAGACCGAGGCGGCGCCGGTGATCTGCGCCAACCATCCGCGCCGCATCAAGATCGACACCGTCGGCCCGGCGCTGGAGGGCGTCGAGGTGCGCATCGCCGCCGACGGCGAAATCCTGGTGCGCGGCGAAAACGTCATGAACGGCTATTGGAACGATCCCGCCGGCACCGCCAACGTGCTGCGCGACGGCTGGCTGCACACCGGCGACATCGGCGAGTTGGACGAGGACGGCTATTTGCGCATCACCGACCGCAAGAAGGACATCATCGTCAATTCGGGCGGCGACAACATCTCGCCCCAGCGGGTCGAGGGCTTCCTGACGCTGGCCCCCGAACTTGCCCAGGCCATGGCCCACGGCGACCGCCGCCCCCATCTGGTGGCCCTGGTGGTGCCCGATGCCGAATGGGCGGCGGAATGGGCGCGCGCGCGCGACAAGCCGACCGAACTGGCCGATCTGGTCGAGGATGCCGAATTCCGCCAGGCGGTGCAGCAGGCGGTGGACCGCGTCAACAAGACCCTGTCCACCATCGAGAAGGTGCGCAAGGTGGTGGTGGCGGGCGAGCCGTTCACCACCGAGAACGGCATGCTGACCCCCACCATGAAGATCCGCCGCCACGTCATCCGCAAGGTCTACGGCGACCGGCTGGAGGCCCTGTACGGCTAGGGGCAAACGCTGGGGTGGCGCCGCCCTTGGGCCGTTCCCAGATTGACATAAGGCCCATGCCCAAGGACTCCGCCATGTCCGATGTCTGGTTCACCAGCACCACAATCACCTGCCCCGTCTGCGGCCATCGCCAGACCGAGGACATGCCCGGCCAGCTCTGGTCGCTGACCTGCAAGGGCTGCGGCCATGTCATGCACCCGCCCAAGGGCGAGTGCTGCGTGTTCTGCGCCTATGGCGATGCGCCCTGCCCGGATGCCCAGATTACCAGTTCCTGTTCGTGCGGGGCCGAGGGCGCCTGACGGCGCCTTCATCAATGGCCGGCATGCACCGCCGGGCCGCCTGCCTTCACCGGCACCGGGGCCGGCCATTCATCAAGACTGGTGGGGGAACAGGCGTCCCCTTGGGCTGGCGCGGGCGTCAGCCGGGTGCGGGTATGGCGAATCCCGGCCTGCTGCAATTCATCGCGCAGCAGATCGCCCGACCATGTGGTTCCCCGTTTGCGCAGAAACATCGATGCCTCCTGCCTCAGGTGCCCTGATCACCTGCACGCAAGAGACGTACCAGTTATTGTGCGGCGCAAAATCTCGGTTTTCCGCCCCGGGCGCGCATTGGGACCGATGAAATTTTGATCATACTGGCGCGAAATTG
This sequence comes from Pseudomonadota bacterium, assembly GCA_023426365.1. GTDB lineage: Bacteria > Pseudomonadota > Alphaproteobacteria > Rhodospirillales > Magnetospirillaceae > Magnetospirillum. The sequence continues at coordinate 53,618 of JAFAAW010000157.1, forward strand.
GGCAGGTCAGGCCGCCGGCAGCCAACGCAGAAGGGACGACGGAACATGAAAAATGGCCGGCCCCCGGGCAAGGGGCCGTCCATGACGGATCAGCCGCCGCCGACCGGGATCGGCTCGATCACCGAGGCGAACACGGTGCTGAGCTTGGCCATGCCCTCGGCGGGGGGCTGCTGGATCGCGCGGGCGGTGATGTCGTACTTGGCCGACTGGTCGGTGCTGCGCGAGTTCGAGCTCTTGTTGGTCACCGAGCCGGAGATGGAGGCGTTGAAGCCCCAATAGGAGAAGCCGGACGAGAACGAACCGGTCTGCTCGCTGGACGAGGTATCGACGGTCTGTTCCTTCACTTCCATGGTGAAGGCGACGGTGGCCTCCTCCATGGTGAAGGCGGGCACCGGCACCAGCGAGATCAGCGGCGCGTTGACCTCGATGTCCTGCTTGGTGATGTTGCCGTTGCCATCGGTCACCGGGCGCTGCAGCTTGAAGGTGACGATGTTGGTGGGGCCGTCCTGCTTGCCGTCCTTCCAGGCCAGCTTGAACACGTAATCCAAGTAGACCCGGCACAGTTCGGCCTGGCCCTTGGCGACTTCGATGATCGGACTGCACACCAGCAGGCCGAGCGGGAGACCCGCAAACTTCTGAGTAAGGTCAGCCATGGTTCATTCCCCTGGGTTGTGTAGGGAGCCGACCCGGCGGCAACCGGGCCGGACCAGGATCAGAGAAGCTTGACAGCCTCCCTCGACAAACGGGCGAAGCCCTCGGGGGCCTCGTCCCGCTTGAAGACGAGTTCGATTTCCTGGGCGTCCTGCGGCTTTTCCGCCGCCTCGCCGGCCGTCGCGGCCTTCAGCGCCAGCGGCGTGACCCGCAACCGCCTGGTCTTGTCGTCCAGGCTGGCGCTGACGGTCAGGCGCACCGTCACCTGATCCAGCGCCAAGGCGCTGTGATGGCTGAGCGCCACCGTCGGCACCTCGGCCAGGCGCGGCGTGCCACCGGGTCCGGGCAAGGCGACGCGCAACAGGCGCGGGGCCAGCACAGGCGGCGTTTCGGCAGCCTCGGGGGCCGCAGCCGCATCGGTGCCAGTGGCTTCGGTGCCAGTGGCGTCGGGGGCGGTGGCCTCGGTGGCGGCGGCGGCCTTCTCGCCCATGGCCGCCCGCGCCTGCTCGGGCGGCAATGGCTCGAAATGCTGGACGAATTGCTGGACCGCATGGGTCTCGATCGCCTGCTGGGCGTCGCGGATGGCGACGCCGATGGCCTGGAACAAGGCCGACATGTCCATGTCAGCCATGGGCCCACACCTCCTCGGGCGGGACCGGGACCATCAGCTCGGCCGCGTCCAGGTCGTACTTGGCGGCCAGCGCCTCCAGGTCGCTGCCCACCTCGACCACCTGATGGCGGTCGCTGTTGGGAATGGGCGCCCACACCGCATAGCGGCCCAGCACCACCTGCTGGCCCTCCACCTCCACCGACTGGTCCTGGCCCAGATCGGTCAGAAACAGCTTGTTCGACGTCAGGCTTTCCCAATCGGTCATCGCCGCATCCTCCTTCTACAGGTGCGAATCATCGTTGTGGATATCGAGCGCGGTAATATTAGTGAAATGCATGACGCCGTAATCCGGGTCAGTGGCATGTATGTAGGCCATGTGGCCGGTGTTCTTATCCATCCGCACCATTCGCGCATTGATGGTGATGTGCGACGGAACCTTGCTGTACGGAGAAAAATCACCAAACGAGATGTTTGCCACATTCACCCAATAGTGAACGCCGTACCAATAGCCGTGCCTCGGATGGCCGCGATGGAACAGGTCGGCGTATTCGCACGCGTTCTTGATGCGGTTTTCGTGGGTGGCGTGGTTGCGGTTGGCCGTCTTGGTCAGCGGCGTCAGATTGCGGGTCCATTCCCCGTCGCCGCCCAAATTGTCGTTCAAAAGATGCCCGGCCACCCATCGGTCGGGGTCGCGGTCATGCAGCGGGCGCATCAACGACGGAATGCTCTTGGCCGAAGTCTTGCTGCCGTAATTGACGGATTTGGCGGCGGTCGGCCCCAGGATCACATCCATGCTGGTGCCGCCGAACGTGCCGGCCATACCCCAGTCAGGATTCCTCAGATATCGCGGACCATCTGGCATATCGCAACCTCTACGGGTTATATGTCGATATGACCGACTCCTATCACCACAATATTCCGAGAGTCAACCCGTTTAGGTTGTTTTTTGGCGCAATTTTATGCCCTGCGCTTGCGGCAGCACCGACTCAACGCCGTTCACCCGGGGCAGCGCCGTGCCGGCCCCGGGGGAAAAATGTCACGCTATGGGAAGGAAGCGGCGCCGCAGGCCCGGCCTCAGCCCGGCCCGCCGGGGGCGCTTACACCTTGTGGAACTGCTTGAACCACTCGATGAACTTGGGCACGCCGACGCTGATGGGCGTGGTGGGGGCATAGCCGACGTCGCGCGCGATGGCGTCGATGTCGGCGTAGGTTTCCTTGACGTCACCCGCCTGCATCGGCTCGAACTTGTATTCGGCCTTCATGCCCAGGCTCTGCTCCACCAGACCAATGAAATCCATCAGCTTTTCGGAGCGGTTGTTGCCGATGTTGTACACCCGCGCCGGCGGCACGATGCCGTCGTCGGCCATGGGGGTGTCATGAACGCCCACGATGCCCGACACGATATCGTCCACGAAAGTGAAGTCGCGGCGCATGTCGCCGTTGTTGAACACGGTGATGGGCTTGCCCTGCAAGATGGCGGTGGCGAACAGATAGGCCGCCATGTCCGGGCGCCCCCACGGGCCGTACACGGTGAAGAAGCGCAAGCCCGTGGTGGGGATGCGGTACAGGTGGGAATAGCAATGGCTCATCAGCTCGCCCGCGCGCTTGGTGGCGGCGTAAAGCGAGATGGGCTGGTCCACCCGGTCCTCGACCGAGAACGGCAGCTTGGTGTTGGCCCCATAGACCGAGCTGGAGCTGGCATAGACGAAGTGCTTGCACTTGTCGTTGGCCCGCGCCAGTTCCAGCATCACCAGATGCCCCTCGATGTTCGAGTGGGTGTAGTCGTGCGGCGCCTTGAGCGAATGGCGCACGCCCGCCTGGGCGGCCAGGTTGATGTAGCTGGTGATATCGGGATTGGCGCGCGCCACCTCGGCCATGGCGGCGCGATCGGCGATGTCGGCCTGATGGAAGACGAAACCGGGCTTGTCGAGCAGTTGCGCCAGCCGGGCCTGCTTGAGCGCCGGATCGTAATAGGCGTTCATGTTGTCCACGCCCACCACCTTCTCGCCACGCGCCAGCAGACGCAGGCTGGTGTGGAAGCCGATGAACCCGGCGGCGCCGGTGACGAGGATGGTCATGAAGCGATCCCTTGGCGAAAATCCGAAAGCCGCCCTGATATAGCCTGAATGGTCGGAGGAATCACGCCCCGATCGCGGCGCATGCGAACACCCTGCCGCCGCCGCCGTTTTCCGGCCGCGCCCCTCCGCGAACAGCCATATAGGTATTTCCACCGAAGGCGACGGCGATCCGCGATCCGTGCAGGGACCTTGCGGTGTTCTCTCTTCCCCTTTGGGCTTGACCCCTTGGCGCGAGCGCGCTTGACTGCCCGACGCGGGGGCGCAAGCAGATCAGGCAAGGGGAGGCCGTCATGGGCATGATGGACGAGCGGGCGCCCGCCATGGCGGGCACGGGGAACCCGGTCTCGGAACTGGACGCGGCCGCCGGCGCGCGGGCCAGCGGCGATTTCCGCACGGCCCTTGCCCTGTACGACGCCGTCCTGGCCATCACCCCCACCCACGGCAAGGCCCTGGCCGGCCGCGGCGCCGCCTTGCGCGCGCTGGGCCGCCCGCGCGAGGCGCTGCTTTCCCTGCTGGAGGCGCTGAACCGCGATCCCGCTCAACAGGACGCGCGGCTGGAACTGGCACTGGCGCTGCGCGAAACCGGGCGGCGGAACGAGGCCCGCACCCTGTACGGCCTGTTGCTGCGCGCCCCCGATGCCCCGCCGCAGGCATGGCACGACCTCGCCCTGCTGTGCCAGTCCGAAGGTCACCACATGGCGGCCGAGATCGCCCTGCGCCGCGCCGTCGCCATGGCGCCCGGCGATGTGGGCGCCCGGCTGGACCTGGCCGACCATCTGGCCCGTCGCGGCGATCTGGCCGAGGCCGCCGATCTGTTCCACGGCGTACTGGCCATCCGTCCCGGCACCGCCGCCGCCCATGCCGGCCTGGGCCAGGCCCTGATCGGACTGGGACGGCTTGAGGAAGCCGAGGACCAGTTGGAACGCGCCGTGGTGATGGAGGCCGACAACACCGTCGCCCATTTGGCCCGCGCCCGCCTGAACCTGCTGTCGGGCAATCTGCCCGCCGCCTGGGACGACCTGAACTGGCGCTGGTCGCGCCCGGGCCTGCGCCGGCCCGAACCGCCGGGCCAGGCGTGGGACGGCAATGCCGATCTGTCCGGCCACACCATCCTGCTGTGGGCGGAACAGGGGGTGGCGGAAACCATCCACCTGTTGCGCTATGTTCCCATGGTGGCCGATCGCGGCGCCCGCGTGGTGCTGGGCCTGCCCGCCGCGCTGGCGCCGCTGGCCGAGGGCTTGCGCGGCGTCGATCGGGTGGCGGTGTCGGGCCGCCCGGTGCCGGACGGCATCGACATCGAATACAACGCCTCGCTGGCCGATCTGCCGCGCCTGTTCGGCTCGTCGCTGGGGCAATTGCCGCCCGAACCCTATCTGAGCGCCCCCCAATCGCGCCGCGCGCCGGTGCGCGTGCCTTCGACGGCCCTGCTCAAGGTCGGCATCGCCTGGGCTGGCGACCGCGCCGACCGCGCGGTGCCGCTGGCCCAGATCATGCCGGTTCTGGCCCTGCCCGGTATCGCCGCCTATAGCCTGCAAACCGGCCCGCGTGCCGGCGACGCCGCCCGGCTGGCCCATCCGTCGCTGACCGCCAACCTGTCGGACTCGGTGGCGGATTTCGCCGATCTGGCCGCCCGCATCGCCGAGATGGACGTGGTCATTGCCGCCGATGGCGCGGTGGCCCATCTGGCCGGTGCCCTGGGGGTGCCGGTGTGGGTTCTGACGCCCATGGTTCCCGATTGGCGCTGGATGCTGGAACGCGGGGATTCGCCCTGGTACGCCTCGGCCCGCCTGTTCCGGCAATCCCGCGCCGACAATTGGAACCATCCGGTGCAGCAGGTCTGCACCGCGCTGCGCCAGCGCATGGGCGAGGTGCGCGCCGAACGCGACCGCGCCGCCGCCCAGAAGGCCGGCGCCAAAGAGGCGATGCGTGCTTTCCTTGCCACCCATCTGCAGGCCGGCGACCTGTTGCTGGACGTGGGCGCCGGCGACGGCACCTTCGCCCTGGACGCCGCCGGCCATCCGGCCGAGGACATCCGTGTGCTGGCCGTCGAGGCGCGGCCGGCCGAGGCCGCCATCCTGGCCGACACCGTCGCCATCGCGGGCGCCGAAGACTGCGTCGAGGTCATCGCCGCCCCGCTGGCCGCCGGGGAGACGCCGGTGGTGGTGGCCGCCCGTCCGCGCGGCGGCCGCTCGGTCTTTGCCCTGCCGCCCTGGGTGCGCGCGCCCTTGCGCACCACCACGCTTGATGCGCTGCTGGCCGACCGCCCCGCACTTGCCGGGCGCCGCATGGTTCTGCGCCTGGGCGCCAAGGGAGCCGAGACCGAGGTGCTGGCCGGCCTGTCCGCCCCGCCGGCCGTGGTGGTGTTCGAACACGCCGCCGACGGCACCCTGGCCGACCGCCTGACGGCGGGCGGCTATGCCCTGTGGCGTTTTCCCGGCGCGGTGGCGGCGGGACCGGCCGTGCCCTTCGACGGAACGCCGGGTCCGGTGCTGGCGCTGACGACCGGCATCGCCCCGGCCGAACTGTATGGCGACGTGGGCGATCCCACCTCGCCCGCCGCCATGGCGCGCGCCGCCCTGGACGCCCGCCGGCTGGCCGCCGAAGGCACCGCCGCATTGGTGGCCGGCGACCTGAACGGCGCCGGCGCCCTGTTCGCCCGCGCGCTGGCGGTCGATCCCGACAATGCCGAGGCGCTGTCCAACCTGGGCACCCTGCTGCGCCGCGTCGGCCGCGCCGATGCCGCCGCCGCCTGTTGGGCGCGGGCACTGGCCAACGGCGCGGGCGCGGCCATCCGCGCCAATCTGGCCAATGTGATGCGCGAACTGGGCTATCTGTTCGCCGCCGAGGAGCAGTTCACCCAGGCGCTGGCGGCAGAGCCGGACAATCCCCTGTTCCTTTATGGCCTGGGCCTGTTGGAGCGCCAGCGCGGCCGCGCGCGCGAGGCGGTGGCGCTGTTCGAGCGGGCCGAAAGCTTGCGTCCCGGCACGGTGCCGCGGGTGGAACTGGCCGCCGCCCTGCTGAAAGCGGGCAATCTGGCGCGCGGCATGGCCGAACTGGCGCACCGCCCAGCGGCCGCCCAAAATCCGGTGGAGGCCCCGGCCTGGGATGGCGGGCGGCTGGACGCCCGCACCATCCTGGTGCGCGACGAAGGCGACGCCATCGATACCCTGATGCTGGCCCGCTTCATCCCGCAGGTGGCCCGCCACGGCGGCCTGGTGGTGGTGGAATGCGCCCCCGAATGCGCCCGCCTGCTGTCCAACCTGCCCGGGGTGGAACAGGTGGTGCCGCGCGGTCAGGACCTGCCGCCGGTGGACGTGGTGACACAATTGCCCGACGTTCCCCGCCTGATCGGCACCACGTCGCGCACCACGCCGCCGCGCGACGTGCCCTATCTGCACCTGCCCGACGGCATGGCCCCGCACACCGTTGCCGATCATGCCCATCTGCGGGTGGGCATCGCCTGGAGCGGGCGCGCCGGCGACCGCGCGGTGCCGCTGGGGGCGCTGCTGCGGCTGGCGGCCGATCCGCGCATTACCCTGGTCAGCCTGCAACGGGGCGAACGGGCGGCCGATCTGGCGGCGCATGGCGCCACGCCGTTCGTCGAGGATGCGGGGCGCGATTGCGCCGATCTGGCCGACATCGCCGCCATCGTCGCCGGCCTGGACCTGGTCATCGCCGCCGATACCGCCGAGGCCCACATCGCCGGCGCCATGGGCAAGCCGGTGTGGGTGTTGCTGCCCACCACCTGCGACTGGCGCTGGGTGGACAACCGCGACGACAGCGTGTGGTATCCGACCATGCGGGTGTTCCGCCAGGCCCTGGACGGGTCTTGGGACGGCGCCATGGCCCGGGTTGCGGACGCCGCCAGCGCCATGGCCGCCGGCAAGGTCGGCAGCCGGATGGGCGGCGGCTGAGCCGTCAGCGGCCCCGCAGCGCCAGGGCGGCGGCCAGCGCCGCCACCCCGCCCACCGCCAGCACGGCGAACGACCACCCCCATTGTCCGGTGTGGTCGTAGACGGCGCCGAACGCCACCGGCGACACCGCGCCGGCGCCGAACCCCAGCAGCGAGCGCACCGCCAGCACCTTGCCCAAATGGCGCTGGGGCACCGCCTCGGTCATGGCGGTGGACAGCACGCCGGAATCGCCATAGGCGGCAAAGCTGGCCGCCGCGGCCACCGCCAGCGCCAGCATGGGATGCCATGCGGCGCTCCAGCCGGTGGCGGCGGTGAGTGCGCCGCTGGCCAGGGCGGCCCCGATCAACACGGCGCGCCGGCCCCAGCGGTCCGAGGCCATGCCGGTCACCAGGGTGGCGACGATGCCGGCCAGATGGACCGCCGAAGCGACCACCAGCCCCATCGCCACCGGCCCCAGGCCGCTGCCGCCCAGCGCATGGGCCAGAAAGGCCGGCAGCCACGCCCACAGGCCCAGCAATTCCCAGGTGTGGGCCACATAGCCAATGGTCAGCAGCAGCGACACCGGAGCCGCCAGCGCCGTCCATGCGCCCCCCGCCCCGCTGCCGGCGCCGCCGTCGCGATGGGCGGGCGGGCGGTCGGGATGGCCGCGCAACGCCAGCGTCCCGGCCACCGCGCCAACCAGCGGCCCCACCGCGCACAGGGCGAAGCCCCAGCGATAGTCCAACAGGGCGGCGCCCCCCAGCGCGCCGGACACCGACAGCCAGTACCCGAACGACCCCGACGCCAGCAGCGCCCCCATGGCGATGCCGCGCCGGGCCGGCGGCACCAGTTCCGCCACCAGCATGAGCGCCGGGGTGTAGGCCCCGCCCTGGGTAATGCCAACCAGGGCAATCAGCACCAGCGCGCTGTCATGCGAGCGGGCGAACGCGGCCATCAGCACGGCGGCCAGCGCCGCGCCCCAACTGGACAGCACGAACACCCGTCGCGCGCCGACGCGGTCGGCCGCCCACGATCCCACCAGCAGGGCCAGCGCCATGCAGATGTTGTAGACCGACTGCACCGATCCGGCGGCGGCGGCATCCATGCCCCAGGCATCGCGCAGGAACGGCAACGCGCCGGCATAGGCCATGGCGGCGGTGCAGGTGGCGGCGCGGGACAGGCACAACAGGCGCAGGCGGGGTACGGTCATGCCGCCAGCCTAGGAAGGCGCCGGTGGCCGGGCAAACGAGTTTGCGGGCGGCGACGGTTGAGTTAAACTCAACCGAAATGTCCAGATTGCCGCCGCTCAACGCCCTGCGCACCTTCGAGGCCGCCGCCCGCCACGCCAGCTTCACCCTGGCGGCGGCGGAACTGTGCGTCACCCCGGGCGCCGTCAGCCGCCAGATCAAGGCGCTGGAAGACCATCTGGGGGTGGCGCTGTTCGCCCGCGCCAATCGCAGCGTCGCCCTCACCCAGGCGGGGAGCCGTTATTTCGCCGCCATCAGCGGCCCCTTCGCCGAGCTGGCCCGCGCCGGCGAGGCGCTGGGCGCGGCGCGGCTGCGGCGGGTCAGGCTGGAATGCCTGCCGACCTTGGCCATGCATTGGCTGCTTCAGCGCCTGCCCGGCTTCCGCCTGGCCCATCCCGGCCTGGATGTGGACCTGCGCACGGCCACCGGCAGGATCGACCCGGCAGGCGATTTCGACCTCGCCATCCGCCGCGACCCGGCCCATTTCAACGGGCTGGCCTTCACCCCCCTGATGACGGAATGGAGCTTGCCGGTCTGCGCCCCCGCCTTCGCGGCGCGCCACCGGATGGAGCGCCCGGCCGACCTGGCCCGCATCCCCACCTTGCACATCCGCGTGCGGGCGGATCTGTGGCCCGCCTGGTGCCGCGCGCAGGGGGTACCGGCCGCCGGCCTCGGCCCCGCGCAGGAGGTGGACCACACCTATGTGGCCATGCAGGCGGCCGAGGACGGGCTGGGGGTGGCGGTGGTGCCGCTGCTGTTCGCCCACCGCCTGCTGGAGGCCGGCCGGCTGGTATGCCCGCTGCCGGGCACCCAGGTCGCCACCGGCAGCTATGCGCTGTTGCATCGGCCGGGACGGCAGGGCGCCGAGGTCGCGGCCTTCGCCCGCTGGCTGGCGGCCGAGTGCGCGGCGGCGCCGTTCACGCCAGATTGATGGTGGGCGCGACGTCGTCGTATTCGCGCAAGGTCATGTCGGTTTCCGCGTCCACCTCGACCAGTCGCACCTCATAGCCCCACAAATTGGCGATGTGCCTGAGCGTCAGGATCGCCTCGTCCTCGTCCAGCAGGATGCCGTTGCTGACCCGGTGTTGCAGCACCAGCCGGCGGTCGCCCGCCAAATCCACGTCCACGATCTGGATGTCGCATTCCAGGTGGCTGATGTCGTAGGACCGCGCCAGCGCCTTCCTCACCTCGCGATAGCCGCGTTCGTTGTGGATGGCGGTCACCTGCATGTCGGGCGCGTCGTAATCGTTGTGCACCTTGAACAGCCGCATCTTGCGGATCAGGGCCGGCGACAGGAATTGCTGGATGAAGCTTTCGTCGCGGTAATCGCCCCAGGCGGCGCGCAATGTGCCCCAGGGATCGTCGTTGCCGGCGATGTCGGGGAACCACTCGCGGTCCTCGGCGGTGGGCTGTTCGCAGATGCGCTTGATGTCCTGCATCATGCCGAAGCCCAGCGCATAGGGGTTGATGCCGCCGAAACGCGGATCGTCGAAATCCGGCTGGAACACCACGTTGGTGTGGGAATGCAGGATTTCCATGAACGCGCCGTCGGTGATCAGCCCGCGTTCGTGCAGCCGGCTGACGATATGGTAGTGCACCATGGTGGCGCAGCCTTCGTTCATCACCTTGGTCTGCTTCTGCGGGTAAAAGTACTGCGACACGTTGCGCACGATGCGCAGGATCTCGCGCTGCCAGGGCTGCAGCTTGGGCGCGGTCTTTTCCAGGAAGTAAAGGATGTTCTCCTCGGGCAGGTGCAGGCGCTTCTTGCGTTCCGCCATGTCGCGGCCGCCGCGCTGGGTGGCCGCCGACTTGGGCACCGTGCGCCACAGATCGTTGTAGGTCTGTTCGAAATACGCCTGGCGCTCCTTTTCCCGCTCCTGCTCCTGGCGCAGGTCATAGCCGCGCTTGCGGGGATAGCGGTGGACGCCGTGGCTCATCAGCGCATGGGCGGCGTCCAGCACCCGCTCCACCGCCACATGGCCGTGACGTTCCTCCGCCCGGCTGATGAAGCCCTTGGCGAATTCCATGTAGTCCAGGATGCCGTGGGCGTCGGTCCACTGGCGGAACAGCGCATTGTTCTTGAAGAAATGGTTATGGCCGAAGGCGGCGTGGGCGATCACCAGCGTCTGCATGGCCATGGAGTTCTCCTCCATGATGTAGCTGATGCAGGGGCTGGAATTGATGACGATCTCATAGGCCAGGCCGCGCATGCCCTTGCGGTACAGCACCTCGTCCTGGGCGAAGCGCTTGCCGAACGACCAGTGCCGGTACATCAGCGGCAGGCCGATGGAGGAATAGGCGTCCAGCATCTGCTCGGCGGTGATCACCTCGATCTGGTTGGGATAGGTGTCGAGGCCCAGTTCGCGCGTCGCGATGGCCTCGACCGTCTCGTAGACCCGGCGCACCCGGGCGAAGTCCCAGTCGGCACCGTCGAACAGCAAGGGGGAGGCGTCAGTTGCCGCCATGGGCGCGCTCCTTCGAGAACAGGTCGCGGAACACCGGGAAAATCTGGCTGCGCACCCGCACCTTGCGCATGGCCAGATTGCCGCCCGGCTTGAGCACCATCTTGTAGGTGCGCCACAGGTCGGTTTCGCGCCCCAGCCAATCCTTGTACTCGGCGCCCACCTCGATATAGGCGAAGTACTGGCATTGCGGCAGGATGGCGTTGCCCAGCAGATCGGCGGCCAGGGCATTGTCGGACGAGGTGTTGTCGCCGTCCGACGCCTGGGCGGCGTAGATGTTCCAGTCGCCCGGCGGATAGCGTTCGCTGATCACCCGGCGCATTTCCTTGAGCGCGGTGGACACCACGGTGCCGCCGGTTTCGGTGGAATAGAAGAAGGTGTCCTCGTCCACCTCCTTGGCCTCGTGGGTATGGCGGATGAAGACGATGTCCACGTGGTTGTAGCGCCGGGTCAGGAACAGGTAGAGCAGCATGAAGAACCGCTTGGCCAGATCCTTCATGTGCTCGGTCATCGACCCCGACACGTCCATCAGGCAGAACATCACCGCCTGGGTGACCGGCTTGGGCACGTGTTCGAAGCGGTTGTAGCGCACGTCGAGCGGGTCGATGAACGGCACCCGCCGCGAGCGCGCCAGCAGCCCCTCCAGCGCGACGCGCGCCTCCGACAGCGCCTCGGGGTCGCTGCCTGACTGGTCGAGGCTGCGGATGCGGTCCTCCAGCTCCTGGATGTCGGCGGGCTTGGGGCGCTTGAGCGCGATGCGCCGCGACAGCGAATTGCGCATGGTGCGCACGAGGTTGAGGTTCGACGGCGACCCGGTGACCGAAAAACCGGCCCGCGTCAGGTTGAAGCTTTCCGACTGGCGGATCTTCTTCTTGACCAGATCGGGCAGTTCCAAATCGTCCAGGAAGATGTCCAGGAATTCGTCGCGCGACAGGATGAAGCGGAAATCATCCTCGCCGTCGCCGTCCGGACTGCCCTGGCTGCCGCCGTCGCCGCCGCCCGACGGCGGCTTGGGGATCAGGTCGCCTTCCACATATTCCTTGTTGCCCGGCACCACCATGTCGCGCACCCCGCCCTGGCCGGCGCGGCGAAAGCTGGGTTCGCGCAGGCCGTCCATGGGAATCGAGATGCGTTCGCCGTTGGCGATGTCGGTGATCGACCGCTCGCCCGACGCTTCGCGCACCGCCTTCAGGATCTGCTGGCGGGCGCGGCGCAGAAAGCGCTGGCGGTTGGCCAGGCTCTTGCCCTTGGGATTGAGACGCCGGTCGATGATGTTCATGGGCACTCCATCATTTATTCCCTCGCCCGCCCGGCGGGAGAGGGTGGCGCGAAGCGCCGGATGAGAGAGGCCGAGACACCAGTTTCCCCGGCTCCCCCACCCCTCCCCCTCCCGCCCGCGGGAGGGGGATTTATCCGGCCTGCTTGACCCGCATGTACCATTCCACCAGCCGGCGCACCTGGCGCTCGGTGTAGCCGCGGGTCATCATCCGTTCGACGAAATCGTGGTGCTTCTTCTCAGTGTCGGAGTCCTTCTTGCTGCCGAAGCTGATGACCGGCAGCAGATCCTCCACCTGGCTGAACATGCGCTTCTCGATCACCTCGCGGATTTTCTCGTAACTGGTCCACGACGGGTTGCGGCCCTTGTTGGCGGCGCGCGAGCGCAGCGCGAACTTGACCACCTCGTTGCGGAAGTCCTTGGGATTGGCGATCCCGGCGGGCTTCTCGATCTTGCTCAGCTCCTGGTTCAGCAATTCGCGGTTCAGAAGCTGGCCGGTGTCGGGGTCCTTGAAGTCCTGGTCCTCGATCCACGCATCGGCATAGTCCACATAGCGGTCGAACAGGTTCTGGCCGTAATCGTGATAGCTCTCCAGATAGGCCTTCTGGATTTCGTTGCCGATGAACTCGGCATAACGCGGCCCCAGCTCGCCCTTGATGAACTCCAGGTACTTCTTCTCGGTGTCCTCGGGGAACTGCTCGCGGCGGATGGCCTGTTCCAGGACGTACATCAGGTGGACCGGATCGGCCGCCACCTCGGTGGTGTCGTAGTTGAAGGTGGACGACAGCACCTTGAAGGCGAAGCGGGTGGAAATCCCGTCCATGCCCTCGTCCACCCCGGCGGCGTCCTTGTATTCCTGCATGGGCTTGGCCTTGGGGTCGGTCTCCTTGACGTTCTCGCCGTCATACACCCGCATCTTCGAGAACAGGTTGGAGTTCTCGTGTTCCTTCAGGCGGCTCAGCACGGTGAAGCGGGCCAGCATCTCCATGGTGGCCGGCGCGCACGGCGCCTCGGCCAGTTCGGAGCAGCGGATCAGCTTCTCGTAAATCTTCTGTTCCTCGGCCACGCGCAGGCAATAGGGCACCTTGATCACGCAGATGCGGTCGATGAACGCCTCGTTGTTCTTGTTGTTCTTGAAGCTCTGCCACTCGGCCTCGTTGGAATGGGCCAGCACGATGCCCTGGAACGGCATGGCGCCGATGTTCTCGGAGCCGGCGTAATTGCCCTCCTGCGTGGCGGTCAGCAGCGGATGCAGCATCTTGATGGGTGCCTTGAACATCTCGACGAATTCCATCAGGCCCTGGCTGCACCGGTTCAGCCCGCCCGAGAACGAATAGGCGTCGGGATCGTTCTGGCTGAACATTTCGAGCTTGCGGATGTCCACCTTGCCCACCAGGGTCGAGATGTCCTGGTTGTTCTCGTCGCCCGGCTCGCACTTGGCGACGCCCACCTGCTTGAGGCGCGAGGGGAACATCTTGACCACGCGGAAGCGCGAGATGTCGCCGCCGAATTCCTCCAGCCGCTTCACCGCCCACGGACTCATCAGGCTGGGCAGGCGGCGGCGCGGGATGCCGTAGCGGTCCTCCAGCACGTCGCCCATGGTGTCGGCGTCGAACAGACCCAGCGGGCTTTCGAACAGCGGGCTGATCTCCTTGCCGGCCTTGAGCACGTAGATGGGATGGCGCTCGATCAGCGCCTTGAGGCGCTCGGCCAGCGACGACTTGCCGCCGCCCACCGGCCCCAGCAGGTAAAGGATCTGCTTGCGCTCCTCCAGCCCCTGAGCCGCATGGCGGAAATAGCCGACGATGCGCTCGATGGTCTCCTCCATGCCGAAGAAATCGGCAAAGGCCGGATAGACCTTGATGGTGCGGTTCATGAACACGCGGCTCAGCCGCGCGTCGCGGGCGGTGTCGATGATCTCGGGTTCGCCGATGGCCGCGATCATGCGCTCCGCGCTCGACGCGAACATCATGGGGTCGTCGCGGCACCCTTCGAGATATTCCAGAAGGGTCATCTCGACGTCCTTGCGACCCTCGTAGGTGCGCGCGTATCGGGTGAAGATATCGTCGGCGTACATCGCTCACTCCATCGAGAGGGCCGTAGCGGCCGGTACCGTGACGGGAAACTCTCCCTTTCAGATATTCACGGCGCCCGACCAATACATCGGGGGGTGACGGGGAATTCCGGTGCAGCCACGACCGCGCCGCCATCCCCGGCAAATAAGGGATTCGGATGTGACATCCAACGCATGCAGTCACCCCTGTTCCAGTGATGTTGGGCCGCCGGGTCGCGCTGACAACCCGCCCCCATTCCTGCGCGCACGCTTTGCACCGGCACCGGTTGGCGATAGGCTGGGCGTCCAGATGCCACCCTTGGGGGATGTCATGAGTCTCAGTGCGCTGCTGGAAGACAGGGCCGCCGCCGGCCAGCCGGTCAGGGTCGGCCTGATCGGCGCGGGCAAGTTGGGAACGCTGTTCCTGGCCCAGGCGCGGCGCACCCCCGGCCTGCATGTGGCCGCGGTGGCCGATAGCGACCCGGAACGCGGCGCCACCGCGCTGGCGCTGGCGCAATGGCCGCCGGCCAAGGCGGTGGCCCGCTCGCTGGCCGATGCCTTGGCCGGCGGCGGCACCTGGGTGACCGCCGATCCGCTGGCGCTGTTCGAGCATGCGGGCCTGGACGTGGTGATCGAAGCCACCTCCCTGCCGGCCGACGGCGTGCGCCATGCCCTTGCGGCCATTGACCGCGGCGTGCATGTGGTGATGGTCAACCTGAGCGCCGATACCCTGGCTGGTCCGCTGCTGGCCATGCGGGCACGGGAACGCAATGTGGTCTATTCCCTGGCCTATGGCGACCAGCCGGCCCTGATCTGCGAACTGGTGGACTGGGCGCGCGCCTGCGGGTTCGAGGTGGCCGCCGCCGGGCGCGGCACCCGCTGGCTGCCGGGCTATCAGAACGCCACCCCCGACAGCGTCTGGCAGCATTGGGGCACCACGCCGGAACGGGCCAAGGCGGCGGGCATGAACGCCCGGGTGTTCACCGCCTCGGTGGATGGCAGCCGCGCCGCCATGCAACTGGCGGCGGTCGCCAACGCCACCGGCCTGCGGGTGCCTGGCGGCGGGGTGCAGACCCCGCCCTGCGGCGCCCACGACCTGGCCCGCATCCTCAAGCCCCATTGGGATGGCGGCCGGCTGGAACAGATGGGCCAGGTGGAAATGGTGTCCTCGCTGGAAGCCGACGGCCGTGCCGTGTTCAACGACCTGCGCTGGGGGGTGTTCGTCACTTTCACCTCGCCGGGCGAATACGCCCTGCAATGCTTCGGCGAGTACGGCCTGCCCACCGACAGCGGCGGCGGCTATGCGGCGCGCTGGCGCGCGCACCACATGGCGGGGATGGAAGCCGGCATCTCGGTGGCGTCGGCGGCGCTGCTGGGCGTGCCGACCGGCTGTCCGCGCACCTTCGTCGCCGACGTGGTGGCGGTGGCGAAGGCCGATCTGGCCCCCGGCACCCAGTTGGACGGGGCCGGCGGCTTCACCGTCTATGGCCGCCTGCTGCCGTCCGAGGATTCGGTGCGCCAGGGATTCCTGCCGCTGGCGCTCAGCCACGGCGCCACCCTGGCGCGCGCGGTGCCCGCCGGCCAGACCGTGACCTGGAGCGACGTCGTGCTGGCCGAGGACGACCCGTTGGTGGCGCTGCGCCGCGAGTTGGAGGACTGGCTGCGCGCTTGACGGCGCCGCCTTTGTCTTGGCCGGGCGAATGCCTATACTCCGCCCACCTTTCCGCCGGAGACCCGCCATGGCCCTGACGCCCACCTTCGCCCTGCCGCCCACCTTCCTGGGTACCGCCAACCGCGACCCCAAGGCGCGGCTGGCCGTGGCTGGCGTGCCCTTCGACCTGGGCACCACCAACCGGCCGGGCGCGCGCATGGCGCCCACCGCCATCCGTGTCGCCAGCCGCATGCTGGTGGACGGCGAGAACCCGGCCAACTGGCGCGATCCTTCGGCCATGGGCGTGGCCGATGTGGGCGATTTCGCCATCGCGCTGGGCGACATTCCCGCCTCACTGGCGCTGATCGAGCAGCAGGCCGCCGCCTTCGGCCATCTGGTCACGCTGGGCGGCGACCACACGGTGACGCTGCCGCTGTTGCGCGCGCTCCGGAAACGGGTGGGCGAACCGCTGGGCCTGGTGCATTTCGACGCGCACGTGGACACCTGGCCCGACAATTTCGGCCAGGTCCTGGCGCATGGCTCGGTGCTGTGGCACGTCCTCGAGGAGGGGCTGGTGGACCCGGCGCGCATGGTGCAGGTCGGCATCCGCAGCCCGGTGCAAAAGGACGTGCACGACTGGGCGCCGGCCCGGGGCGTCACCGTGATCACCGCCGAGGACGTGCACCTGTCCAACCCGGGGGCGGTGGCCGAGCGGGTGCGCGCCATCGTCGGCGGCGGCCCGGCCTATCTGTCCTTCGACATCGACGCGCTGGACCCCGCCTTCGCCCCCGGCACCGGCACGCCCGAAGTGGGCGGATTGGCCACCTGGCAGGCCATGGGCGTCCTGAAGCGCCTGGGCGGGCTGGACTGGCGGGGCATGGACGTGGTCGAGGTGGCGCCGCCCTTCGACCATGCCGAACTGACCGCCCTGGCCGCCGCCTCGGTGGCGTGGACCTACCTGTCGCTGATCCCATAGGAGCAGCTTGCGAGGGGGGCTTGGCGCCCGCCTCTCCCCATGCGTGGTCGCGTGTCCTTCCCCATTCAGAGTATGCCATCGGGGAACGGACGCGAGCTATTGGGGCTTGATCACGCTGTGGTCTGGGCGTATATAGGCGCCCAGACGCATAACGCACGTGCCAATGGCCCTGGCGGCGGATTGCCGCGCACCTGTGGTTGGCGGGGTGTTTTCATCCTGCCAGGGGGGTCAAGCAACGACGGACGCGTCCTTTTCGGTGGAGAGTCGGTCTAGTGGGCCGGCAGCCCCTTAAGGGAGGTGGACATGGTCGTTACGACCCACGGGTGCAACCCGATCCTCATCAATATCTCCAGTACCTGACGGCAGCGGGGCCGGCACGATTTTTCGTGCTCTGACCGCGCTGTCGTTACCTTCGAGCCGTGCTCTTGGGATATAATGTCCCTTGGGAGCGCGCCCCGTCGCTGTCTCGCTGTCGCGAGGAGGTTCTGGCCATGAGCCACATGCGTTTCCGCCAAACTGTCGCCCCCATCCGCCGCTCGTCCGAGTCGCGGATCGGTTCGCGGCATCGGGCACTGCCCACCGTCGCCGAGGTCGTTCAGGCCGAACGCCCCAGCGTGCCGCTGCACTGCCTGCGGCCCGACGTCGCGCGCGAGGCGGCGCGCCACTTCATCGACCGGTTTCCCGGCCAGGTGCTCTACGCGGTCAAGTGCAACCCCGAGCCGGCGCTGCTGCGCGCCCTGTGGGCGGGCGGCGTGCGTCACTTCGACTGTGCTTCGGCCGGCGAGGTGCGGCTGGTGCGCCATCTGCTGCCCGAGGCCCGCATCCACTTCATGCATCCGGTGAAATCCCGCGCCGCCATCCGCGAGGCGTGGGAATGGCACGGCGTGGCCGACTTCGTCCTCGACAGCGCGGCGGAACTGTCCAAGATCCTGGACGAGACCTCGGGCGCGACCGGCGATCTGGGCCTGGTGGTCCGCCTGGCCCTGCCCAGGGGCGGCGCGGTCTACGACCTGTCCGGCAAGTTCGGCGCCGAGCGCGACGAGGCGGTGCGCCTGCTGCGGCTGTGCCGCACGGTCGCCGCCCGCGTCGGCCTGTGCTTCCATGTGGGCAGCCAGTGCCTGGACCCGTCGGCTTGGGAGCGCGCGCTTGACCTGGCCGGCCAGGTGATCGCCGAGGCCGGTGTCACGCTGGATATCCTCGACATCGGCGGCGGCTTCCCGGTCAGCTATCCCGACGTCGCCCCGCCGCCGCTGGACGATTTCATGGCCGCCATCCGGCGCGGCGTCGCACGCCTGAACCTGCCCGCCTGGACAGAATTGTGGTGCGAACCCGGCCGCGCGCTGGTCGCCCCGGCGGCGTCGGTGGTGGTCCGCGTCGAGGCGCGGCGCGGCGACGCCCTTTACATCAACGACGGCATCTACGGCAGCCTGTCCGATGCCGGCGTGCCCGCTTTCCGCTTTCCGTGCCGGCTGGTCCGCGCCAATGGCGCACAACCGTCCGGCCCGGTGGTTCCCTTCAGCCTGTTCGGCCCGACCTGCGATTCGGCCGACCGGATGAAGGGGCCGTTCCTGCTGCCCGCCGATGCCCGCGAGGGCGATTGGATCGAAATCGGGCAGCTGGGCGCCTATGGCGCCTGCCTGAGAACCGCGTTCAACGGGTTCGACCAGGCGGCGATGGTCGAGGTCCGCGACCGGCCGCTGCTGGAGACCCCCGGATACCACCGGCCCGAACACCACGGGACCGGCGTTTCCGGAGTGGGACGCGCCGCGTAACAAGAACGGTCGGGACGGGCCGGCACCGCGGGCGGAACCGCCACCCGCGGTGTTGGCTTTCATCACCGGCACCGTAGCGTTTTGGAGGGGAGTTTTAGGGAATGAGCAAGCATGCCACCTTCGCCGGCCGCCTGGTCTTCGTCGGCTTCGGCAGCATCGGCCAGGGCACCCTGCCGCTGATCTTGCGGCATTTCGACATCACTCCGGCCCAGATCACCATCGTCACTGCCGACGAACGGGGCCGCGAAATCGCCGATCACTATGGCATCCGGTTCATTAACAACCCCCTCACGCGCGACAATTACCGCGACGTGCTGACGCCCATGCTGGGCCAGGGCGATTTCCTGCTCAACGTGTCGGTGGACGTGTCCTCGCTGGCGCTGGTCGAGCTGTGCTGGGAGCGCGGCGCGTCCTACCTGGACACCTGCATCGAACCGTGGGCCGGCGGCTACACCGACCCGTCGCTGTCGCCGTCCCTGCGCACCAATTACGCCCTGCGCGAGCAGGCGCTGGCCATGCGCCGCAAGGCGCCGGCCGGCCTGTCCACCGCCGTCATGACCCATGGCGCCAATCCCGGGCTGGTCAGCCACTTCATCAAGCAGGGCCTGCTGAACATCGCCCGCGACAGCGGCCTGGGCACGGACGTGCCGCGCGACCGCGACGGCTGGTCCAAACTGGCGGAAAGCCTGGGCGTCAAGACCATCCATGTGGCCGAGCGCGACACCCAGGTCGCCAACATCCCCAAGAAGGTGGGCGAATTCGTCAACACCTGGTCCATCGACGGCTTCGTCGGCGAGGGCTGCCAGCCGGCCGAGCTGGGCTGGGGCACGCATGAGCGCCACTGGCCGGTCGATGCACAGCGCCACGAATTCGGCTGCGACGCCGCCATCTATCTGATGCGGCCGGGCGCCAGCACCCGCGTGCGCACCTGGACGCCCAAGGAAGGCCCCTTCCACGGCTTCCTGATCACCCACAGCGAATCGATCTCCACCGCCGATTTCTACACCGTCAGGGACGGCGACCGGATCCGCTATCGCCCGACCGTGCACTACGCCTATCACCCGTGCGACGACGCGGTGAACTCGCTGCACGAACTGGCCGGCAAGAACTGGCAGATGCAGCCGGAAATCCGCCTGATGGGCAAGGAGATCATCGACGGCATCGACGAGCTGGGCGTTCTGCTGGCCGGACACGGCAAGGGCGCCTATTGGTTCGGCTCGCAATTGTCCATCGACGAGGCGCGCGCGCTCATTCCCCACAACAGCGCCACCAGCCTGCAGGTCACCGCCGCCGTGCTGGGCGGCATGGTGTGGGCGCTGGAAAACCCCAACCGGGGCATGGTCGAGCCGGAGGACCTGGACTTCCATCGCGTCCTGGAAATCGCCACCCCCTATCTGGGGCCGGTGGTCGGCGCCTATACCGACTGGACCCCGCTGAGCGAGCGCGGCCAGTTGTTCCCCGAGGACCTGGATCATGACGACCCATGGCAGTTCAAGAACGTCCGGGTCTGGTAACGACAAAGGGGCCGCAAGGCCCCTTTTCCGTTGCCCTCGGCCACACCCATGACCATGGTATTAAGTCGGGACTAAAATCATCAACCAACATTTATTTTGGAATGAAAAATAACAGCTCTCGGGTTAGCACCTGATTGCATCGTAACGCACAAAACATCACTGTCCGCTCCACCAGGGAACATTCCAGCCTGGATGGACGACATGCTGATTTCATGGAACGACCATTTCGCACTGGGGATCGAAGCGACCGATGCCGGCCATGGGCTGGTGATCGAGGCGATCAACCAGTTGAACGAGGCGACCACCGCCGAGCAGAGCGCCCGCGCCGCCGCGCGCCTGCTGCCGCGCCTGCGCCAGCATCTGGCCGCGCAGTTCGAGGCTGAGGCCGCGCTGATGGCCGACCTGCCGGCGACCACCCGCATCCCCCACGAGGCCGAACACCGCCGGATGATCGAGGTCCTGGACACCCTGGCCGTCGGCCAGGCTGCGGGCGGCGACGTCTCGGGCCTGCTGCTGCTCAATCTGGTGTGCTTTCTGGTGTCGCATCTGCGCGCCACCGACGGCGACACCTTTGCCGCCCACCGCTTTCAGGCCGCGGCCTGACAGCCGGGCGGATCGGGGACACGTTCCCGCCTCCACCTCAGCCGAGGACACCCCCGCGAGGCGGGAAAAGGGAGGGAGTTTCGGGGGGCCGAACTCCCTCCCTTGCATTTTCGGGCCATCAGGCCCCTGCCCCGAAAGACAAAGCCCCCGGCGCGGACGACGCGCCAGGGGCTTTTTCATGTCCCGTTGCGGACGGGATCAGCCGTGCAGCGAATTGTACTTCGCCATGAGCTGGTCCTGGGTCTCGGCGATGCCGGCGACGATGCAATCGGCCGGGCAGACCATCTGGCACTGGGGGGTGTCCTCGGCGCCGACGCACTCGGTGCAGCGGGCGGCGTCGATCACGTAGATCACGTCACCGGCTGAGATGGCCTCGTTCGGACAGACGGAGACGCACGCGTCGCAGCTGGTGCAGTCGTCGGTGATCTTCAGCGACATGGCTTTACCTCTCTAGATTTCCCCCGTCGGGCAACCCGGATGGCAACCCGACTGAACTGCGTATATCCCCCACGGGGGCGGGTTGACAATGACAATTCATCTTTCGCTGAAATGCCGCAGACCCCATACACAATGCAGTCATAATTCGCAGGTGCGCCGGTTGGGGGCGGCGGGTATGATCCTGTCCGCCGGCGTCGGGCACCCGTCCCGAACCCCGGCCCCGGGCCTGCGACAGACGAGAAAATCGCGGCGCTTGCCCGCTGGTGAGAGGTCAACCTATGGCTTGGCTCGTCCGACGCGGGCCTTCGGGGGTAGAGAAGATGACCAAGAGTTCGGGTGCTTCCTGTTCTGTTTCCATTGCCATGTGCGGCAGCGGCGGCGCCGGCGTGATGACCGCCGCCAACATGCTGTTGGATGCCGCCGCCGATGCGGGCTATTACGCCCTGTTCGGCCGGTCCTCCGGGCCGCAGATCCGCGGCGGCGAGGCCGCCGCGCTGGTGCGCCTGAGCGCCGAGCCGGTCACCTCGGTGGACGACACCACCGAGATCCTGCTGGCCGTCGATTGGCAGAACGTGCACCGCTTCGCGGCCGAACTGCCGCTGGATGCGAACAGCGTCATCATCACCGACCCCACCCAGGGCGAGGTGCCCGAAGTCATGGCCAAGTCGGGCGCCCGCATCGTGGCGTTGCCCATGAAGGACCTGGCCAAGGAAATCCCCGGCGGCCGCCCCAACATGATCGCGCTGGGCGCGGTCAGCCAGTTGATCGGGCTGCCCATCGACATCGTGACCGAGGCGCTGGGCAAGTCGCTGAAGAAGAAGCGCGCCGACGCCTATGAGGCGTCGGTCGCCGCCGTGAAGAAGGGCGCCGAGGCGGCGCTGGCGCTGGGCGCCACCAAGCGCCTGCCGGCGGTGGGCGAAAAACCCAAGCGCTGGTCCATCACCGGCAACGAGGCCGCCGGCCTGGGCGCCGTGCGCGGCGGCGTCACCTTCTGCGCCGCCTATCCCATCACCCCGGCCACCGAAATCCTGGAATGGCTGACCGGCGCCCTGCCCAAGATCGGCGGCACCTTCGTCCAGGCCGAAGACGAGCTGGCCTCCATCAACATGTGCGTGGGCGCCTCCTTCGGCGGCGCGCCCTCGATCACCGCCACCGCCGGTCCGGGCCTGGCGCTGATGACCGAGGCGCTGGGCATGTCGCTGGCCTCCGAAACCCCCGTCGTGGTGGTGGACGTCCAGCGCGGCGGCCCCAGCACCGGCATTCCCACCAAGTCGGAACAGTCCGACCTGAACATCGCGCTGTACGGCATGCATGGCGACGCCCCCCATCTGGTAGTGGCGCCCAATTCCATCGGCGACTGCCTGTTCACCACCCAATGGGCGGTGTATCTGGCCGAGACGCTGCAGACCCCGTGCATCGTGCTGTCCGAGCAGTCGCTGGGCCAGAGCCGCGGCATCATCCCCGCCCCGGCCGACGTGGCCTTCGTCGGCAAGCGGCTGATCGCGCAAAGCCCGGCCGAGGGCGAGAAGTTCAAGCGCTATGCGCTGACCAATACCGGCGTGTCGCCCATGCCGATCCCCGGCACCCCGGGCTGCCAGTACACCGCCGACGGCCTGGAGCACACCGAGACCGGCCTGCCGTCGTCGCAGGCGGGCGACCACTTCGCCCAGAGCGACAAGCGCCTGCGCAAGCTGACGGGTCATGATTTCGGCGACCATTGGGCCACCGTCGAAGGAGACGGCGACCTTGCCGTGATCACCTGGGGGTCGAGCACCGGCGCCGCCCGCGAGGCGGTGCTGCGCGCCCGCGCCGACGGGGTGCGGGCCAAGCTGATCTCGCTGCGCCTGCTGTCGCCGTCGCGGCCCGAGCACATGGCCAAGGCGCTGGCCGGGGTGCGGAAGGCGCTGGTGGTGGAGATGTCCCATCTGGGCCAGTTCCACAAATACCTGCGCGCCGAATACGACCTGCCGGAAACCCAGCTTCTGAACCGTGCCGGCCCGCTGCCCTTCCGCCCGCACGAAATTCATTCTCGCCTTCTTGCCATGGGGGGGAAGTAAGCCATGACCGAGTGCACCGCCATCAACTACACCGCCAAGGATTTCAAGTCCGAGGTCAAGCCGGTGTGGTGCCCGGGCTGCGGCGACTATGCCGTGCTGTCCTCCATCACCAAGGCCTTCGCCGATCTGGGGCTTGAGCCGCACAACACCGCCGTGGTCTCCGGCATCGGGTGTTCGTCGCGCATTCCCGCCTACACCAACACCTACGGCTTCCATTCCATCCACGGCCGCGCCCTGGTGGTCGCCACCGGCCTGAAGCTAGCGCGACCGGATCTCACCGTGCTGGTGGCCGGCGGCGACGGCGACGGCTTCTCCATCGGCGGCAACCACTTCCTGCATTCGTGCCGCCGCAATGTGGACATGACCTATGTGGTCATGGACAACCGCGTCTACGGCATGACCAAGGGTCAGCCCTCGCCCACCACCGAGGCCGATTGGGACGCCTCCGCCATGGCTCCGCCCGGCGGCACCGGTCTGGCGCCGTTCAACCCGCTGGCCATCGCGCTGACGGCGGGCGCCAATTTCGTCGCCCGCGCCTTCTCGGGCGATCCCAACGGCACCGCCGCCATCATCGCCCAGGCGGTGCGCCACCCGGGCTTCTCGTTCGTGGCGATCATGAGTCCGTGCGTCACCTTCCGCGAGGAACAGCGCGAGTGGAAGAACGTGGTCCGCCCCGCCACGGGCGAGCCGGCCACCGACCCCGCCGAAGCCGCCAAGCGCCTGATGCAGGACGACGGCTTCAACATCGGCGTGCTGTACAAGGGCGACCGCCGGCCTTACCAGCCGGTGACCGGCAGCGGCAAGACCGTGGCCGAACTGGACGCCCAGTTCACGCTGTGACCGAGGCGTTCGCCCAGATCAAGAGCGCCGCCGACCTGACCTCCATCGCGCGAGCGATGGAGGAGCGGTCGGCGGACCGCTATCGCGAGCTGGCGGAAGCCTTTGACGTGGCCTGCAACCCCGACACCGCCGAGGTGTTCCGCACGCTGGCCGAGGAGGAGGACCGCCACGCCCGGGCGTTCCCGGCGGTGGACGGGCCGCTGCACGTCCACGCCCTGGCATGGTTCGACCAGGCGCCCGAAATCGCCGACCCCGACAGCGTGCATTACCTGATGCTGCCCTGGCATGCCTATGATCTGGCGCTCAGGGCCGAGGAACGCGCCCGCGACTTCTTCACCGCCCTCGGCATGGCCGCCGCCACCGCCGAAGTGCGCGCCCTGGCCCACGAACTGGCCGAGCGCGAGGGCGCCCATGTGGAGGCCATGCGCGCCCGCCGCGATGCCTGTCCCGAACCCCATCCCGGCTGGTGGGAGGATGAGGACGGCCCCAATTGGGATTCGGACTGACAGGCCGTTAGGGCTGTTTCCGTTCATACGGAACCATCGCTAGGCCTGCCTCTGGCGCCCCCCGCGGGATCCGCTCAGGCGCCGCGCGCTAGTCGCATTTCCCGCCCTGACTTCGGCAGAGCGGGAAATGCTCTAATCGGCCCGCAACTCCCTGAGGTCGGCATACAGCTTCGTCAACTCCTCGGCGCAGGCCTGCCGCACCGCGTCCCGCCGCGTCTGGTCCAGACGCGCCGACACCGCCCACAGGACCAGCCGGCCATCCAGTGTGGTCAGGCCCAGTTTTTCCATTTCTTCCAGCACTGTGCCACACACCCGCTGGGCGGCTTGGCTCAGGTTGCCGTTCGTCGCCGCAGCCAGATCCTGCATACTCTCGGCATAGGCGCGTAGCGATCGCAAGTGGTCGATGATCGACGTCTCCTGGAACAGGACATAGCCGAGAATGCGGCTGACGCCTACCTTGTCGAGCGGAACCTTGGCCGGCACCGGTGCCTTGCACAAAACCTGTTCGTCACCGCCCTTCTCGCGCCGCATGTCCAGGAACAGCGATGGCGTCGGGCAATCCAGCCGCACATCCCACCGGCCGATGGCACTGTCGGGGTCGTAGCCATCCAGCCGGCCCGGCAGCCACAATTGCACCGTCATGCGACGGGCATCGCCCCGCTGCTCGCTGACCAGGGTGTCGGCAGACACCTTTTCCGCCAATGAGAACGAGAACAGCTTGCCCAGCGCGGCATCCCACACTCGGGCCTCGCGCTCGAGCGAAGGCTGGCTCAGGGTGGTGACCACACCGGCCTGCGGCGCCAAAAGCTTGGTGGATTCGCGGGCAACGTTCAGCGCGGCGAGAACCGCGCTCGGGCTGGTCTCTTTGGTCCGCATCACCTCGGCCTGCACCGAAAGCATGGTCCCCGAACGGACCCGCACCAGGCGATCGATAGACTGGGCGAGGATCTCGGTAGACCACACCTCGCCCTTGGCTCTGCTGCTGTCCTGGGACATGGCGACCACCGGCACGGTGCCCTCGAAACGCGGAGACTGGCCGCTCAGCGCCACTCTGAGGGACAGGCTGGAGGCCACCGAGCGATCGGCCAGCAACCGCATCAGCTTGTTGCGCGATTCCTCGGAATATTTGCGCCTGCCCTCCGGGCGCACGTCATTCCCGGCAGTGATCTGATCGTCGAGGTCCAGAGCCGTCACCCGGATACGGGTGTAGACATCGTCCCAGATATCGCTGGGATCGGCCCTGCCCGCCGTTTCCGTCAGCAAATGAGGTGTAAGAACGATGCGTGGCTGCGATTCCCCGGAACGTCCTGCTGCCCCTCCGGGGTGACCGCCCCCCCCTTGAGAGGATGACTTGGGAATGGATTCCGCTTGCAGCAGCGGAGCAGTCTGACACCCGGTGAGAACTGCCGCACACAATGCTGCGAGAAAGATGCGTTGCATTGCACACCCCCATTTTCCACCGTGGGAGTGCAATCATACACGCATTTTTCCTCTTAGGCGAGCTTACGCGAAACCTGCGCGGGGTTTTCTCGTCTTAGTCGCGGAAGCGGAACAGCATGTAAGTGATGGAATCCTGCAGCGCCTCCAGCGAGGCTTCCAGGACGTTGGTGTGCACGCCCACCGTGGTCCAGCGGTGGCCCTGGCCATCCGTGCTTTCGATGGTCACGCGGGTCTTGGCGCCGGTGCCGGCGGTGCTTTCCACGATGCGGACGCGGTAATCGGCCAGTTCCAGGCCGACCAGTTCGGGATAGGCGCCGGTCAGCACCTGCCTGAGCGCCACGTCGAAGGCATGGACGGGGCCGTTGCCCTCGCCCACCTGCATGTATTCGCGGCCGCCGACCTCGACCTTGACGGTGGCCTCCGACAGCGTCACCCAATCGCCCTTGGCGTTGCGGCGACGCTCGTCGATGACGCGATAGCGTTCCAGGGTGAAATAATCCGGCACCTGCCCCAGAGCACGGCGCACCAGCAGCTCGAAGCTGGCGGCGGCGGTGTCGTAGGCATAGCCCTCGTGTTCCAGGCGCTTGATCAGGTCCACCAGGTCCGACACCTCGCGCGGGTCGAAATCCACCTGCATGGCCTCGACCACGCGGACCAGGGAATCGCGCTTCACCGTCTCGATATCGATGCCCAGATCGGCCATGCGGGCGACGATGTTGGAGCGCCCGGCCTGGTCGGACACCACGATCTGGCGCACGTTGCCGACACGGGCGGGGTCGATGTGCTCGTAGCAGGCGGGGTCCTTTGCCACCGCCGAGACGTGCAGGCCGCCCTTGTGGGCAAAGGCCGAGCCGCCCACATAGGGCTGGCTGCGGTTGGGCTTGCGGTCCAGCACCTCGTCCAGCGTGCGGCTGACCTCCACCAGATGCTTGAGGCCGTCCGCGGAGATGCCGGTCTCGAACCCCATCTTGAGCATCAGGTTGGGGATGATGGAGATCAGGTTGGCGTTGCCGCAGCGCTCGCCCAGGCCGTTGACGGTGCCCTGGATCTGGCGCACGCCCGCCCGCACCGCCGCCAGCGAATTGGCGACCGCCGAATCGGTGTCGTTGTGGCAGTGCACGCCCAGGCGCTCGCCCGGGATGCCGGCCTCGATCACCTCGCGCACGATGCGCTCGACCTCGTGCGGCAGCGAGCCGCCATTGGTGTCGCACAACACCATCCAGCGCGCGCCGTTGTCCAGCGCCGCCCGAAGCGCGGCCAGGGCATAGCCCGGATTAGCCTTGTAGCCGTCGAAGAAGTGCTCGGCGTCCAGCATGACCTCGGACACCTTGGTACAGGCATGGGCGACCGAATCGCCGATCATGCGCAGATTTTCCTCGAGCTCGATGCCCAGCGCCACGGTCACCTGGAAATCCCACGACTTGCCCACCATGGTCACCACCTTGACGGCGTCGTGAACCATGAGCGCGTTGAGGCCGGGATCGTTGTCGGCGGACCGCCCGGCGCGCCGCGTCATGCCGAAGGCCGACAGCTTGGCGCGCGACAGCTCGGGCGGATTGGCGAAGAACGCGTCGTCGGTGGGATTGGCGCCCGGCCAGCCGCCCTCGATGTAGTCCAGCCCCAGAGCATCCAACGCGCGGGCAATGCGCACCTTGTCGGCGGCGGAAAAATCCACGCCCTGGGTCTGCGCGCCGTCGCGCAAGGTGGTGTCGTACAGATAAACGCGGTTGCTGGTGCTCATCGGGCTTCAACTGTGCTGGCGGAAGTGTCGTGCCCCGCGCGCGGGGGAGCAGCAGCATAGTGGATGGGCGGGGCCGACGCCAACCGAAACGCGACGGCGGGAACACGCCGCACCGGCCGCAACAGCCGGCGCCATTGCCCCTTGGCACCCATTATCGCAGCAACGCCGCCTCGACCCGCCACACGGTCCACGGCAGGGCCGCCACCTCGCGCGCATGGGCCAGCCACCAATCCACCGAGGGGCGCGCCGGCCGCACCGCCGCCCAGTCGGCCGGCAATCCCAGGCGGCGGAAGACGTAGCGGGCGCGCGGCACATGGAAGGCGTCCGTCACCACCACCAGCCGCCGCCAGCCCCGGGCGTGCACCAGGGGCGCGCTGAACAGCGCGTTCTCGATGGTGTTGCGCGCCCTGTCCTCCACATGCACGCAATCGGGGTCCACGCCGTCGGCCAGGGCCAGGGCGCGCATGGCGTGCGCCTCGGCCATGGGGGCGCCGGTGGCGCCGCCGGTCATCAGCAATGCCCCCGCCTGCCCACGCCGCAGCAAGGCCACGCCATGGCCCACGCGGCGCAGCAATGCGGGCGACGGCGTGCCGTCGGCGCGCAGCCGCGCACCCAGGATGATGGCGACGTCATAGGGATCGACACAGGCGTGGGACATAGGATAAGCA
The DNA here is from genome assembly GCA_023426365.1 of Pseudomonadota bacterium. GTDB lineage: Bacteria > Pseudomonadota > Alphaproteobacteria > Rhodospirillales > Magnetospirillaceae > Magnetospirillum. The sequence continues at coordinate 82,094 of JAFAAW010000157.1, forward strand.
AAACCTGATGCTGACTGGAGAAACGCCCCATGGACAGGCGCCGCAACGCTGACGTGATCGTGGAGACCCTGGCGCTGGAAGACAAGCGCGTGATCGACGTGGGCTGCGGCGACGGCGGTCTGGCGCGTCACCTTGCCAGGTTCGGCGCCCGCGTGCTGGGGGTGGAATGCAGCCCGCGCCAGCTTGCCAAGGCGCGCGCCGCCGATCCGGTCAAGGGCGTCGAGATCGTCGAAGGCGTCGGCCAGGCGCTGCCCGCCCCCAGCGGCGAGGCCGATTACGTGGTGTTCTTCAACTCGCTGCACCACGTGCCGGCGGCGGTGATGGGCAAGGCGCTGGAGGAAGCGGCCCGCGTCCTGCGCCCCGGCGGCCAGGTCTACGTATCCGAGCCGGTGGCCGAGGGGCCGTTCTTCGCCACCTGCCGGCCGGTGGACGACGAAACCGAGGTGCGCGCCCAGGCCTATCACGCCCTGGGCCAGTGCCGGGCGCTGCGGCCGGTGCGCGAATTGCGCTATGTCCACACCGTGCAGATGCGCACCTTCGACGCCTTCCGCGAGCGCATCATCTCGGCCAATGCCGAGCGCGAGGAGCGCTTCGACGCCATGCGCGACGACTTGCGCGCCCTGTTCGAGGCCAACGGCACCCGCACCGCCGAGGGCTGGGAATTCGACCAGCCCATGCGCGTCAACCTGCTGGAACGGGCCTGACCAGCCGGGTCGGGCGCCGTCTTGGATCCGGCGCTGTCTTGGATCGGGCGCCGTCAGTGCTCGACCAGATCGCGCGAGTTCAGCGCCGGATCGGGGTCGGGGTGCCAGAAATTGCGGATGTTGTAGCGCCAGATGGCCGCCGCCTCGCGCAGGTAGCGCGGGCCGTCCACCTCGCCGCCGCGCAGCCGCCGGTTCAGTTCGGCCGATTGCAGCAGGCATAGGCTGGCGGTTTCGCGCGCCCGCTGCACGGCCTTGACGATGGTGTTCATCACTGTCCCTCCCACTGCTTTTTTGCGTATTTGACGCCCCAAGGGTGTGGAAGCGCAATTGCCCGTCCGGCGTATTGCGACTGGTGTAGTGCCCAAGCCGCCTGTATTCTCCGCGCGGATTTGACCGTGACGGATGGACCATGCCGGACGCCATGAGCGAGGTGCTGAACTGGGTGGCGCTGCACTGCCCGGCATCATTGCGCCCCGAACTTCTGCCCGCCCTGACCGCCGCCCAGCAATCGGAGGACGGCGGCCCGGCGGAATTGTGGCGCACCCTGGCGGAGAAGCTGGTGGCCGCCGGCCACATGGACCTTGCCCGCGAGGCGCTGAAGCGCTGGCAGATGCTGGCGCCGCCGGACCATCCGCTGCACGCCGTGCTGAGCGGCGGCGCGCCGCAGCCCGAGGCGCCCAAGCCGCCCCGCCCCGCCGCCCCCATCCCCAAGCGCGAGGAACCCAATTCGCGCATCGTGCGGGTGATCGACACCACCTACACCTTCCATCGCGTGGACGCGCAGATGGACAAGGTGCAGGGCCGCCAGGTGGTGTGCGGCTGGGAAACCTTCCTGGACGAGGACGACAAGACCTCGCGCGCGGTGCTCAACCAATTCGCCGACGGCACCTATGCGCCGTGGGCGGTGTCGGGTGTGTTTTCGGACTTCGCCGGCGCGGCGGCGGTCGAGGTGGTGGTACGCACCATGCAGCGCCATTTCGTGTTCACCGCCAAGAAAACCGACGCAACCCGCAAGACCCTGACCAATATCGTTCTGCCCGCCACCGCCGTGCTTGGCGTTCTGGCCGGCTACCTGATGGGCGTACTGCACTAGACATGAGCGAAGAAAACCTGTTCCCCGCCGGGCCGGCCATCATCCTGGTCCGGCCGCAACTGTCGGAAAATATCGGCACCGCCGCGCGCGCCATGCTGAACAACGGTCTGACCGACCTGCGGCTGGTGGCCCCCAAGCCGGACTGGCTGAGCGAGCGCGCCATTGCCGCCGCCTCGGGCGCCGACCAGGTGGTGCTGGGCGCCAAGGTGTTTGACAGCACCGAAGCCGCCGTCGCCGACCTGCAGCGGGTGTGGGCCACCACCGCGCGCAACCGCTTCATGGTCAAGCCGGTGGACACCCCCAAGACCGCCGCCGCCGCCATGCGCGCCGTCGCGGCGCAAGGCAGCCGCTTCGGCGTGCTGTTCGGCCCCGAGCGCACCGGTCTGCACAACGACGACGTCGCCCTGGCCGACACGGTGGTGACCGTGCCGCTGAACCCCGATTATTCGTCGCTCAATCTGGCGCAGTGCGTGCTGCTGGTGGCGTATGAATGGTATCAGGCGGCCGACCCCGAACTGCCGGAACGCCACATGACCAAGGGCGCCCAGCCGCCCGCCAGCAAGGAAAAGCTGCTGGAATTCTTCAACCACCTGGAACGCGAACTGGACGAGTGCGGCTTTCTGCGCCACCCGGACAAGCGCCCGGTGATGGTGCGCAATATCCGCAACATGTTCCAGCGCGCCAATCTGACCAACCAGGAAGTGCAAACCCTGCACGGCATTGTACACGAACTGGTTACCTATCGGCACCGCAAGGCCCAGGCCAAGGAATAGCCGAGTAATCACGCCCGTCGGCACTTGCGGATATCCGCAATATACAGGCTGCACCCATAAGGCGTAGTCAATCCTCCCCCTTTTTACGCACAGCATTGTCGGCGGGGGCTGGAGGAAGGTTCATGCTGGACGGCGTCAAATTCGGCACCCGCTTGCTTGTCCTGTTGGCGGTCAGCGTGTTTCTGGTTGCGGCCATCGGCCTTACCGGCATGCTGGGCGGGCACCAATTGGCGCGCGGCATCGAAAGCGTCTATGGCGCCCGCGTGGTGCCGCTGGGCCAGTTGGCGCAGATCCAGGACGGCATCAACCGCACCGGCAGCAACGTTTCCATCGTGGTCTTAAGCGATTCCCGCCTTACCCTGGAGCGGCTGGAACGCGACATCGCTGCCGCCCGCAGCGAGGTGGAGCACCTCTGGCAGGCCTATGGCACCATGCCTCTGAGCGCCGACGAGCGCGCGCTGGAAGGCGCCTCGCACGAGGCGGTGCGCGCTTTCTTCACCGCCGCCAACACCACGCTGGACCTGATGCGCCAGGGCGATTCGTTCGGCGCCCGCGAATCGCTGGAGGAAAGCACCAACGGCGCCTTTTCCGCCGCCACCGAGGCGGTGCGCGGCCTGATGGACCTGCAGATCGCGCAGGCCCGCAGCGATTTCGAGCACGCCATGGCGTCGTGGCGTCTGGCCGGTGCGGTGGGGCTGGCCGTGGGGATCGGCGGGCTGCTCCTGCTGGCCGGCACCAGCACGGTGATCGCCCGCTCGATCACCCGGCCCATGACCGCCATCATCAGCGCCATGACCCGGCTGGCCACGGGCGACACCGCCGTGGCGGTGACCGGCGCCGAACGCCGCGACGAGATCGGCGATATCGCCCGGGCACTGGCCTCGTTCAAGGACGCCGCCATCGAACGCGAGCAGTTGCGCGCCGCCCATACCGACAACGAAAACCGCGCCGCCGCCGACCGCCGCGCGGCGCGCGAGCGCATGGCGACCGATTTCGACGCCTCGGTGCGCGGCGTGGTCGCCCAGCTTGCCGAGGCCGCCGGCCGCATGGAAGGCGCCGCCCGCCATCTGGGCGCCCTGTCCGACGAGGCGCGCATGGATGCCACCCAGGTGGACGAGGCCGCGCGCGAGGCCGCGCAATCCACCACCCAGGTGGCTACCGCCACCGGCCAGTTGTCGTCCTCGATCGGCGAGATCGCCCGCCAGGTGGACGAATCCAGCCGCATCGCCGGCGAGGCGGCGGCGCAATCGGGCCGCACCACGGCCATCATGCGCGACCTGACCGCCAGCGCCACCCGCATCGGCGAGATCGTCAACATGATCAGCGACATCGCCGGCCAGACCAATCTGCTGGCGCTGAACGCCACCATCGAGGCGGCGCGCGCCGGCGACGCCGGCAAGGGCTTCGCCGTGGTGGCCGGCGAGGTGAAAAGCCTGGCCAACCAGACCAGCCGGGCGACCGAGGAGATCGGCGCCCAGGTCGCCAACGTGCAGGCGGAAACCCAAAAGGCGGTCGAGGCCATCCGCGCCGTGGACGCCGTCATCGAACGCATGAACGCCATCGCCGCCGCCGTCGCCGCCGCCGTCGAACAGCAGGAGGCCGCCACCGGCCACATCGTGCGCAGCATCGAACGGGTTTCGGCGGGCACCGCCTCGGTCAGCAGCGGGCTGGGCAGCACGGTGGCGGCAGTCGAAGCGGCGGGCGCCGCCTCGGCCGACGTGCTGGCGACCGCCGAAACCCTGTCGGGCCATGCCGGCGCGCTGGGCCGGGCGGTGGACGGCTTCCTGGCCGACCTGCGCGCCGTGCGCCGGGGTTGACGGCGGCGCGGCTTTTTCCGCCTGGACCTTGGTGGGGCTTAGCGTCCCCCGCCCGGCCGTGCTAGAACTTGCTCCTTGGGGACAGGATCAGGCTGGAGGATGCGGCCCGTGGCCGACACGACATCCATCGCGGTGGGGGGCAATACGCCGCGCACGCAGGAAGAATGGGAGCGCGCCGCCCGCGCGCTGCTGGACGAGGGGCAGAACTTCCTGGCCCACGACGTCTGCCGCGACGGCCTCAGGGTCTATCCCGGCAGTTTCAAGCTGACCACGTTCGGCGCCATCGCGCTGTCGCAGACCGGCGCGGTGGACGAGGCCCGCCGCCTGCTGGCGCCGCTGCTCGACGAGATCTTCATCGATGAAGGCCCGTTCCGCCGCCTGCGCGACGGCTTGCGCGGCGCCATCGCCACGCTGGACAGCACCGACAACGACCGCGCCATCGCCGCGGTCGCCGAACTGGCCGAGGCCATCGATTTGGTGCGCGGCAAGCGGCTGGAGGCCACCGCCGACGCCGAAACCTATAACGCCCTGGCCCGCGTGTTCCGCGAGGCGTGGCTGTCGTCGGGCGGCCGGCGCGACCTGGACCATTGCCGCGAGCTGTTCCTGCGCGCCTTCCATGTGGGCGGCAACCCGCGCGACGGCATCGAGGCGGCGCTGATGAGCCTGCTGCTGGGCGACCGCGCCGAGGCGCGCCGTCTGGCCGGCCGCGTCAAGGACATCATGGCGGAGGAGGAAACCGACCCCCATCTGCCCACCCAGGTGCGCTACCGCATGCTGGCGACGCTGGGCCAGGCCCATCTGCTGCTGGGCGAGACCGAACAGGCCATCGACACCTTCCAATGGGCGCGCGCGCTTGAAGGCGTGCATTACGGCCGCGTGGTGGCGGCGCTCAAGCAGTTGGAGCTGCTGCGCCAGGGCGGCATCCATGTTCCCGAGGAACTGAACGACATCGTCAAGCCGCCCACCGTGGTGGTGTTCACCGGCCATCCGCTGGACCGCCCGGGCGAAGGCCCGCACTTCCCGGCCGGGATGGAGGCGGCCGTGCGCGCCGAAATCGCCCAGCAACTGGAAGAGCTGAACGCCCAGGTGGGCTATTCCATGGCGGCGTGCGGCTCGGACCTGCTGTTCATCGAGGCCATGCTGGAACGCGGCGCCGAGGTCAACGTGGTGATGCCGTTCGCGCTGGACGACTTCGTCGCCAATGACGTCCGCTATGGCGGCCCGCGCTGGGAGATGCGGTTCAGGAACGCGCTCAAGCTGGCCGCATCGGTGACCTATGCCACCGAGGAACGCTATCTTGGCCACGACATGCTGTACCGCTTCGCCAACCAGTGCCTGCACGGGCTGGCGACGTTGCGGTCGGGCTTCCTGCACACCTCGCCCTATCTGCTGGCGGTGTGGGACATGATGCCCGGGTCGCTGGTCGGCGGGGCCGGCGATTTCATCGACCAGTGGGAAGACATCACCCGGCTGCGCATCATCGACCTGGACGGCCTGTTGCAGCAGCACCCCGATCTGCTGGGACCCGACGGCCCCGCCCTGCCCTCGCTGGATTTCGGCGAGGACGAGGACGAGGAGGCCGGCCAGGGCCGCGTCATCCGCTCCATGCTGTTTTGCGACATCGCCGGCTATTCCAAGCTGAAGGAGGAGAACACCCCCGCCTTCCTGGACTTCCTGGCCCGGCTGAAACAGGGGCTGGAGGCGGCCGGCGTCGAACCCATCAGCATCAACACCTGGGGCGACGCCATCTTCGTCGTGATGGACAAGGCCACGCCCATGGCCGAATACGCGCTGACCATGCAAGAGGTGGTGTCGCGCCTGGGCGAGGAGATGCGCGACCATTTCCCCATGCCGCTGAACCTGCGCATTTCGCTGCATGCCGGGCCGGTGTTCGAGGCGGTCGATCCCATCTGCGGCCGCAAGAACTTCTATGGCAGCCACATCAACCGCGCCGCCCGGCTGGAGCCGGTGACGGTGATCGGCCACGTCTATGCCACCCAGCAATTCGTCGCCGTGCTGACCGCCGAGCAATCGGCGCTGCGCTCGGAGGCCTTGAGCAGCGGCGACCCGTTCGAGGAAAAGTACGTCAGCGAATATGTGGGCGTGCTGTCGCTGGCAAAGGATTTCGGCAAGCAGACCGTCTACCACCTGCGCCGCCGCACCGAGGTGGAGGCCCAGACCGCCGCCGGGCTGCCCCATTACCACGAGCCGGCGCAAGACGAAGGCCAGTTGCCCCCCCTGCCCGTCGCCCAGACGCAGGCGG
>JAFAAW010000005.1 GCA_023426365.1 Pseudomonadota bacterium
GCCCGCACTCCGCATGCCCGCGACGACGGCCCCGCCGCCCCGCCGGCCAGCGTCAGCATGACCCCGCCCCCGCCCGCCGACGTGCCCGAGACCGTGCCGGTGCGCGGCCGCAAGCCGCTGCAGGAGCAGTTCCAGCGCCGCCTGGCCGAATCCGCCCAGCAGACCGTCAGCCCGGGCATGGTGGACATGCCCCATCGCCGCGTTGCCGGACTGGGCGAGGAAGAACCCATCCATCTGGTGCCGCCCTCGTCCCGGCGTCCCGTCAAGGGCGGCGGCAAGGGCATGGCCGCGCCCGCCCCGGCGCCCGAGCCGGCCGCCAGCTTCCAGGTCGCCGCGCTGGACTTCCACGCCGGCTCGTCCGACCTGACCGCCGCCGACCGCACCGCCATCGCCGAGGTGGCGCGCCTGTACAAGCAGACCGGCGGCGTGGTCCGCGTGGTTGGCCACGCCCCCGCGCCCACCTTCGGCGGCGACGCCGTCAACCAGATGATGGACGGGCTGGAAGCCTCCATGAAGCGCGCCAACGCGGTCGCCCGCGAGCTGACCAAGCGCGGCGTCCCCGCCCGCAAGATCATGGTGGGCGCCGACCCAGGTGCCGCCGCCGCCCACGGCGTGGGCGCCCAGGTCTACATCGACGTGCTGTGAGCGGCGGCCGGGACCGCCGCCCCGCCCCACCCCGGTCGCCTCGCGACGGCCCCCCCCGGTCGCCCCGCGACGCCCTACCCCGGTCGCGCCGCGACGCCATCGCCCAGGCGCTGGACGTGATCGCCCCGGCCATACCCGCCTTCGACCGCGACGCGGTGCTGGACCACGCCCAGGATTCCGCCGGTTTGCGCACCGCCTCGCCGCAGGCGGCGGCGTGGCTGTCGCTGGTCGCCCACATCCGCCACCTGCACACCGAATACGACGCCCTGCTGGCCGACGGCTATGGCGCCGAGGCCGCCCGCCACTTCGTCGTCGCCGACATCAACCGCGTGCTGGCGGAATGGGGGTGCCGCAGGCGGGCCGACGGGGAGAGCCAAAAAGATATCGATTCTTCCTGCCGGCCGCGCTAGATATGGCCCTTCCCAATCCTCGCTGCCGCCCTTTCGGGCCTACAGTTTGTGCGAGGCCGGATTGGCGGATGAAAGATCGGCATCATGAGCACGGAACAGGAATTCCATCGGATCAAGCGCCTTCCCCCCTATGTGTTCGCGGAAGTGAACGCCATGAAGGCCCGAGCTCGTGCCGCCGGCGACGACATCATCGATTTCGGCATGGGCAATCCCGACCAGCCGACCCCGCCGCACATCGTTGACAAGCTGGTCGAGGCCGCGCGCAACCCGCGCGCCCACCGCTATTCCATGAGCCGCGGCATCCCCGGCCTGCGCAAGGCCCTGGTCGGCTATTACCAGCGCCGCTTCGGCGTCGATCTCGACCCTGAAAGCGAGTGCATCGTCACCCTGGGGTCCAAGGAGGGCCTGGCCAATCTGGCCAACGCCATCACCAGCCCGGGCGACGTGGTGCTGGTGCCCAATCCCAGCTATCCCATCCACCCCTATGGCTTCATCATCGCCGGCGGCTCGTGCCGCTATGTGCCGGTGACGCCGGACGCCGAGTTCCTGCGCGCGCTGGACCGCGCCGTGCGCCATTCGGTGCCCAAGCCCATCGCCGTGGTGCTGAACTATCCCAGCAACCCGACCGCGCTGCTGGCCGATCTGGACTTCTACGGCCAGGTGGTGGATTTCTGCCGCCACCACGGCATCTGGATCCTGTCGGACCTGGCCTATTCGGAAATCTATTTCGACGTCGCCCCGCCGCCCTCCATCCTGCAGGTGCCGGGCGCCAAGGACATCGCCGTGGAGTTCACCTCCATGTCGAAGACCTACAACATGCCGGGCTGGCGCATCGGCTTTGCCGCCGGCAACAAGAAACTGGTGGCCGCGCTGGGCCGCATCAAGTCGTACCTGGATTACGGCGCCTTCACCCCCATCCAGGTGGCGGCCACGGCGGCGCTGAACGGCCCGCAGGACTGCGTCGAGGACATCCGCCAGATGTACAAGGCGCGCCGCGACGTCCTGATCGAGGGGCTGCATGCCGCCGGCTGGGACGTGCCCAGCCCGCCCGCCACCATGTTCGCCTGGGCGCCCATCCCCAAGGCCTTCGCCCATCTCGGCTCGCTGGAATTCTCCAAGCTGCTGATGCGCGAGGCGCAGGTGGCGGTGGCGCCGGGCATCGGCTTTGGCGAATACGGCGACAATTACGTCCGTATCGGTCTGGTGGAGAACCGCCATCGCACCCGTCAGGCGGTGCGCAACATCAAAGCCTTCCTGGGCAATTACGATCGCGTCCTGGAAGAATCGGAAAAACAACGCGCGGTGGCTGGCTGATGAAACCCTTGAAGATTGCCGTTGCCGGCCTGGGCACCGTGGGTGCCGGCCTCGTCAAGCTGTTGTCGGACAATGCCCCCGCCATCGCCGCCCGTTCGGGCCGCGCCATCGAGGTGGTGGCGGTGTCGGCGCGCGACCGCTCCAAGGATCGCGGCGTCGCCATTCCCGCCTCGGTCGCGTGGTACGAAGACGCGGCCCGGATGGCCGCCGAAGCCGACGTGGACGTGGTGGTCGAGGTGATCGGCGGTTCCGACGGCATCGCCCGGCAGGTGGTGGAAACCGCCATCGGCCGCGGCCTGTCGGTGGTCACCGCCAACAAGGCGCTGCTGGCCCATCACGGCACCGCGCTGGCCCGCGCCGCCGAGGCCAAGGGCGTGCAGCTTGCCTTCGAGGCGGCGGTGGCCGGCGGCATTCCCATCATCAAGGCGCTGAAGGAAGGGCTGGCCGGCAATTCCATCAGCCAGGTGGCCGGCATCCTGAACGGCACCTGCAACTACATCCTGACCACCATGCGCGAATCGGGCCGCGACTTCGCCGACGTGCTGGCCGAGGCCCAGGCGCTGGGCTATGCCGAGGCCGATCCCAGCTTCGACATCGACGGCGTCGATGCCGCCCACAAGCTGTGCATCCTGACCAGCCTGGCCTTCGCCACGCCGGTGGACTTCCAGTCCATGCACATCGAGGGCATCCGCCACATTTCGGCGGTGGACATCGATTTCGCCGAGAAGCTGGGCTATCGCATCAAGCTGCTGGGCATCGCGCGCAAGACCGACAAGGGCGTGGAACAGCGCGTCCATCCCTACATGGTGCCGGTCAAGGACCCCATCGCCACCGTGGACGGCGTGTTCAACGCCGTGGTGGCCGAGGGCGATTTCGTCGGCCGCTCGATCTATGAGGGCCGCGGCGCCGGTGCCGGCCCCACCGCCTCGGCGGTGGCCGCCGACCTGATCGACATCGCACGCGGCTGCCGCACGCCCACCTTCGGCGTGCCGGTGGATGCGCTCAAGCCGCTGCCGGTCGCCCCCATGGCGGCCCGCCAGGGTGCCTATTACATGCGCCTGACGGTGGTGGACCGCCCCGGCGTGCTGGCCGACGTCGCCGCCGCGCTGCGCGACGAGCAGGTGTCGGTGGAACAGATGATCCAGCCCGGCCGCGCCCCCGGCGAGACCGTGCCCATGGTGATGACCCTGCACGACACCGAGGAGGCCGCCATCGAACGCGCGGTAGCCCGCATCGGCAAGCTGCAAGCCGTGGTCGAGCCGCCCCGCATCATCCGTATCGAGCATCTGTAAGGGGCGCAGCCCATGCCCAACCGCATCTTCGTGCCACCGCCGCAGGCGCTGGACCGCAACTTGGCGTTGGAAGTGGTGCGCGTCACCGAGGCCAGCGCCCTGGCCGCCGGCCGCTGGGTCGGCCGCGGCGACGAGAAGGCCGCCGACGAGGCGGCCACCGCCGCCATGCGCGAGGCGCTGAACAGCCTGGCCATGGCCGGGGTCATCGTGAACGGCGATTCCGAGGAGGCCGACCGCCCGCTGCACAACGGCGAGAAGGTCGGCACCGAAAAGGGGCCGCGGGTGGACATCGCGCTGACCGCCATCGAGGGCGTTACCATCTGCGCCAAGGGCAGCCACAACGCGCTCTCGGTGGTGGCCGCCACCGATTCGGGGTCGTTCCTGCACGTGCCCCAAAACGTCTACATGGAAAAGATCGCGGTGGGCGGCAAGCTGCCCACGGGCGTCATCGACCTGGACCGCGAGCCCGAGGAGAACCTGGCCCGCGTCGCCGCCGCCAAGGGCATGACGGTGGCCGACCTGACCGTGTGCATGCTCGACCGTCCGCGCCATGCCGAATTGCTGGGCCGCATCTACGATGCCGGCGCCCGCGTCGTGCTGATCGACGACGGCGACGTGTCGGGCGCCATCGCCACCGGCCTGCCGGAAACCGGCATCGACCTGTACATGGGGTCGGGCGGCGCGGCCGAGGGCGTGCTGGCCGCCGCCGGCCTGAAATGCCTGGGCGGCCAGATGCAGTGCCGCCTGATGCTGCGCAGCGAGGACGAGCGCGGCCGCGCCCGCCGCGCCGGCATCACCGACCTGGCCGCCAAGTGGGACGTGGACCAGATGGTGCGCGGCGACGTGATGTTCGCCGCCACCGGCATCACCGACGGCCATCTGCTGAAGGGCATCCGCTTCCATCGCGGCGGCGCGGTCAGCCATTCCATCGTCATGCGCTCCATGACCGGCACCATCCGCACGCTGACCGCGCGCCACGACTTCGACAAGCACGTCAAGCTGCACGAGCGCTGAAGGTTCCGGCCATGAATGCGCCTGTCGCCCCCGCCGTCACCGGCGACGCCTTTCTGGGCGTCGAGCGCTCGTTCACCGGCCGGCGGTGGCAGGCGGCGCCGGGCGACCCCCGTCTGGCTCTGACCCTGGCCCAGCGCCTGGGCCTGCCCGAGGTGGTGGGCCGCGCACTGGCCGCCCGCGGCATCGGCCTGGACGACGCCGAGCTGTTCCTGGCGCCGACGCTGAAGCACCTGCTGCCCGACCCCTTTCACCTGAAGGACATGGACAAGGCGGCCGAGCGGCTGGCCCGCGCCGTCATGGGCGGCGAGGTCATCGGCATTTTCGGCGATTACGACGTGGACGGCGCCACCAGCTCGGCGCTGCTGCGCATCTTCCTGGAAGCCGTGGGCGCCACCGTGCGCGTCCACATCCCCGATCGCATCGCCGAAGGCTACGGCCCCAACGCCCCCGCCCTGCTGCGCCTGCTGGCCGAAGGCGTCGGCGTGGTGGTGACGGTGGATTGCGGCACCACCGCCTACGCCCCGCTGGCCGCCGCCGCCGAGGCGGGACTGGACGTGATCGTGGTGGACCACCACGAGGCCGAGCCGGAATTGCCGCGCTGCCATGCCCTGGTCAATCCCAACCGGCTGGACGAAAGCAGCCCGCACGGCCATCTGGCCGCCGTCGGCGTGACCTTTCTGGTGGCGGTGGCGGTCAACCGGGTGCTCAAGCAGAACGGCTGGTACACCGCCGGCCGCCCGGCGCCCGACCTGCTGCAATGGCTGGACATCGTGGCCTTGGGCACGGTGTGCGACGTGGTGCCGCTCAGGGGGGTCAACCGCGCGCTGGTGACGCAGGGACTGAAGGTGATGGCCAGGCGCGGCAATGTGGGGCTGTCCGCCCTGGCCGACGTCTCCGGCATTCGCGAGCGCCCCGACGCCTATCACCTGGGCTATGTGCTGGGGCCGCGCGTCAATGCCGGCGGCCGCGTGGGCGAGGCCGAACTGGGCACCCGCCTGCTGGCCACCGAGGACCCGGTCGAGGCCGCCGAGATCGCCAAGCTGCTGGACGGCTACAACAAGGATCGCCAGCAGATCGAGGCCGCCGTCCTGCAACAGGCCATGGAGCAGGTGGAGGCGCGCGCCGACGACGGCCTGCCGCTGGTGCTGGCCGCCGGCGAGGACTGGCATCCCGGCGTCATCGGCATCGTCGCCGGCCGGCTCAAGGAACGCTACAACCGCCCCGCCTGCGTGGTCGCGCTGGAGGGCGGCGAAGGCAAGGGGTCGGGCCGGTCGGTGCCCGGCCTCGACCTGGGTGCGGCCATCATCGCCGCCCGCCAGGCCGGCATTCTCAAGGCCGGCGGCGGCCACGCCATGGCCGCCGGCTTCACCGTCCTGCGCGAGCGGCTGGACGATTTCCGCGCCTTCCTGGCCGACAGGTTGCAGGCCCAACTGAGCGGCGAACTGGTCCCCGTGCTGGAACTGGATGGCGCCCTGGACTGCGCCGGCTGTTCCACCGACCTGATCGACACCTTGAAACAGCTCGGCCCCTTTGGCGCCGGCAATCCCGAGCCGCGCTTCGCCGTCACCAACGCCCGCATCGTCAAGGCAGACGTGGTAGGCCAGGGCCATGTGCGGGTAATCCTCAAGGGCAATGGCGGCCACAGCCTCAAGGCCATTGCCTTTCGCGCCGCCGACAGCGACCTGGGCCAGGCACTGCTGACCGCGCGCGGCGGCGCGTTCCACCTGGCCGGCACCCTGCGGGCCGATACCTGGCAAGGCTCCACCTCGGTCCAGTTGGTGATCGAGGACGCCGCCGCGGCCCGCTGAAAACCAGCACTTTCCGCGTCACGGCCTGACCGCCCCCGCCCGTGGTCCCGGCCGCCGGGCCGGGCCATTGCCTGCCATGGCGGACCATTCGCAAAATCCTTGCATTGTCAAATAATTCCCGCGAAGGGCTGCCGCGCGACCCCTGCGATTCAGTCCACGCCGATCCAATATTACAAACAGCACATTCGCTTATCCTGTCTGGGGGAGTAATCCCATGTCCACATCCATCAGACGGCTGGGGTGGTTTGCGGTTGCCGCTTTGGGCGCCGTGGCGCTGGGCATCATCGCGCTCAAGCGCGGCGAAAGCATCAACGCCCTCTGGCTGGTCGTGGCTGCCGTATGCAGCTACTTCATCGCCTATCGCTTCTATGGCCTGTTCATCACCAACACCGTGCTGGGCACCGATCCCGCCCGCCCCACCCCGGCGGTGCGCCGCAATGACGGGCTGGACTACGTTCCCACCAACAAGTACGTGCTGTTCGGCCACCATTTCGCCGCCATCGCCGGCGCCGGCCCGCTGGTCGGCCCGGTCCTGGCAGCGCAGATGGGCTATCTGCCGGGCACGCTGTGGATCATCGCCGGCGTGGTGTTCGCCGGCGCGGTCCAGGACAGCATGGTGCTGTTCTGCTCCATGCGCCGCGACGGCCGCTCGCTTGGCGACATGATCCGTTCCGAGATGGGGCCGGTGGCGGGCGGCATCGCGCTGATCGGCGTGCTGCTGATCATGATCATCATCCTGGCCATCCTGGCGCTGGTGGTGGTCAAGGCGCTGGCCGGCAGCCCGTGGGGCACGTTCACCGTGTTCGCCACCATTCCCATCGCCGTCCTGATGGGCGTCTACAGCCGCTTCATCCGCCCCGGCCGCATCGCCGAGATGAGCGTGATCGGCTTCGTCCTGCTGATGGCGGCGCTGATCTATGGCCGCGACGTGGCCGAAAGCCCGGCTCTGGCGCCGCTGTTCACCTTCGACGGCGAAACGCTGGCGCTGATCATCATCGGCTACGGCTTCGTCGCCTCGGTGCTGCCGGTGTGGCTGTTGCTGGCGCCGCGCGACTATCTCTCCACCTTCCTCAAGATCGGCGCCATCGTGGCCCTGGCGCTGGGCATCGCCATCGTCATGCCGCCCATGAAGATGCCCGCCATCACCCAGTTCGTGGACGGCACCGGCCCGGTGTTCAAGGGCAACTGGTTCCCGTTCCTGTTCATCACCATCGCCTGCGGCGCGGTGTCGGGCTTCCATGCGCTGATCAGTTCGGGCACCACGCCCAAGATGATCGAGAACGAGCGTCAGGTCGGCTTCATCGGCTATGGCGGCATGCTGATGGAATCCTTCGTGGCCGTGATGGCCATGGTGGCCGCCAGCGTGATCGAGCCGGGCATCTATTTCGCCATGAACAGCCCGGGCGCGGTGATCGGCAACGACGTGGTCCAGGCGGCGGCGACGATCTCGTCGTGGGGCTTCGTGGTCACGCCCGACATGCTGACCGAGATGGCCCGCGACGTGGGCGAAAGCACGATCCTGTCGCGCACCGGCGGCGCGCCCACGCTGGCGGTCGGCATGGCCTACATCTTCTCGAACGTGGTCGGCGGCAAGGCGATGATGGGCTTTTGGTACCATTTCGCCATCCTGTTCGAGGCGCTGTTCATCCTGACCGCCGTGGACGCCGGCACCCGTGCCTGCCGCTTCATGGTCCAGGACATGATCGGCTCGGTCTATGCGCCGTTCCGCGCCACCCGCAACTGGGCCAACAACCTGATCGCCACCGGCATCTCGGTGGCGCTGTGGGGCTACATCCTCTATGCCGGCGTGGTCGATCCGTTCGGCGGCATCAACAGCCTGTGGCCGCTGTTCGGCATTTCCAACCAGATGCTGGCCGGCGTCGCGCTGATCATGGTCACCGTGATCCTGTACAAGATGAAGCGCCAGCGCTGGGCGTGGGTCAGCGCCATTCCGGCCGCCTTCCTGCTGATCTGCACCACCTATGCCGGCCTGCTCAAGATCCTGTCCGAGGTGCCGGCCATCGGCTTCTTCGCCCGTGCCCGCCAGTTCAGCGCGGCCATGGAGGAAGGCCGCCTGCTGGCCCCGGCCAAGACCATGGAGCAGATGGCCCAGGTGGTCCACAACGAGACCCTGGACGGCGTGCTGGCCATCATGTTCGTGATGGTGGTGGCGTCCATGCTGGTCTATGGCGTGGCCGCCATCATGAAGGCGCGGCGTTCGGACAAGCCCACCGCCATCGAGGTGGGCGGGGAGAGCACCAGCCATGCTTAACGACCTCAAGCTGATCAAGGACCGCCTGGTGCAGATGAGCCGCCTGATGGTGGGCATCCCCGACTACGATGCCTATGTGGCCCATCGTTTCGTCCAGCACCCCGACGAACCGATCATGACCTACGAGGAGTTCTTCAAGAACCGCCAGGACGCCCGCTATGGCGCCGGCAGCGGCACCATCAAGTGCTGCTGAGCTGAGGTTGATGCCGCGGCGGCCCAGCCCATGCCGGGTCGCCGCATTTTTTTTCGCAGAATGCGAAATCCCCCCTTGCGCTCCCCGCCCGGCGCGGCTATTAAAGCGCCCTCGCAGCGCCTCGTCCCCTTCGTCTAGAGGCCTAGGACACCGCCCTTTCACGGCGGCGACACGGGTTCGAATCCCGTAGGGGACGCCACTTCT
>JAFAAW010000121.1 GCA_023426365.1 Pseudomonadota bacterium
AACAGGCCAGCGGCATCGACCAGGTCAACGCCGCCGTCAGCCAGATGGACGAGATGACCCAGCAGAACGCCGCCCTGGTGGAGGAATCCGCCGCCGCCGCCCACGCCCTGGAGGACCAGTCGCGCGAACTCAACCGCCTGATGGGCTTCTTCCATGTGGGCGAGGAAAGCCAGGCCGCCCAGGCGGTCGCGACCATGCCCACGGCCAAGCCCAAGGCCGAGACGCGGCCGGCCGCCAAGCCGGCGGCCAAGCCAGCGGGCAAACCCGCCGCCAAGAAGCCGGCAAGAACGCCGGCCAAGGACGCCCCCACCCCGAAGCCCACCGTCACCGCGGCGGCGGCCAAGGGCGGCGACGAGGATTGGGCCGAGTTTTGAAATTCAACTAATGTATGGTAAGGAATTCAGGCCCCGTCGGCATCGTCGGCGGGGCCTATCATTGGGGGACGACTGTGCAGCACCGCGCGGGCGATGTGGTGACGGATAACGGCCACCGTCGGGAATTCGAGTTGGGGGACGACGAATTCCGCTTTCTTGCCGGCTTCATGTCGCGCGAGACCGGCATCGTCCTGTCCGACCACAAACGCCAGATGGTCTGCGGCCGTCTGGTAAAACGGCTGCGCGCCCTGCACCTGCGCTCGTTCGCGGAATATGTGGAACTGTTGCAAGGACCCGGCGCGGCGGCCGAGGTGGAGAACCTTGTCAACGCCATCACCACCAACATCACCAACTTCTTCCGCGAACCCCATCACTTCGACTTTCTGCGCAACTCGGTGCTGTTGCCCCGCGTGGCGGAACGGCCGCGCCGGCCGCGCGTCCGCATCTGGTCGGCCGGCTGTTCGTCGGGCGAGGAACCCTATTCCATCGCCATGACCAT
Source organism: Pseudomonadota bacterium (assembly GCA_023426365.1). Taxonomy (GTDB): domain Bacteria; phylum Pseudomonadota; class Alphaproteobacteria; order Rhodospirillales; family Magnetospirillaceae; genus Magnetospirillum. The sequence continues at coordinate 874 of JAFAAW010000121.1, forward strand.
GGCCGACGTGCTGAAGCCGGGTGAAGGATGGGACGCGCTGATCCTGGCCACCGACATCGACACCAACGTGCTGCGCCGCGCCGAGGCGGGCATCTACCCCGCCGACGCGCTCAAGCACATCCCCGACACCTACCGCAAGCGCTTCATCCGCCGGGTCGCCGGCGATGCGGACAAAGTGCAGATGGCGGACGAACTGCGCTCGATGATCCGCTTCCGCCGATTGAACCTGCATGACAAATGGCCGATGAAGGGCACGTTCGACGTCATATTCTGCCGTAACGTCGCCATCTACTTCGACAAGCCGACGCAAAAGAAGCTGTTCAATCGCTACGCGGACTATCTGAACATTGGCGGAATGCTGTATCTTGGACATGCCGAGTCCTTGATCGGCGTCACCGACCGCTTCGAGGTCGCGGACAAGACCGTTTACAGGCGGATCAAATGAGCGGGAACGGGGTCTGGGGGGCCCAAGCCGACGAAGCCGAGCGCCGGCGCTGGTTCGACCCAACTTTCAAGATCATGGCGGTCAAGGTGCTGCCGGGCGAGCATTACGTCTCGACCGCCGGCCAGGAAATGGTCGTCACCGTCCTGGGGTCCTGCGTCGCCGCCTGCGTGTGGGACCCGCGCCTGAAGATCGGCGGCATGAACCATTTCATGCTGCCCGATTCGGGGTCCGACGTGCCGGTGGACAAGGCCATGCGCTTCGGCAACTTCGCCATGGAAGAACTGATCAACGACGTGCTGCGCCGGGGGGCACGGCGCGACGCGCTGGAGATCAAGGTGTTCGGCGGCGGCAACGTGCTGCCGGGCGTCGGCACCGCCACCACGTCGGTGGGCGAGCGCAACGCCGATTTCGTCCGCCGCTACCTGCACGAGGAAGGATACCGCATCGCTGCCGAGGATCTGGGCGGCCCGCATCCCCGCCGCATCCACTTCTTTCCCCGCCTTGGCAAGGTAATCCGCCTGTTCCTCAAGAAGGACGTGGAACGCGCGGTGGTCAATCGCGAAATGTCCTATCGCTCGCGCCTGCAGACCGTCGAGGTCGAGGGCGACGTCGAATTGTTCACCTGAGGAGGCGCGCCGTGCCCAAGCCGCGCATTCGCGTCCTGGTGGTCGACGATTCGGCGCTGATGCGCCAGATGCTGACCGCCATCCTGTCCTCGGACCCCGGCATCGAGGTGGTCGGCACCGCCCCCGACCCCATCGTCGCGCGCGAGAAGATCAAGGCGCTGAACCCCGACGTGCTGACGCTCGACGTGGAAATGCCGCGCATGGACGGCCTGGCGTTCCTGGAAAAGCTGATGACGCTGCGGCCCATGCCGGTGGTGATGGTGTCGTCGCTGACCGAGCGCGGCGCCGAGGTCACCCTGCGCGCCATGGAACTGGGCGCGGTGGACATCTTCTGCAAGCCGTCCGAGGCCGGCGGCTTGCAGGCCCATGCCAAGGAACTGACCGACAAGGTGCGCGCCGCCGCCGGCGCCCGCGTGCGGGCGCTGAGCGACCGCCCCCGCCCCGCCGGGGCGCCCAAGCTGTCGGTCACCACCATCTACAAATCCACCGACCGGCTGGTGGCGATCGGCTCCTCCACCGGCGGTGTCGAAGCGCTGCGCGACATCATCCTGGCGCTGCCGCCCGACGCCCCCCCTATGGTCTGCACCCAGCACATCCCGCCCAAGTTTTCCGCCAGCTTCGCCGAGCGGCTGAACGGCCTTGCCGCCGTGCGGGTCAAGGAGGCGGTGGACGGCGATCGCGTCGTCGCCGGCCACGTCTTCATTGCCCCCGGCGACCGCCACCTGGAGGTGCGCCGCTCGGGTGCCGCGCTGGTGCTGCACACCCATGACGGACCGCTGGTCACCGGCCACAAGCCCAGCGTGGACGTGCTGTTCCATTCCGTCGCCGATGCTTGCGGGTCCAAGGCGGTGGGCGTCATTCTGACCGGCATGGGCCGCGACGGCGCCGACGGCCTGTTGGCCATGCGCCGGGCCGGCGCCTCCACCATCGGCCAGGACGAAGGCAGTTGCGTGGTCTATGGCATGCCCAAATCCGCCCGCGAAATCGGAGCGGTTGAAAAAGAAATTCCCCTCTCGCGCATTGCCGAGGAAATCCTTAGGCTGTGCCACGCCGATACAACGAGGACATAAACGTAGATGAGCGACGATACCTGTGGCCGACTGCTGGAACTGCTGGCCCGCTGGCAGGCGTTTTCCGAGCTGCAGCAGCGCGCATTCGAGTTCCTGGCCGCCGAGGCGATGGCCACGGGGCAGGAATTCGAGCATTCCACCGAGGGCGCCGCCGGCGTGCTGACCCGGATCGGCCAGTTGGCCGAAGCCGGCAATGCCGATCTGCAAAGTGAGACCTTCATGGTGGTCCAGAAGCTGCAGGCCGCCGATCGCTCGCGCCAGGGGCTGGAGCAGGTGGCCTCGGTGCTGCAGACCCTGCGCGCTCAGCATGCCGAACTGGTGGGCGCCACCCGCGACACCGCCCACGTCCCCGACACCAATGCCATGCTGAGCGGCTGGATCGAGGCCATGGCCGCCAATGTCAGCCTGGCCGATTGGCGCCGCCGGCTGGTGGATGCCCTGCACGGTCGCGAACCGACCCCGCCGGCCGCCGGCGACGACGACGAGCTGTTCTAGAGGGGCCGACCCGGAGGTGATGAATGGCCGGGTGCCGGCGCCACACGCCCTGTCTAGGCCACAGGTTGTCCGCTACAGGCGGTCCAGCCGCTCGCTGACCCGCGGCAGCCACAGATTGGCGAGCAGCGCCATGACCTCCTCGCGCGCGGCCATGTGCGACTTGGTCAGTTCCAGGTCGATGCCCGACTGGCGCAAATCCAGCACGGTCAGCCCCCACAGGAACAGGTAGCGATAGATCACCCGCTCGCCAAAGCCTTCGGCCAGGCGAAAGCCCAACACCTTCTGCATTTTGGGCAGGACCTCGGCCAGCTTGCGCTTGTTGCGGTCGGCCAGCGCCGACAGGCGCGAGCGGGTCACCAGCCAGTCGATGCCGGCCTTGTGGGCGCGGCGGCGCTCCTGGCGCAGATCCCACACCAGCTTGGAATAGACGCCGGCCTGCCTCAGGTCCCAGGTGACCGGATCGAGCTGGCCCAGCAGGTCCAGGTCGAGCAGGCTGTCATTGATGGGGGTCACCAAGGTATCGGCCACCGTGTGGGCGTGGCGCGCCAGCGGCACGTCGGAGCCGGGGCAATCCACCACCACGAAGTCGCAGCCGGCCACCATCTCGCCCAGTTGCGCGTCGAAGCCAGCGCGTTCCTCGGCCACCGCCTGGGCCTTCAGTTCGGCCGGCGACGGCATGACCACGCCGAAACGCGGCATGGGCAGCGGCACCCGCGCCCGCTCCACCCAGGCCTGGCGGTTCGAGAAATAGCGGCCCAATGATTGCTGGCGGTGGTCAAGGTCCAGGCAACCGACCTTGAACCCCATGCGCAGCAGACCGACGGCCAGATGCATGGCGACGGTGGTCTTGCCCGACCCGCCCTTTTCATTGCCGATGACGATGATGTGGGCGCCATGCCCGGCCATGACCGTTCCGTTCGCTATGTCCGCTTCGGCGCGCATGCTACACTATCTTTCGTCAGACACCATTGTCCCATCGCCGCATGACGCATTCTTCCGCCCCCGCCTCGCCCACCGCCCAGGCCAGTCCGCTGTTTCCCGACCGCCTGGCCGAGGTGATGGCGGACCTGTCCTGTGTAATGTTCCGGCGCGAGTTGCTCCCCACCGGCGAAATCCGCTATCCGTGGATCTCGGCCAATGTGCACGACATCTTCGGCTACCAACCGTCGGAGATGACGGTCACCAGCAAGGGCGCCCTGAACGCCATCCACTGGGCCGACCGCGACGCCCATGTGGCCGGCATCCTGCGCTCGGGCTTTTCCATGACCCGCTGCCTCGAGGCGTTCCGCGCCGTCACCGCCGAGGGCGAGACGCGCTGGTTCCGCGGCTCGTCGGCGCCGGAGCGGCTTGAGGACGGCACCATCATCTGGGATGGGGCGTGGATCGACATCAGCCCGTGGATGCGCGCCGAGCACCAGTTCCAGACCGTCATGGACCACGCCGAGGACGTGATCCTGACCCTGGACGCCAAGAACGGCATCGACTGGGCCAACTCGGCCGCGGAACGGCTGTTCGGCTGGCGGCTGGACGAAATGCTGGGGCTGTGCATCTCGAACCTGCTGATCGGCACCTGCCCGGACGATGCGCCCGCGCACCTGTCCGAGTGCGCGGTGGGCGACATCCTTCAGTGCTTTCCGCGCGGCACCCAGGAGGTGATGGCGAAGCGCAAGGACGGCTGCACCTTCCCGTTCGAGATGACGGTGTCCGAGGTGCGCTCGGACGGCCGGCTGTCGCTGATCGTCATCGGCCGCGACATCACCCGCCGCAAGGCCACCGAGCTGATGCTGGAGGAGACGGAGCGACGGCTGCGGTCGATCGCCTCGAACCTGCCCGGCGTGGTGTTCCAGCGGGTCCAGGATCCCGACGGCAGCTTCGCCTATCCTTACGTTTCGGAAGGGATCGAGGAAATCCTGGGCTGCGAGGCGGCCGACATCGTGTTCGATTCCGCGCTGTTGTTCGATGCCATGCTGGACGGCGACCGCGAGCGGCTGGTGCGCGACCTGCAGGTGTCGGCCCAGACCCTGGAAGCGGTGGACGAGGACGTGCGCGTGACCGGCGCCGACGGCCGCATCCACTGGCTGTCGGGCCAATCGCGCCCGCGCCGCCGCGGCGAGACCATCGTGTGGGATGGCCTGATCCTGGACGTCACCGACGAGGTCGAGGAACGCCTGAAGGCCGAGCAGGCGGTGCGCGACAGCGAGGAACGCTTCCGCATGGCGTTCGACGCCTCGCTGCAGGGGTTGGTGGTGACCACCGCCGACGGCATCATCCGCCAGTTCAACCCCGCCTTCGCCCGCATCACCGGCGGCGGCACCGGGGCAGAGGGGCGCAACATCCGCGATTTCCTGGACAGCGACCGCCTGCCGGATGCCGCGCACCCGCTGGCGCCCGGCATGTCCTTCCGCTTCGAACACGAACCCCACCTGCCCGACGGCCGCATCCTGCACTGGCGCGTCACCGGCACCTCGTTCTCGGCGGCCAGCACCGACCAGGCGCCGTCGCTGCTGATCGGCATCGAGGACATCACCGAGGTGGTGCGCGCCGCCGAGGAACGCCGCCAGTTGGAGCTGGCGCTGACCGAGGGCCAGAAACTGGAGGCGCTGGGCCGTCTGGCCGGCGGCGTCGCCCATGAACTCAACAACATGCTTGGACCGATCCTGATGGCGGCGGAAATGGTCACCCGCACCGCCCCGCTGGACGACAAGAACAAGGAACGCTGCGGCCGCATCATCGAGGCGGCCAAGCATGGCCGCGACATCGTGCGCAACGTCCTGGCCTATTGCCGCAAGGAACAGAAGGTGCTGTCGGCGCTGGATATCGTTCCGGTGTTCCAGCAATTCTCGGGGCTGGTGGCCTCCATTCTGCCGCCGTCCGTCCGCGTCAGCACCCATATCGGCCCCGACCACGCGCTGGTGGTCGGCGACGGCGGACAGATCACCCAGGTGCTGCTGAACCTGGCCAACAACGCCCGCGACGCCATGGACGGCGAAGGCACCTTGACGCTGGCCCTGGGCCTTGTGCGCGGCGACGATCTGGTGCCGGCCCGCCCCGGGCGCGAACGCGGCGCCGGGGCCGGGGCCGGGCGCGACGATGCCAGCCGTTCACCCTTCGCCAACCTGGATCACACCCTGAACTTCATCGACATCCGCATCCGCGACACCGGCTGCGGCATGGCGCCGGAAACGGCGGCCAAGATCTTCGACCCCTTCTTCACCACCAAGCCAGTGGGCCAGGGCACCGGCCTGGGCCTGTCGGTGGTGCAGGGCATCATCAAGGGCATGGGCGGCGCCATCGGCGTGACCAGCGCACCCGGCATGGGCGCCGAGTTCCGCGTCGTCCTACCGGCGGTGGAACCCAGCCATGCCGCAAGCCATCTTGCCCCCTAGGGGCTTTGCAGGTATCACCCTAATGACCAGCCAAGTCGAAACGAGTCCCCCCATGAGCCGCATTCTGATCGTCGAGGACACCCCGTTGATGCGCGAATCGCTGGTGGACGTGCTGACCGCCAGCGGCCACGAGGTGACGACCGCCGACAACGGCCTGCAGGCTGTGGAGATGGTTGCCGCCGGCGCCAGCTTCGACGTCATCATCACCGACATCATCATGCCCGAGATGGACGGCATCCAGGCCATCATGGAGATCCAGACCATGCAGCCGCTGGCCCGCATCATCGCCATTTCCGGCGGCAGCGCCCGCATGGAAAAGGCCCAGGGCCTGGAGACCGCCCGCCGCCTGGGCGCCGTCGCCGTGCTGGAAAAGCCGTTCGAGGTGGACACCCTGCTGTCCGCCGTGGACGCCGCGCTGGCCTGAGGGCCGCGGCAGCCTTTCCCCATCAAGCCGGCATCAAGGGCGCGCCGATCACATCGGGCGCCCTTTTGCTTTGCCGCTCAGGCGGACCGCGCCGCCACAAGCACCGGCCTAGGCCGTAGATTCATTAATCGGCGCACCAGATGCGCAGGGCGACCAGTTTGACGGCAGCGAGGAAGTTTCGGGGGTCTTTGTCGTAGCGGGTGGCGATCCCGCGGAACTGTTTGATCCTGTTGAAGAAGCGCTCGCCCAGATTGCGCTGGCGATAGACCCAGGCGGAAAAGGCGAACGTGCCCTTGCGGTTGGACCTGACCGGGATGTTGGCCCAACTCTTGTTTTTCTCGGCCAAGGCGCGAATGGCGTTGCTGTCATAGCCCTTGTCGGCCAGCAGGGTCGAGCCGTCGCCCAAGGCTACCTCAAGCAAGGCTTCTGCCTCGACGCTGTCGTGGACTTGCCCTGCGGTCAGGCGCAGAGTGACGGGACGGCCTTCCGCATCGACGAGCGCGTGGATTTTGCTGGTGAGGCCCCCACGGGAACGTCCCATGCCGCCATCGTCGAGAGCCCCTTTTTTCCCGTGGCCCCGTGCTGGTGAACGCGGACACAGGTCGAGTCGATCATGATGATGTCGCCATCGTAAGCCTTGGAGATTTCCTCCAGAAGCCGATCCCAGACGCCCGCCTTGCGCCAGCGGACGAACCGGTTGTAGCAGGTGATCGGTGGGCCGTAGCGCTCGGGAATCTCGGCCCACGGCGACCCCGTGCGGAACCGCCACAGGATACCGTTCAAAACCCGGCGGTCATCAACACGGGGCACGCCACGGGGCTTGTTCGGAAGCAAGGGCTCGATAATCGACCATTCGTGATCCGTCAACTCGTACCGTCGCCGCGCCATCAATGCCCTCCATGCCTGAGGGAAATTGTTGAATCACAGCGCGGGACGAAGGGGAAGCCCGTTTATGAGTTTACGGCCTAGGCCACCTGGATGCGGTCGCGGGTGGCGGGCGCTTCGTCCTCCATGGCCATGGGCAGGGTGCAGACGAAGCAGGTGCCGCCATCGGGCAGCGCCTCGGCGCGGATATGGCCGCCATGGCGCTCGACGATGCGGCGGCAGA
>JAFAAW010000156.1 GCA_023426365.1 Pseudomonadota bacterium
GGGCGTTCTCATTTCCTCACTCCTTGGCGCATCCCATCCACCCGTCATCCGGCGGAGCGGACGGTTACGCGCGCCTGCATCGTGGAGGCTCCATGCCCGGCTTCGATTTCCGATCCCTGTTCACCGAAGATCCCGAGCGTCAGTTGGTCTCGGGACCCGGCGCCACCAGCGACTGGCGTATCAAGCCCAAGTCGCTGCTTGACGAGGATGCCGATCCCCGCTTCCCCGCCTTCCAGCAGGCCTGGAAGCAGGGTGCCGGCCTGGGCGACCTGTTCGGCCCCGCCCCGTTCAAGCTGCAGGGCAGCGTGGCGCCCTCGGGCGGCGACAATACCCGCCCCGATGTCGCCAAGGTGCAAACGCTTCTCGGCAGGGCCGGCTATCTCGACCTGGGCCAAGACGGCCCCAGCGGCTACCCCAATCCCAACACTGATAAGGCCATCCGCGACTTTCAGAAGGACAATGGCTTGCAGGTCGACGGCGTGCTCAAGCCGAACGGCCCCACCATCGCCAAGCTGGGCGGTTTGCTGGGTGGCGGCGCCGAGCCGGCAAGCAAGCCCTCCAACATCGTTGAGGGCGAATGGGACTGGATGGACAAGAAGCGAATGCCGGACTTAAGGCCCGCACCGCAGCCCGTCGACAAGCCCGCCAACAACGGCTGGGACGCGCTCATCCGTATTCTCAATGGCGATCGGCCCGAGATGAAGCCGACGCCGCCGAGACTTCCCCCGTCGATCCCCAATGGGAGCGATTCGCCGGAGGAGGGGGGATTACCGGCAGGTTGCCCCGGCCCCAGCAGAACGATCCCTATCCCGGTCACACCATCAATCAAGAAGGCATCAACGCCAATCAAGCCTATGCCGAAATGCTGGTGCGGGATACCGACCCCAGCCAGAGCGCCCGCATGCTGAAGCGCGCCATCGACGATTACGGCGACCAGGGACGGGGCGACGTGGCCGATCTGTTGGCCCGCTTCCAGAAGATCGACGGCGGCAAGGCCGAGGATCTGCGCCGCGAATTGCACAAGGCCACCGGCGAGATGCTGCCCTATCGCATCGCGCCGCTGGGTGAGGGCTTCCGCGAACCGACCGAGGAGGAAAAGATCGCCGCCGCTCCGAAGTCGCCGTTCGGCTCGGCCGATGGCGCCGATCGTTGGGCCGCCGCCAACATGGCGGAGGCTCTGCTGGGCAAGGGCGACTACCGTGACGGCGCGGTCGAGCACTTCCGGGGCGAGATCGCCCGCGACCGCTCGGCAGCCATGCCCTACCTGGCCGCCGTCCACCAGGCCATGGGCGACAAGAACCCGGCCCTGGCGGCCAAGTTCGCCACCCAGATGAAGGCCGAGGGCCTGACGGCTGCAGCTGACCCCGGCACCAAGACCTATGCCTCAGCTCAGAGCGGCAGCGAAAATCAGCAAGTGGCGAAAATGGGCGACCAAAAAGTCTGGCCTGAAATTGGCCGCGATATTGTCGGCGGCGGCGGGATCGCCATCGGAGGTGCCATCGGCGCCGGCGGCGCGGTACGCCCAGAGACGGGGAATGGCGACTTCGTTAAACCGGGTCCGCAGGGACCGGCTGGCAAACCGTCGGTCGGCGGAAGCGCGCCGCAAGGACAGCAGACCACCATCGCCGTCCCGGAAGCGGGCAAACCGCCCGTCCTCACCGGCCCGGATCCGTCCAAACCCCAACCCCAGCAGGGCACGCCCCCCAGCCTGCCGCCCAAGCCGTTACCGCCGCTGCCGCCGAGCACTCCGCAAACGCCGCCTGTTCAGGGGAACAGCCTGCCAGGAAAACCTGCGGAACCGGTCAAACCGGAAGCACCGCTCGAAACCCGCACCCTCAAACCGCATCAACAGATCGACCACGCGAAGGGCGCGCCCCCCCATCCCTCTACCCAGGAGGGTCTTGGCAAAACCATCTCTGACGGAGAATTGCGTTCAAAGGTGGAAAAGGAGAAAATCCTCACCGGTAAAACTACGGCCATTGGCAAGGACGGCGTCGTTATCGATGCTGGCAAGGGCGGCGCGGCTGCTGCCCAGACGGAATTTGAGCAGGACGCGAAGCAGCTTGGGGTGCAAATCGAGGACATTCCCGGCATGCCTGGCGGAAAGAAATACTACGATCCGAAGACCGGCCAATCGGGATCCTTCAGGCCAAGTTCGACCAAGGAAGGTCGTCCCACCGTCGAGACCACCTTCAACGGCCAGAACGGCGAAAAATTCACGGTGAAAAGGCGCCATTAACATGGGCATCATTGCGGAACTTGAGGGATCCACCTTTGCCGAAAGCTGGGAACCAGCCTTTCGGGCGGTCTTCGGTTCCGGCCTGTGCACAGCTTGGGAATTCTGGCGTACAGAGCGACCGCCACTCCACCCGGGGTGGCGGTTTCTCCCCATGCTGAACCACCTGACCTACGGTCCGTCACCGCGCTATCCCCAGCACGATGATGGCCGCGATCCGCCGGTCTTTGAGGCTTCCCCCCTACTCGCCACGCTGCGTTCCCTAGGCCGAGATCAATTGTGCCTTCGTTACGGCGACAAGGCTTGGCGATTGCCTCCCACGGAGGAGGCTGCGGAACAGGCGCGCAGAGAACTCGGCGACCTGCCCGGTATCTATTTCCTCTTTGACCGACATGCCGACTGGGGCGTCCTCTGCGACGTTGATGGCACTATCAGCATCGTTGGGGGCGATGGGGGTTTCATCGCCGCCTACCTGAACCAATGCGGGAGCGAGGACGCCCTGCACCGGCGTCTGCGGCATTTCGATTTCGGTCTCAAATGGGGCGACGAAATGCGGCCCTGGGGAGACGAGTACCGCAGCGGCCTCTACCGAGCTTTCGGCTGGGAGGCGCTCGCTTACCCCAATCACGGCCTGTTGAATGATCGTCAGCCCGACGCCGAGGAGTTCGAGCGGGTCTGGCTGCCGGCTCTGAACCGCCTGGTGACGCCTCAAGGCATGCTCGATCCCGAGGCCACAGCGACATGGACAGGGGTCCCCTTCCGTGGGCACGTGGCCAACGAAGGCGGCCGGCAGTACGAGTTCGGGCTATCGGACCCGCACCCCAAGCTCGAAGAGTACGACGCGCTGCTGTTCACACTGGCGAGCGACGAATGCTGGGAGATATGCCTGGCGGCGTTGGACGTTCCCCGCGAGCATGGCTGTGCCCGCATCGTGCCGCCGAAGGTCTGGTCACTCGACATCCCGGAGCTGAATGGCCGCCCGGTAGCTGTTTTCGGCCCTCGGGGCGACTGGATACTGATTTCCCAAGCCGAGGGAGGGTCATGGCTCGCGGGCGAATCTGAGTTCATCGGCAAGTTCTGTGCGCGAGCCGATGGTGTGAACCAGGCCACCACCGATAACGTCAGGGCCTGACCACACCCAGATCTTGGAGGAGCGCATGTTTTGGAGCGGTGAAACTCCGCCGTCGCATGACCGGCCTCCTGCTCTTTCAGGATGCCGATGATCTGCTCTTCCGTGAACCTGCTGCGCTTCATAGGTCCGTCCTCTTAAGGACCCGGACTCTACTTCAAACTGGAGGAAATTTCCCAAGGCAGGTCACGGGCAGCATTCTGCTGGAATATTACATCCATGGAATGCTGGCCTTTTGCCTGGTGGCGGCGACCGAGTTCGATCAGCCCGTGCGGGTAGACCTACCGGTGGACCAGCCTCGCCTGGAAGCGGCGACAGACGCCTTTCGCGCTTCGTTGGCCCGGGCCAGATGGATCCTTCGGCACGATCCGTTCGACGGGTTGGACGCACTGGGCAAGGCCTTGGCCGAGCCCTTGCGCCCCTGGCTGGAAGACCGCGATACCGTGGTGGTCTGCCCCAGTGGCGCCGTGTCGGGCATTCCCTTCCATCTTCTGCCCACCGGTGACGGACGCAGAATCATCGACCACATAGCCGTCACCCAGGCACCCAGCGCCACGATGCACGCCGCGAGCAGACGCCGCCGGGCCGAGGGACGCAAGGCGGTATGCCTGTCCGTCGCCGCGGCGACCGATTCGCCCCAGTCCCAGGCGTTGTTCGATCAGGAAGCCCGCCAGGTCACCGCACTGCTG
>JAFAAW010000041.1 GCA_023426365.1 Pseudomonadota bacterium
AGCCGGTCTCGGAGCCCCGGAGGGGCGGAGAGACCGGCTCCATTGCTCAAACCGCGCCACACGGCGTAACTTCGCCTAAGGCTCTACTCACGGCAGGATGATACTTCCAGAGCAGGGCAGCGCCCCCACCCCACTCCTGTTGGTTTGCGCCCGTTTGTGCGCTAGCATCCGCGCCGGATTTCGACCTCGCCTGACGCCGTCTTGGCGTTCGGCCCTTGGATCATCGGCCCCACGTGAACATCCTTTTCATCACCGCCACCCGCATCGGCGACGCCGTGCTGTCCACCGGCCTGCTGTCGTACCTGCGCGACCGCTATCCCCAGGCGCGCTTCACCGTCGCCTGCGGCCCGGCGCCCGCCCCGCTGTTCGCCGTCCTGCCCGGCGTGGTGCGGGTGATTCCCATGGTCAAGCGCCGCCGCGCCGGCCACTGGCTGGATTTGTGGCGCCAGACCGTGACCACGCCGTGGTCGCTGGTGGTGGATCTGCGCGGCTCGGCCATGGGCTGGCTGGTTCCGGCCCTGCGGCGCAAGGTGATCCGGTCGGACTGGACGCCGCAGCACCGTCTGGTGCATCTGGCCCGCCTGTTCGGGCTTGAGAACGCCCCGCCCCTGCCCCGCCTGTGCGGCGGCCCCGCGGCGGAGGCCCACGCCGGCCGGCTGATCCCGGCCGGGGTGCCGGTCCTGGCGGTCGGCCCCAGCGCCAATTGGGGCGGCAAGCAGTGGCCGGCCCCGCGTTTCGCCGCCGCCGCCGAGCGCCTGACCGCACCCGACGGCCCGCTGCCCGGCGCCCCCATCGCGGTGTTCGGTGCCCAGAACGAGCGCGCGGCGGTCGAGGCGTTCACCGCCGCCTTTCCCGCCGACCGCATCATCGATCTGGCCGGCAGCATCGACCTGCCCACGGCCTATGCCTGTCTGGAGCGCTGCGCGTTCTATGTGGGCAATGATTCGGGGCTGATGCACATGGCGGCGGCGTCGGGCATTCCGACGCTGGGGCTGTTCGGCCCCAGTTCGGAAATCCTGTACGGTCCCATGGGACGGTGGTGCCGGGCCTTGCGCGGCCCGCGCAGCTTCGAGGACATTTGCCACGCCCCCGATTTCGACCATCGCAGCCAGCGTTCGCTGATGGAGGATCTGGAGGTCGGGCCGGTGGTGAAGGCCGCCGCCGACCTGTGGGCGGCGGCTCAGGCCGCCAGGGCCTGAGCGCCGTCGCAGGCGAAACCGTCGAGCAGTTCCAGCAGCCAGGGGCCGAATTCCAGGTCGGTGCCGGCCCGCCGCGCCGCCCGCCAGCGATCCAGGATGTGGCCGAGCGCCCCGTCGGTGGCGGCCCGGCCGGCCAGCAGCCGGGCGAAGCAGCGGTTCAGCTCCACCAACTGATCCAGCCGGCGGCCGCCGGCCAGGATGACGGCGGCGGTGTTGCGCAGCGCGACCCGATCCTCGGCCAACGGCGCAGCGGGCGCCAGTGCGTCCACCACCCGCCACAGCGCGTCGTTGAACGCAACACCGTCCGTCTTGGCGGCTTCCGACTCGGCGCGGCTTAGTTGCAGCACGGCCACTTCCATCACCACCGCCAGCGCGATGTCGATGCGAACCCCGTATTGGGACCAGGCAGCCATGAGAACCTCCAGACGGGCTTCACATGCCCTTAGTATTGGTTTTCCGTGACATCAATGTGACGGAGCGTGACGGAAAACCCAACCGGGCAAGGGAAGCAACCACACCGCACCTAGGGATAAGCCAAGTACCATTGGTATGGCTTTGCCCTGTTCGAACAGCGGGGATCAGACGGTTTCCGGCGTGATCGAAGCCACCAGCTCCAGCAGCCACGATTCGAGGCCCAGCGGCGAATCGGCCGCCGCCCATTGCGCCGCCAGCAGGTCGCGGCCCCGTTCCAGGGGCGTGGGGGCGGCCAGATCGCAGGCCAGCGACATGTTGCGGCCGGCGACGAAGGCCAGATCGCGCGGATCGACGCACGGGCAGGCATCCAGCGCCAGCATGGCCGCCACGTGGTCGGCCACATGGATCAGCATCTCGCGTTCGGGCCAGCCGCGGCGGTCGCAGGCGATGGCGCGGATCTGGCGCCACAGGCGCAGGTTGTAGCTGACCGCATCCTCGAGCTGGCGCGCCGATTTGGCGCGGACCAGCAGGCCACCCGCCACATCCAGGCAGACGGCCAATACCATCTCCAGGCGGTGATCCCGCCGGATCCACTGCACGCTCATGTCGTCCTCCCTGACGCATTTGTTGCCCCGGACCCTACAACCCGGGGCGCCCGTTTTCGAATAGGGCGATGGTCAGGACTGACGGGAGGCACCCGCCTATGACTTCGGGAGCATTACTCCAGGGGCGGCAATGGCGGCGCCGCGCAGCCATCGGGCAGCGGCCGGCTGTCGTCGCCCAATTCGCGATGCATCATCACCACGTCCACCCAGCGGCCGAATTTCAGCCCCACCCCGCGCAGCACACCCTCCTGGCGGAACCCCATGGCCCGGTGCAGCGCGATGGACGACTGGTTGGCCGAATCGCCGATTACCGCGATCATGCGGCGATACCCCATCTCGGTGCAGCGTTCGATGAGGCCCCCCAGCAACGCGCGGCCGACGCCACGGCGCTGGACGAAGGGGGCGACGTAGATGGAATCCTCGAGCGTGTAGCGATAGGCCGAACGCGGCCGCCACGGCCCGGCATAGGTATAGCCCACCACCTCGCCGCGATCCTCGGCCACCAGATAGGGCATGCCGCGCTCCAGCGTGGCCGCGCGGCGGCGCACCATCTCGTCTACCGTCGGCGGCACTTCCTCGAACGAGGCGGCGGTGCGGGTGACGTAGAAGGTGTAGATGGCCTGGACCTGGGCCATGTCGGCCTCGGTGGCGTCACGGATCAGCACCGGAAGCGGCGAATGCAGCGAAAGTGTCATGGGAAGGCGTGGTCCCTGGTCAATGCCGCCAATGCCGCCACAACCCCGTCCAGGTCGGCGGCCAGATGGTCGAAGCCGGGCAGCTTGGCATGGCGGCTTTCGTCCATGTAAAGGGCACGGTTGAGTTCGATCTGCAGCGCGTGGCTGCCGTTGCGCGGCTGGCCGTAATGACGGGTGGTGTAGCCGCCGGCATAGGGCGTGTTGCGCACCACCCGATAGCCGCGGCTGCGGAACGCCTCCTCGACCACCTGGGTGATCAGCGGCGCGCACGACGCGCCGTAGCAATCGCCCAGCACCACGTCCACCCGCGACAGCCCGACGTCGCGGTCCATGGGGCCGCCGATGGACGGCATGGAATGGCAATCCACCAGCAGCGACCAGCCGAACCGCAGCCGGCTTTCGTCCACCAGCGCGGTCAGGCGGCGGTGATAGGGGCGATAGAATTGGGTCACCCGCCGTTCGATCTCGCTGACCGGCAGCTTGCCGGCATAGATTTCCGACCCCGTGGCCACCACGCGGGCGATGGTGCCCAACCCCGCCGCCACCCGTGGGCTGCGGGTGTTGGCGGCCGGCGGCAGCGGCCCCGAGAACATGGCCGGGTCCAGTTCGTAGGGTTCGCGGTTGGGGTCGAGAAAGGCGCGCGGAAAGCGGGCCGACAACAGCGGCGCGCCGTGGCGCACCACGCCCGCGAACAGCTCGTCCACGAAACTGTCCTCGGACCGGCGCAGCCCCTGGGGGTCCAGGCGCGAGGAGGCGACGAAATCGGCCGGATAGTCGCGCCCCGAATGGGGCGAGGCGAACACCAGCGGCACCGTCCGTTCCGCGGGTTCGAGAACGGTCAGCACCGAACGGTCGTCGAAGGCGAGCGGCACGCGGTCCATGGTCCAAGGTATTAGCAGGTTGACGGCCCGCTGTCACAGGGGTGCATGTCCCCCCTCCCCCACGCGCACGGGCGGCCGAAAAAGAAAATCGAAAAACATCACGGAAGTGCTTGCCAAGGGAATCAAAAGCGGTTAGAAGACCGCCCTCGACGCCGTCAAGCGGCACGGGCGATTAGCTCAGCGGTAGAGCACTTCCTTGACATGGAAGGGGTCACTAGTTCGATCCTAGTATCGCCCACCATCGGCCCTCCTGGGGAAACCCAGGGGGGCCGTTCCACTTCCGGGGCGACGTCACCCGCCCATGGAACGCCGGTGCCGGCATCGCCGGACGGCAAGGGCGCCTATCCCGACACCTATCCCTCCATTCGAAGAATTGTCCCCATCCGGCCGCCTGCCCACCTAGCGATCTAGGCGGAAAAGACGGGGACACCACGC
The DNA here is from genome assembly GCA_023426365.1 of Pseudomonadota bacterium. GTDB lineage: Bacteria > Pseudomonadota > Alphaproteobacteria > Rhodospirillales > Magnetospirillaceae > Magnetospirillum. The sequence goes on from JAFAAW010000041.1 coordinate 4,230, forward strand.
CATGCACACGCTGTGCTTGGGGGCTGCGATGGTCGCGACGCTTGTTCTGGCGTCATGCGATGGCCATTACGGCACGATGACCGAAAGGCGCGAGCAGGCCGGGCTGCCCGACCAGGGCAACGATGCCCAGCGGGACGGCTATTACGACGGCGGCGTGTTCGATCCCGACCTGACCCGCCGCAACCTGCCGTTATCAGAATGAGCGCCAAGCTGGCCGCACGTTGGGTTTTACGCTGGGTTCGGCTGTGGGCGCCGGTGGTGATGGTGGTGATGGTGGTGATGGTGGTGGGCGTCACCCTGGCGGGGTGTGCCGGCCCCTATGACGGCGCGCTGGCAAGCCGCGAATTGCAGCGCCCGGTGCCGCCCTACACCGCCGCCGACCACCGCGCGCTCGCTCCTTACCTGGCATCGCCGTATTTCCGCGACCGCAACTGAGCGGATGCGCATCGACGGGTGCCGGCAGGTTTGCTAACGTCATCGGCCACGAACGCGTCCAGGAATTGCGCCCCGTGACCATCTATCTACCCATCGCCGGATTGTCGGTGGACGTCTATGCCCTGCTGGTGCTGGGCGGCGGCGTCGGCTTCCTGTCGGGGCTGTTCGGCGTGGGCGGCGGCTTTCTGCTGACCCCGTTCCTGATGTTCATGGGCATCCCGCCCGCGGTTGCGGTGGCCACCGGCGCCAACCAGGTGGTCGGCGCCTCGGTTTCGGGACTGATCGCCCATTGGCGGCGCAAGAACGTGGACGTGCGCATGGGCCTGGTGCTGCTGGTGGGCGGCCTTGCCGGCTCGACCGTCGGCGTCGCGCTGTTCGGCTGGCTGAAAAAGCTGGGCCAGATCGATCTGGTCATCGCGCTGTGCTACGTCATCTTCCTGGGCTTCATCGGGCTGACCATGGGCTGGGAATCCCTGTCCACCCTGCGCAAGCGCGGCAGCTCGGTCATTCCGCGCAAGCGGCACCGCCATCCGTGGCCGGGCCTGCCGCTCAAGATGCGCTTTCCCCGCTCGGGCCTGTACATCAGCGTGCTGATGCCGCTGGGGGTGGGCGTGTTCGGCGGCGTGCTGTCCGCTATCATGGGGGTGGGCGGCGGCTTCGTCATGGTGCCGCTGATGATCTACGTGCTGGAAATGCCCACCACCGTGGTGGTCGGCACGTCGCTGTTCCAGATCCTGTTCGTCACCGCCAACGTCACCTTCCTGCAGGCGGTGCACACCCAGACGGTGGACGCGGTGCTGATGGTGACGCTGTTGGTGGGCGGCGTGGTGGGCGCCCAGATGGGGGCGCGCTTCGGCGCCAAGCTGCGCGCCGAACAACTGCGCCTGCTGCTGGCACTGATCGTGCTGGCGGTGTGCCTGCGCCTCGGCCTGGACCTGGTGCTGACGCCGGGCGACCGCTTCAGCCTGGATGCCGCCCTTGGCGGGTAGAGCGGCGAGCGTTGGGTCCGTCGCACGGCCACGATCTGCCGCCATTGCGGCGGCGGCCAAGCGCGCGGAGGCGCGCGCCCGGCGAGGGCCAACATAAAACCGGACCACCGCGCATCGAAGTTGACGCTCGATGGTGGAGATCGCTGACGCTCGGTGGCCGGGCGGCCGGCGGCAGCCTCAGCGGGTTTCGCCGCCGATCGCCTTCCAGCCGAAAATCCCGCCCTCCATGCGATAGATCTCGCCCTCGTAGCCCAGCGCCTGGGCACGTTCCGCGGCCGAGCCGCAGCGCACCCCCGAACGGCAATGGAACACCAGCCGCTTGCCCTCGGGCACGGGCGGCAGGTGGGCGGGGTCGAACGACGACAGCGGCAGGTTGACGGCGCCGGGAATGGCCTCGGCCTCAAACTCGTTGACTTCGCGCACGTCGATCAGCACGGCCTCGTCCGCCGCCATCCACCGCCGGACGTCATAGGCAGGCACGATATGGATGCGCTCGTTAAGCTCTGCGGCGTTCTTGCCGAACAGGCGGTTGAACATGTGCGACAAGGTCCTCGTTCCACTTGAGATTAAGCTAATTTAACGCACGCTACCCCGGTTTCAAGAACCTCTACCCCCTTTTCGCAAATCGATTGCGACTTCACACCCACTTAATCGCCGCCCGCCAGTCTGTGCGCTCCCATGGGGACAATACGGATAAGCGGAGGCTGGCATGCGAATGGGGTGGTCGTCGTTCATCGCTCTGGCGGCGGCGGGGGCGCTGGTCGGCTGTGGCGGCGGAGGTGGTGGCGGCGGGGGCGGCGGTGCCGGCGGCGGCGTGGCCGACCGCAGTAATCCGGTGACTTCCACCACCCGGGTCGGCCCGGCCAATTTCGCGGCGGAATCGGCGCGCAACTATCAATTGGCGCAGGTGGGGGCGCTGGGCGGCAACGTGGCCGGCAAGACCGGCGCCGGGGTCACCGTCGGCATCATCGACACCGGCATCGATGTTCAGCACCCGGACTTCGCCGGCGCCATCGCGGGCGCCAGCACCGACATCGTGTCGGGCGTGGCCGCCAACGTGGACGACCAGGCCGGGCACGGCACGGCGGTGGCCGGCATCGTCGGCGCCCGTGCCGACGGCTATGACGTGCGGGGCGTGGCGCCCGGCTCTACCCTGCTGGCGGTCCGGGCGGAAAGCAGTTGTGCGCCCAATTGCACCTTTTATCACTCGGATCTGGCGCGGGCGACCGACCATGCCGTCGCCAACGGCGCCAAGGTGCTGAACTTCAGCCTGGGCGGCAGCGGCATCGACGCCGGCTGGCGCACGGCGCTGACCAATGCCCTGACTCCCGGCGTGCTGGCCGACGGAACCACCCCCGACCCCGCGCGCGAGCGTGTCATCGTCGCCGCCGCCGGCAATGCGGGCGGCGCCAACCCCATCGACCCCGCCGACTGGCTGGCCGGCGCCGACGGCCAAGGCCGCGGGCTGGCGGTGGGGGCCGTGGATTCCACCGGCGCGCTGGCGCCCTTCTCCAACAAGGCGGGCACCGCCAAGGACCATTTCCTGGTGGCGCCCGGCGTCAACGTGGTCAGCACCCGCAAGGACGGCGGCACCGCGACCTTCAACGGCACCTCCTTCGCCGCCCCGGCGGTCAGCGGCGCGGCGGCGGTGGTGTGGGGCGCGTCCCCCTATCTGACCGGCCGCGAGGTGGTGGACATCCTGCTGCAATCGGCGACCGATCTGGGCGCGCCGGGAGTGGACGACATCTTTGGCCACGGCCTGCTGAACCTGGACGCGGCGTTGCAGCCCGTGGGCGGCACCAGCATTCCCACCGGCACCACCGTGGCCGCGGGCGGCGCCCCGGTCGCCACCACCGGGCTGGCGCTGGGCAGCGCCTTCGGCGACGCCCTGCGCCACCAGCAGGCCCTGTCCCAGGCCATGATGCTGGACGCCTATGGCCGCCCCTTCCAGGTGGATCTGTCCGACAGCGTCCGCGCCCGCACCCAGGCCGATCCGCTGGCGGCGTGGCTGGCGCCCGAGGGCGGCGAGGTCACCACCGCGCGGCTGGGCGAAAGCGGGCGGCTGACTCTGGCGACGCCCCCTGCCCCGCTGCCCGGCGAGATGCCGAACCACCCGGGCGACAGCGGCGAACAGCCCCGTTTCGCCCTGTTTACCACCATGGGCGACAACCGGGTCGGCATGGCGCGCGGTTTCGGACTGGACCAGTTGACCGGGCTGGCGGCGGCGGCCCCCGACCTGACGGCGCCGACCATGACCGGCGCGGCCCTGGCCTCGCCCTATCTGGCGCTTTCGGGCGACGGCACCGCCGTGTCCGTGGGGCGCGAGCTGGGCCACGGCCTGCGGCTGACCCTGGGCCTGAGCCCCGACGGCGGCGGCCAGGAAGACGGGATTGATGGCGAGCTTGCGTCCCGCCGGGCATCGCTGGCGGAACTGAGCAAGCGGTTCAGCGACGGCAGCGTGGCCGGCGCCCAGGTGGGATCGCTGCGCGAGGCCGGCGGCCCGCTGGCGTCCAGCGCGGACGGCGCCTTCGGCTTCGGCGGGCAGTCCGACACCGTGTTCCTGGGCTTTTTCGGCGCCGTGCCGCTGAACACCCGGCTGGCCCTGTTCGGCCGCGCCGGCATGGGCTGGACCGACGGCGACGGCGTGGAATCGGGGCTGGTGCACGATGCCGGCACCATCACCAGCCGCACCGCCGCCATCGGCGCCGCCATGCGCGACGTCGGCATGGACGGCGACACGGTGGCGCTGTCGGCGTCCAAGCCGCTTCGGGTGGCGTCGGGCGCCGCCACCCTGGCGGTGCCGGCGGGCCGGACCATGGACGGCACCATCCTGACCCGCGACCAGCGCGTCAGCCTGTCGCCCAGCGGGTCGCAAACCGATCTGGAACTGTCGTGGATGGTTCCCCTGGGCGCCGGCCAGACCTTCACCGTGGGCGGCCTGGTGGCGCTGGAGCCGGGCCACGACGCCACCGCCCCCACCGCCTATGGCGCCGGTGCCAAGTACCGTCTGCGCTGGTGACGAACAGGCGAAGCCATGGCATCCTCTTCCACCAACAGGGTTATTGTTTGGGGGGAGAGGTTCCATGGCCGTCACCTTCGCCGAAGCCACAGCGTCCTATCTGGACTGGATGGCGACCCGCTTCACCCCCGATGAACGCGGGCTTGCCAGCCGGCAAGCGGCCTTGGCGGCCGATCCCTTTTCCTTTCTGCGCGGCACGTTCTATTGGTGGCTGGTGCGCTGGGACGAGCTGATGCCCGACCCGGTGCGCCAGACCCCCAGCATCCTGGCGGTGGGCGACCTGCACCTGGAGAATTTCGGCACCTGGCGCGACCGCGAGGGGCGGCTGGTGTGGGGCATCAACGATTTCGACGAGGCCCACGACTTTCCCGTCACCATGGACCTGGTGCGGCTGGCCACCAGCATCCTGCTGGCCATCGGCGAGGGCTATATCACCGTGGACCGCCGCGCCGCCTGCGCCACCCTGCTTGAGGGCTACAACGCCAACCTGGTGAAGAAGGCCGGGCGGCCGGTGATCCTGGAGGGCGACGCCGCCTGGCTGCTGCCGGCGGCCAGCCTGCATTGGTCGGAAACCGCGCGCTATTGGCACAAGGAATTCGGCGGCCTGCTGGCGGCGCAGGGCCTGGACGACCTGCGCGACCTGCTGGCCGAGCGCATGCCCGAGGGCGTCCCCATCGACGAATTCCTCGACCGCGGCACGGCCGGCAAGGGATCGCTGGGCCGGCCGCGTGCCGTCGCGCTGGGCGAATGGCGCGGCGGCCCCGTCGCGCGCGAAGGCAAGCGGGCGCTGCCCTCGGCCGCGCTGTGGCGCAGGGGCGAGGCGGCCACCGGCGACGCCACCATGGATTACCGCATGATCCTGGCCGCCGCCTTCCGCTCGCCCGATCCGTGCCTGGACCTGACCGATGATTGGGTGATCCGCCGCCTCAGCCCCGAAAGCCACAAGATCGCCATCGACCAGATCCGCGACCACGTCCAGGCCGAGGCGCTGATCCGCTGGATGGGGTGGGAGGTCGCCAACATCCATCGCGGCCAGGCCGGCCGCCACGACATCGAGGAATGGCTGGCCGCCCTGCCCCCCGGCTGGCTGTACGACAGCGCCCAGACCATGGCCGAGGCGATGGCCGCCGACTGGAAGGCGCTGGGTTAGCGCCCGTCCCCCCCCTTCTTTCGCCTAGGGGGGATTGGAACGCCTTTGGGGCATCCCCAATCATAGGAATGATTATCAGAAGCTGCCGGCCCGCCCGGCGGTTTCCGCGTGTTTCCGTGTTGGCGCGTCCGGCAGGAGGGCTGACGCATGCAGCGGACTATCGTGTTTTTGGCCGTGGCGGCGATGGCCGTCCTTGTGGGGGCCGCCGGGGCGATGGCGGACGAGCCGTTGCCCTGGGCCATCGGCTTCCAGAAGGGCGCGTCGCCCACCATGGAACGCATCACCACCCTGTCCACCCTGATCAACGGGGTGATCGTCGCCATCGTCATCCTGGTCACCGCGCTGGTGGCGTGGTGCGCGTGGCGCTACAACGCCACCCGCAATCCCACCCCGGCCACGTGGTCGCACAACACGCCCCTGGAAATCGCCTGGACCGCCATTCCGGCGTTGATCCTGGTGCTGATCGCCATCCCGTCGTTCCGGCTGCTGTATTTCATGGACCGGGTGGCCGAGGCCGACATGACGCTGAAGGTCACCGGCCACCAATGGTACTGGAGCTACGAGTATCTGGACCATGACCTGAAGTTCGACGCCCTGATGGTTCAGGACGCCGACCTGCAGCCGGGCCAGCGCCGGCTGCTGACCACCGACAACGAGGTGGTGCTGCCGGTCGGCGTGCCCATCCGCATCCAGCTGACCGCCGACGACGTCATCCATGCCTGGGCGGTGCCGGCCTTCGGCATCAAAACCGATGCCGTGCCCGGCCGCCTGAACGAGACCTGGGTCACCATCAATCAGCCCGGGATTTACTACGGGCAGTGTTCGGAACTGTGCGGGGTCAACCACGGTTTCATGCCGATCATGGTGCGCGCCGTGCCGCCCGAGCAGTTCCATGCCTGGGTCGAGGAAAACCGCACCAAATTCGCCATGGCCTCGGACGACAGATAGGGGATCACGCGATGGCCGCCGCCGCCGACACCCACCACCATCCCGCGCCCCATGGCTGGCGGCGCTGGCTGTTTTCCACCAACCACAAGGACATCGGCACGCTGTACCTGATCTTTTCGGTGATCACCGGGCTGATCGGCGGCGCCATGTCGGTGTTCCTCCGCATGGAATTGCAGGACCCCGGCGTCCAGTACCTGGACGGCGATTTCCAGCTCTACAACGTCATCCTGACGGCGCACGGCGTAACCATGGTGTTCTTCGTGGTCATGCCGGCGCTGATCGGCGGGTTCGGCAACTGGTTCGTGCCGCTGATGATCGGCGCCCCCGACATGGCCTTTCCGCGCATGAACAACATCAGCTTCTGGCTGCTGCCGCCGGCCTTCGTGCTGCTGCTGCTGTCGGCGGTGACCGGCATGGGCGCGGGCACCGGCTGGACGCTGTATCCGCCGCTGTCGGTGGGCGGCCATCCCGATGCGGCGGTGGACTTCGCCATCCTGTCGCTGCATATCGCCGGCATCTCGTCCATCCTGGGCGCCATCAACTTCATCACCACCATTGTCAACATGCGCGCGCCGGGCATGACGCTCCACCGCATGCCGCTGTTCGCCTGGGCCATGCTGGTCACCGCCATCCTGCTGCTGCTGGCGGTGCCGGTGCTGGCGGGCGCGCTGACCATGGTGCTGACCGACCGCAACTTCGGCACCGGCTTCTTCGTCCCCGCCAATGGTGGCGACCCCGTGCTGTACCAGCACCTGTTCTGGTTCTTCGGCCACCCCGAAGTCTACATCATGATCCTGCCGGCCTTCGGGATCATCAGCCACGTCATCTCGACCTTCTCGAAAAAGCCGGTGTTCGGCTATATCGGCATGGCCTATGCCATGGTCGGCATCGCCGCCATCGGCTTCGTGGTGTGGGCGCACCACATGTTCACGGTCGGCACCGACGTCAACACCCGCGCCTATTTCACCGCCGCCACCATGATCATCGCCGTGCCCACCGGCATCAAGGTGTTCAGTTGGATCGCCACCATGTGGGGCGGCTCGATCGAGTTCAAGACGCCCATGCTGTGGGCCATGGGCTTCGTCTTCCTGTTCACCATGGGCGGCGTCACCGGGGTGGTGCTGGCCAATTCGCCGGTGGACGTGGTGTTGCACGACACCTATTACGTGGTCGCCCATTTCCATTACGTGCTGTCCTTGGGCGCGGTGTTCGCCATGTTCGCCGGCTTCTATTACTGGGTTGGCAAGATGAGCGGCCGCCAGTACCCGGAAACCCTGGGCAAGGTCCATTTCTGGATCACCTTCATCGGCGTCAACCTGACCTTCTTCCCCCAGCATTTCCTGGGCGTCGCCGGCATGCCGCGCCGCATCCCCGACTATCCCGACGCCTTCCACGGCTGGAACGTGGTCAGCTCCATCGGCGCCTATATCAGCTTCGGCGCAGCCCTGTTCTTCGTCTTCGTGTGCTTCCGCACCTTCTTCGCCGGGGCCAAGGCCGCCGCCAATCCGTGGGGTCCGGGGGCGACCACGCTGGAATGGACGGTCAGCTCGCCGCCGCCGCTGCACAGCTTCGAGACCCTGCCCCGCTTCGGCCACCATCCGGCGGAGTGACGCCATGGACCAGACGGCGCGCAATCGGCGGGTGGTGGTGATGTCGCTGGCGGCGCTGGCCGCCATGGTCGGGCTGGTGGCGGCGTCGGTGCCGCTTTACCGCCTGTTCTGCGCGGTCACCGGCTATGGCGGCACCACCCGGGTGGCCGCCGCCGCCCCGGGCGCCACCCCGCGCCCCGTCACCGTGCGCTTCGACGCCTCGGTCGCCAAGGACCTGCCGTGGCGGTTCGCGCCCGAGCAAAAGGAAATCCGCACCCATCTGGGCGAGCAGGTGCTGGCCTTCTACACCGCCACCAACACCGGCACCCAGCCGCTGGTGGGCACCGCCACCTTCAACGTCACGCCCGACAAGGCGGGGCGCTATTTCAACAAGATCGAGTGCTTCTGCTTCACCGAACAGCGGCTGGAGCCGGGCCAGAGCATCGAGATGCCGGTCACCTTCTTCGTCGATCCGGCGCTGGCCGACGACGCCCATGCCAACGAAGTGATGACCATCACATTGTCTTACACCTTCTTCCGCAAGGAGGCCGGACCGTCATGAGCGACCAGCACGCGCAAAGCCACCCCTATCACCTGGTCGATCCCAGCCCGTGGCCGTTCGTGGGCGCGGTGGCGGCCTTCGTCACCGCCTATGGGGCGGTGACCTATTTCCACGACCGCGCCGACCCGTGGGGGCTGATCGGCGGCCTGGTGCTGGTCCTGGTGACCATGGCCGGATGGTGGCGCGACGTCCTGCGCGAGGGGCGCGCGCACGCCCACACCGAGGTGGTGCGCCACGGGCTGCGCGTGGGCATGGGGCTGTTCATCGCCTCCGAAGTGATGTTCTTCGCCGCCTTCTTCTGGGCGTTCTTCAACGCCTCGCTGGGCGTCAACCCTTCGGTGACCCAATGGCCGCCGCCGGGCATCACGCCCATGCATACCTGGACCATTCCGTTCGTCAACACGCTGATCCTGCTCAGCTCCGGGGCCGCGGTGCATTGGGCGCAGCACGGGCTGGAGGCCGACCGCCGCGAACAGTTGAAGCGGGGACTGGCGCTGGCGGTGGTGCTGGGCGCCATCTTCCTGTCGTTGCAGATCTACGAATATGGCGAGGCCACCTTCGGCTTCACCCAGGGCGTCTATCCGTCGGTGTTCTACATGGCCACCGGCTTTCACGGCTTCCACGTCTTCGTGGGCGTCTGCTTTTTGGCGGTGTGCCTGGTGCGCGCCTTGCGCGGCGATTTCACCCCGCGCCAGCATGTGGGCTTCCAGGCCGCCGCCTGGTACTGGCACTTCGTGGACGTGGTGTGGCTGTTCCTGTTCATCTGGGTCTATTGGTGGGGAAACAGCTAAGCAGCCTCACCAGCCCCAGAGGCCGCCATGGTCGCGCACGCCCTCGGTCAAGTGCAGGTCGCGTTCCGACACCAGGCAGGTGGCGCCGTCGCCCGACAACCGCCCGCCCAGGGGCTTGGCCACCGCGTTGACCATGCAGGTCTGCGAGCAGGCGGCGCGGCACACCACGGTCTGGTTGTCGTATTTCTCGTATGCGCCCAGGTCCACATAGCCGTGCATGGCCTTGATGTCGGCGTCGGAATAAAGCCCGGCGACGGCGCGCGGATAATCCGACAACATGCGCTCGGGGCTGATGTCGGAACAGCCGCAATTGGCGACCAGCCCCAGGAAGCGGCCCATGCGGTTGGGCGCGGCCGGCTGGTCGGGCGGCGGCAGCGAGCACGACGCCAGCCCCAGGGCGGTGACGGCGACGGCAAGAATACGACGGACGAGCATGGCCTCTGCCTCCCTATTCGGTGTCCTGCCAGCCGGTGGTCAGGTTCAGCCGTCCCTCGACGGGGGCGCAGACGGCGCCATCGCCCACCGGGCGCCCGCCCAGGGGCACCACCACGGCATTGACCAGGCAATGCTGTGAACACGCCTCGGCACAGATGGGCACCTGATTGGTGTAGTTCTCGGTGCCGCCCACCTCGATGAAGCCGCGCATGCGCGCGACCTCCGCCGCCGGATAGCGGCCGGCCACCGCGCGGGGATAATCGGCCAGCATGCGCGACAGCGACACGTCCGAGCAGCCGCATTGCGCCACCAGCCCCATGAAGCGGCCCAACCGCTCGGGCGAGGCCGGGCGATCGCTGCCGGCACAGGCCGGCACCATGGCGATCAGGGCAAGACCGGCGACCACACCCAGCCTCATCGCACCGCCTGTGTTCAGTAGGGGCAGCCCTTCCGCCCACACGACCCCAGCTTGGACGAACGCCAGGTAGAACAGTGCGGACACTTCACGAGATCCTGCACGCTTTCGCCGTTATCCACCGGTTCGAACTTGGGCCGGCCGGCCGATGGCGCGGGTGGGCGCGCATTGGCGCGGTGGCGCTGCTCGGTCACCCGTTGCAGGTACTTGAAGCCGAACCAGATGATGGCGATGACCGCAACGGTCAGCAGGAACTTGGTGAACATGGCCGCAAGTGTGGACCCCGCCCCCCGGCGTGGTCAATGGGCTTGCCCCCACGGCGCCCACGCCCGCTTCCGGCTTGCAGCG
>JAFAAW010000069.1 GCA_023426365.1 Pseudomonadota bacterium
ATGGCGAGTGGACCAAGCACATCACCGAGCTGGACAGCCTGGTCAAGACCGGCGCGCCCGAGCCGGTGGAACTGTCGGCCGAGGAACTCAAGCGCCGCCAGCTCGCCTATGGCCTGACCATGGAGGATATGGAGCTGATCCTGCAGCCCATGGTCGAGGAAGGCAAGGAAGCCGTCGGCTCCATGGGCGACGACGCGCCGCTGGCGGTGCTGTCCGACCATTATCGCGGCCTGCACCATTTCTTCCGCCAGAATTTCAGCCAGGTCACCAATCCGCCGATCGATTCCTTGCGTGAATCGCGGGTGATGAGCTTGCGCACCCGCCTGGGCAATCTGGGTAACATCCTGGACGAGCACGAGAGCCAGTGCGACGTGCTGGCGCTGGACAGCCCGGTGCTGTCCAACGCCGAGTTCGAGGCCATGCGCCGCTACATGGGCGAGGCGGCGGCCGAGATCGACTGCACCTTCGACCCCAACGAGGGCGAGCATGCGCTGCGCGACGCGCTCAACCGCGTTCGCCGCGAGGCGGAAGAGGCCGTGCGCGCCGGCTGCACCCACCTGATCCTGTCGGACAAGGCCATCGGCGAGAACCGCGCCGGCCTGCCCATGATCCTGGCCGCCGGCGGCGTGCATTCCCATCTGGTGCGCGAGCGCCTGCGCACCTGGACCAGCCTCAACGTCCGTTCGGGCGAGGCGCTGGACGTGCATTACTTCGCCGTGCTGATCGGCGTCGGCGCCACCACGGTCAACGCCTACCTGGCCCAGGAGGCCATCGCCGATCGCTGGCGTCGCGGCCTGTTCCCCGGCCTGACCCTGGAAGAGGGCGTGCGCAATTACAAGAAGGCCATCGACCAGGGCCTGCTGAAGATCATGTCCAAGATGGGCATCTCGGTCATCAGCTCCTATCGCGGCGGCTACAACTTCGAGGCCATCGGCCTGTCGCGCTCGCTGGTGGCGGAGTTCTTCCCCGGCATGACCAGCCGCATCTCGGGCATCGGCCTGAACGGCGTGGAAAAGACCACCATCGAGCAGCACGCCAAGGCGTTCGGCGTGGACGCGGCCGTCCTGCCCATCGGCGGTTTCTACCGCTTCCGCCGCGGCCAGGAGGCGCACAGCTTCGACGGCACCCTGATCCACACGCTGCAAAGCGCGTGCAACACCGACAGCTATTCCCTCTACAAGAAGTATTCCGAGGGCATGCGGCGGTTGCCGCCCATCACCATCCGCGATCTGCTGGATTTCAAGCCGGCCGGCAACCCCATCAGCGTGGACGAGGTGGAAAGCATCACCGAAATCCGCAAGCGCTTCCTGACCCCCGGCATGTCGCTGGGCGCGCTCAGCCCCGAGGCGCACGGCGCGCTCAACATCGCCATGAACCGCATCGGCGCCAAGTCGGTGTCGGGCGAGGGCGGCGAGGATCGCGAGCGCTATCGCCCGCGTCCCAACGGCGACAACGCCAATTCGGCGGTCAAGCAGATCGCGTCGGGCCGGTTCGGCGTCACCGCCGAATACCTCAATATGTGCCGCGAGATCGAGATCAAGGTGGCGCAGGGCGCCAAGCCCGGCGAGGGCGGCCAGTTGCCCGGCTTCAAGGTGACGGTGGAAATCGCCAAGCTGCGCCACGCCACCCCCGGCGTGACCCTGATCAGCCCGCCGCCGCACCACGACATCTACTCGATCGAGGACCTGGCCCAGCTCATCTATGATCTCAAGCAGATCAACCCGCAGGCCAAGGTGACGGTCAAGCTGGTGTCGCGTTCCGGCATCGGCACCATCGCCGCCGGCGTGGCCAAGGCCAAGGCCGACACCATCCTGGTGTCGGGCAACGTGGGCGGCACCGGGGCAAGCCCGCAGACCTCCATCAAGTTCGCCGGCCTGCCGTGGGAGCTGGGCCTGAGCGAAGCCCATCAGGTGCTGACGCTCAACCGCCTGCGCCACCGCGTCAAGCTGCGCACCGATGGCGGCCTCAAGACCGGCCGCGACATCGTCATCGCCGCCATGCTGGGCGCCGAGGAATTCGGCATCGGCACCACCAGCCTGATTGCCATGGGCTGCATCATGGTCCGCCAGTGCCATTCCAACACCTGCCCGGTGGGCGTGTGCACCCAGGACCCGGCGCTGCGCGCCAAGTTCACCGGCAGCCCCTACAAGGTGGTCAACCTGTTCAGCTTCATCGCCGAGGAAGTGCGCGAAATTCTCGCCTCGCTCGGCGTGCGCTCCCTCAACGAGATCATCGGCCGCACCGACCTGCTCAAGCAGGTCAGCCGCGGCGCCGAACATCTGGACGACCTCGACCTCAACCCGCTGCTGGCCCAGGCCGATGCCGGCGGCCACGCCCGCTATTGCACCCAGGAGGAACGCAACGAGGTCCCCGAGACCCTGGACGCCCAGATCATCAAGGACGCCGCCCCGGCCCTTGAAGAGGGCGAGAAGATGCAGTTGACCTACAACGTGCGCAACGTCCAGCGCGCCATCGGCACCAAGCTGAGCCACAAGATCACCCGCAAGTACGGCATGACCGGCCTGCAGCCGGGCCACATCACCGTGCGTCTGCGCGGCTCGTGCGGACAAAGCCTGGGCGCTTTCGCGGTGCAGGGCCTCAAGCTCGAGGTGTTCGGCGACTCCAACGACTATGTGGGCAAGGGCCTGTCGGGCGGCACCATCGTGGTGCGGCCGCCGGTCTCCAGCCCGCTCAAGTCCAACGAGAACACCATCATCGGCAACACCGTGCTGTACGGCGCCACCGCGGGCAAGCTGTTCGCGGCGGGCCAGGCGGGCGAACGCTTCGCCGTGCGCAACTCGGGCGCCACCGCGGTGATCGAGGGCTGCGGCTCCAACGGCTGCGAGTACATGACCGGCGGCAACGTGGTCATCCTCGGGTCCGTCGGCGCCAATTTCGCGGCCGGCATGACCGGCGGCATGGCCTTCGTCTACGACGCCGACGCCACCTTCGACGCCAAGGTCAACCCCGACAGCGTGATCTGGCAGAAGGTGGAGACCGAGCACTGGCAGGGCGTGCTGAAGGCGCTGATCCAGGAACACGTGGCCGAAACCCAGAGCCATTGGGCCGAAAGCCTGCTGGCCGACTGGGCGCGCGAGCTGCCCAAGTTCCGCCAGGTGGTGCCGAAGGAAATGCTGTCGCGGCTGGAACACCCGGTCAGCAACGCCCCGGCCGTCGCGGCCGAGTAAGCGGGCAGATGTGCGAAAGGCCCCCGGCGACCAGCCGGGGGCTTTTTCGCGCCGGGGGGCCTTTTCGCATGCACGGCTGCCGTCCTGCGGGCGCGGCCGAAAGCCGTGAGCGGCGCGCATGACCACCGCGATGGGACACGGGTTGCCAGACCGCCCCCGGCGCTATAGGTGAAGGTGGTAAGCCACCGGCAGGAAGCCATGTCCGACAAACCGCCGCTTCGCATCGTCCTGTGCCTGGGTGCCATCACCGCGCTGGGGCCGCTGTCCATCGACATGTACCTGCCGGCGCTGCCGCACATCGCGGGCGACCTGGCCGCCGCACCCTCCATGATCCAGGCCAGCCTGTCGGCCTGCATCCTGGGGCTGGCGCTGGGGCAGTTGCTGGTGGGGCCGGTGTCGGACGCGGTGGGGCGGCGGCGGCCGCTGTTCGCCGGACTGGCCATCTACGCCGCCATGAGCGTGCTGTGTGCGCTGGCGCCGACGGCGCCCCTGCTGGTGGCGGCGCGCTTCGCGCAAGGCCTGGCGGGATCGGCGGCGCTGGTGATCGCCACCGCGGTGGCGCGCGACCTGACCCACGGCGCGGCGGCGGCGCGGTTCTTCTCCATGCTGATGCTGGTGATGGGTCTGGCGCCCATCCTGGCCCCCGTGCTGGGGGCCCAGGTGCTGCGGGTGGTGTCGTGGCACGGCATTTTCCTGGTGCTGGCCGGGGCCGGGCTGGCGCTGCTGGCGGTGTCGGCGCGCATGCTGCCGGAAACCCTGCCGGTGGAGCGGCGCCACGCGGGCGACCTGCGTTCGGCCCTGGCGGCGTTCGCGGGCGTGCTGCGCGATCGCGTGTTCCTGGGCAATGCCGGCGTGGCCGGCCTGTCCTTCGGCGCCATGTTCGCCTATATCGCCGGCTCGCCCTTCGTCCTGCAAAGGCTCTACGGCATTTCCGCCCAGGATTTCGCCCTGGTGTTCGGCCTGAACGCGCTGGGCCTGATCGCGCTCTCCCAGGTCAACGGCCGGCTGGTCCATCGCCTGGGGCCGCAGCGCCTGATGGGGGCGGGGCTGGTCGGGCTGGCGGCCGGCGCGCTGTTCCTGCAAGGTGCGGTGCTGCTGGGACTGGGCCTTGCCCCGGTGCTGGGCGGGCTGTTCGCCGTGGTGGCGTCGCAGGGACTGATCGCCCCCAACGCCTCCGCCCTGGCGCTGACCAATCACGGGCGCAGTGCCGGCTCGGCCTCGGCGCTGCTGGGCACGCTGCGCTTCCTGGTCGGGGCGCTGGCCGCCCCGCTGGTGGGACTGGCGGGCGAGGATACCGCCCTGCCCATGGCCGGGGTGATCGCGCTGTGCGCGCTGGGGGCGCTGGCGCTGTTCACCGGCCTGCGGGCAGGATCAGCACGGCGCGGAAATCGTTGACGTTGGTGCGCGTCGGCCCGGTCACCACCAGATCGTCGAGCGCCGCGAAGAAGCCATAGCCGTCATTGTCGGCCAGGCGCGCCTTGGCATCCACGCCCAAGGCGGCGGCGCGTGCCAGGGTGTCCGGGGCCAGCAGGGCGCCGGCATTGTCCTGGGTGCCGTCGATGCCGTCGGTGTCGCAGGCGATGGCCCACACCCGCTGGTGGCCGCCCAGCGCCACCGCCAGCGCCAGCAGGAATTCGGCGTTGCGGCCACCGCGCCCATGCCCGCGCACCGTCACCGTGGTCTCGCCGCCCGACAACAGCACGCATGGGGCGGCCGCCGGCTGGCCGTGCCGTGCCGCCTGCTGGGCGATGGCGGCCATGACGCGGGCCACCTCGCGCGCTTCGCCCTCGATGGCGTTGCCCAGGATCAGCGGCGTGATGCCGGCGGCGCGGGCGACGCCCGCGGCGGCCTCCAGCGCGCCCTGGGGGGTGGCGATCAGTTTCGCGCTGGCGCCTGCCAGCCGGGGGTCGCCGGGCTTGGGGCTTTCCTCGGCGCCGCGTTCCAGATGGCGGCGCACCGCCTGGGGCAGGGCGATGCCGTACTTCGCCACCACCGCCAGCGCATCGGCGAAGGTGGATGGATCGGCCACGGTGGGGCCCGAGGCGATGACCGAGGGGTCGTCGCCCGGCACGTCCGAGATCATCAGCGTGGTCACCGGCGCCGGCCATGCGGCGGCGGCCAGCCGGCCGCCCTTGATGGCCGACAGGTGCTTGCGCACCGCATTGATCTCGCCGATGGCCGCGCCGCACCGCAGCAGCTCGCGCGTCGCCGCCTGCTTGTCGTCCAGACTCAGGCCCGGCGCCGGCAGCGCCATCAGCGCCGACCCGCCCCCCGAAATCAGGCACAGCAGGTGGTCGTCCGCGGTCAGGTCGGCGGCCATGGCCAGGATGCGGCGCGCGGCCTCCTGGCTGGCGGCGTCGGGATTGGGGTGCCCGGCCTCGACCACCTCGACCGCGCGGGTGGGGCAGCCGTGGCCGTAGCGGGTCACCACCAGCCCCGACAGCGGACCTTGCCACACGGCCTCCACCGCGCTGGCCATGGCCGCCGCGCCCTTGCCCGCGCCGACCACCAGGGTGCGCCCCTTGGGCGGCGGTGGCAGAAAGGCGCCGATGCCGGCGGTGGGCAGCGCCGCCGCCACGGCGGCGTCGAACAGGCCGCGCAGAAAGGCACGGGGATCGGACAGGGCGGTCATGGCGGGCATCCTTCGCGACAGGGCGGGCGTTGGCGCGGCCGCGCCGGGCTGCATCACAGCATGGTCGCGGCGGCGGCGCATCCCCCTTGCCGCACATGGTGGCCGCTCTGCTAATGTGGAAGGACGCAAGCCCGGCCGGCGGACCTGTCACGCCCCCCCGCCGGCACGGCGGCGTTTGATCGCGTCGAAGGCGGATGGAGCGGGCACAACCACATGAGCAATCCTCATCCGCCGCGCCCGCACGAGCCGCTGGTGGACATCCCCGCCCAGGAGGGCCTGGCCGAAGCCCTGGACCCCGGCGAATTCGCCGCGCTGGTGGATGCCTATCTGGCCGATCTGGACGCCAGCATCGGCAAGGTGGCGGCGGCGGTGGCGGCCGGGGCCTGCCCGGCCATCGCCTCGACCGCCCATGCCGTCAAGGGTGCCGCGGCCAATCTGGGCTTCGTGCGGCTGTCGGCCGACGCCGCCCGCATCGAGAGCATGGCGAAGGCCGGCCAAGCGGACGTGACCGCGCTGCTGGAAATTTTGCGCCGCACCGCCGCGCAGACGGTGGCGGCGGTCCGCGCCCGCCGCCCGTCCTGACGGGCGGCAGTCGGACGGCGGCCGGACCCGTGCCCGCAACGCAAAACAGCCCGGCACGGGGCCGGGCTGCTTCGGTGGATCAGGCTTGTCCGCTTAGGCGGCGACGGCGTCCGCCGGGGCCAGCCGGATCAGGTGGTCGAAGGCCGACAGCGCCGCCTTGGCGCCCTCGCCCATGGCGATGATGATCTGCTTGTAGGGCACGGTGGTGGCGTCGCCGGCGGCGAACACGCCGGGCACCGAGGTCTGGCCCTTGGCATCGACGACGATCTCGCCGCGCGGGGTCAGTTCCACCACGCCCTTCAGCCACTCGGTGTTGGGCACCAGGCCGATCTGGACGAAGATGCCTTCCAGGTCCACGGTGTGGGCCTGGTCGGTGGTGCGGTCCTTATAGGCCAGCCCGGTCACCTTGGCGCCGTCGCCCAGCACCTCGGTGGTCAGCGCCGAGGTGATCACCCGGACGTTGGGCAGGCTGTTCAGCTTGGCCTGCAGCACCGCGTCGGCGCGCAGCTTGCTGTCGAACTCGATCAGGGTGACATGGGCGACGATGCCGGCCAGGTCGATGGCCGCTTCCACGCCCGAATTGCCGCCGCCGATCACCGCCACGCGCTTGCCCTTGAACAGCGGGCCGTCGCAGTGCGGGCAGAAGGCCACGCCCTTGTTGCGGTACTGGTCCTCGCCGGGCACGTTCATGGTGCGCCAGCGCGCCCCCGTGGACAGGATGACCGAGCGCGCCTTGACGGTGGCGCCGCTGGCCAGATGCACCTCGATCAGGCCGCCGGGGCTGGCGGCGGGCACCAGCTTGTCCGCCTTCTGCAGATTCATGATGTCCACGTCGTACTGCTTGACGTGGGCCTCCAACGCGGCGCCCAGCTTGGGGCCTTCGGTGTGGGGCACGCTGATCAGGTTCTCGATGTCCATGGTGTCCAGCACCTGGCCGCCGAAGCGTTCGGCCACCACGCCGGTGCGGATGCCCTTGCGCGCCGAATACACCGCCGAGGCGGCGCCGGCCGGGCCACCGCCCACCACCAGGACGTCGAAGGCGTCCTTGGTCTTGATCTTCTCGGCCTCGCGGGCGGCGGCGCCGGTGTCCAGCTTGGCGATGATCTGCTCCAGCCCCATGCGGCCCTGGGCGAACGGCTCGCCGTTCAGGAACACCGCCGGCACCGCCATCACCTGGCGCGCGCTCACCTCGTCCTGGAACAGCGCGCCGTTGATGGCGACGTGCTTGATCCGCGGGTTCAGCGCCGCCATCAGGTTCAGCGCCTGCACCACGTCGGGGCAGTTCTGGCACGACAGCGAGAAATAGGTTTCGAATTCGTAGGAGCCGTCCAGCGCCTGGACCTGGGCGATGATGTCCTGGCTTTCCTTGGACGGGTGGCCGCCCACCTGCAACAGCGCCAGGATCAGCGAGTTGAACTCGTGGCCCATGGGCAGGCCGGCGAAGCGCACGCCGATGTCACTGTTGACCCGCTGGATGGCAAAGGACGGCTTGCGGGGGTCATCGCCGCGCACCAGGGTGATCTTGTCGGACAGCGAGGCGACGGCCTGCAGCAGTTCGAGCATTTCCTGCGACTTGGCGCCGTCATCGAGGGAGGCCACCAGCTCGATGGGCTGGGTGATGCGTTCGAAATAGGCCTTCAACTGGCCCTTCAGGGTATCGTCAAACATGATCCTCATCTCCCCGGATTTTCAGACTCCGCCCGGCCGTCCCCGGCCCCGGGGGCATGCCCCGGGGCCGGGCGGTCGCGCCGCAGATGATGCGTATCCTTGGCCTTAGATCTTGCCGACCAGGTCGAGCGACGGGGCCAGGGTCTTCTCGCCTTCCTGCCACTTGGCCGGGCACACCTCGCCCGGATGGGAGGCCACGTACTGGGCGGCCTTGACCTTGCGCAGGAGCTCCTTGGCGTCGCGGCCGATGCCGCCGGCGGTGATCTCGACGATCTGGATGCGGCCCGAGGGGTCGATCACGAAGGTGCCGCGATCGGCGAGGCCCACGTCCTCGATCATCACCTCGAAGTTGCGGCTGATGGTGCCGGTCGGGTCGCCGACCATGGTGTACTGGATCTTCTTGATGGCCGGCGAGGCGTCATGCCAGGCCTTGTGGCAGAAATGGGTGTCGGTGGACACGCTGTAGATCTCGACGCCCATCTTCTGGAATTCGGCGTAATTGTCGGCCAGGTCTTCCAGCTCGGTCGGGCAGACGAAGGTGAAGTCGGCCGGATAGAAGAAGACCACGGACCACTTGCCCTTGAGGTCGGCGTCCGACACTTCGATGAACTGGCCGTTCTTGAAGGCGGTGGCCTTGAAGGGCTTGATTTCGGTATTGATCAGAGACATCGGATTTTTCTCCACAGCGTTGGGTGACCGGAACGAGGGGCATCCTACGGGCCATACCCACATTTAGGAAATGGGTTATTCCGATGAAAAAAATCGATTTCCTCGATTAATCCGCAGACGCCCCTACCAGCGCGGATCGGCGCGGCGATAGTCTGCAAACCGCTCGCTCAGGAAGTCAAGGAACAGCCGCACCTTCGCCGATAGATGGTGGCGCTCCAGGAAGACCGCATGAATGTCGGCGGCCAGTCCCGACCATTCGGGCAGCACCGGCACCAGTTCGCCCGAGCGCAGATAGGGGGCCACGTCCCATTCGGAACGCAGCAGGATGCCGTGTCCGGCCAGCGCCCAATCCACCGCGATCTCGCCGTGATTGGCCGACAGCGCGCCATGCACCTTGACCGTTTCCTGGGCGCCGCCCGACACCAGATGCCAGGTGTTGAAGGCCCGCGTGTTCTCGCGGATGACGATGCATTGGTGGCTGGCCAGCTCGCGCGGGCTTGCGGGGGCGGGGTGGCCGGCCAGATAGGCGGGGGCGGCGCACAGCCGCCGCCGGTTCGAGGCGATCTTGCGCGCCAGCAGGCCCGAGCCGCCCTCCAGCCCGAACCGGATGCCGATGTCCATGGCCTCGGCCGCCAGGTCCAGCGGGCGGTCGCTGAGGTGCAGGACGATCTCCACCTCGGGATAGCGGCGGACGAATTCGGCCACGGCCGGTCCCAGATGGCGGCGGCCGAAGCCGAAGCCGGCATTGATGCGCAACAGCCCGCGCGGGGTTTCGCGGCTGGCGCTGAGCGCGCGCTCCAACTGCTCGATGTCGGCCAGGATGCGGCGGCCTTCCTCCAGATAGCGCTCGCCCTCCGGCGTCAGGCTTTGGCGCCGGGTGGTGCGGTTCAGCAGCCGCACGCCTAAGCGGCGCTCCAGCGCGGCCAGCCGGCGGCTGACCGCCGGCGGGGTCACGCCTAGGTCCTGGGCGGCCGCCGCCAGGGTGGGGTGCTGGGCCAGACGGACGAAGAAGGCAAGATCGCTGGTGTCGTCCATGGGGTCATTCGTTCCTGTGACGCACGAGTGCAGAAAGCTCGCCGTCATTTATCTTCTTCCCGGTATGAATAATCTAGGCCGGTCGCCAACCGAAAGCGTGCCGGTCATGTCCTTCACCCTTGCCCTCGCCCTGCTTCCCGCCCTGGCCTTGGGGGGTGCCTTGGGATTCTTCGGCGGCCTGTTCGGCATCGGCGGCGGCATTCTGGCCATTCCGGTGCTGGTGCTGGGCTATGGCCTCGACCAGGCGACCGCCCAGGGCACCGCCCTGGTGATGATGGTGCCCAATCTGGCGGTGGCATGGTGGCGCTATGTGCGCCGCAACCCGGTCACCCTGCGCGGCGCGCTGGCGGTGGCGGTGGTGGCGACGCTGACCACCTGGGCCGCCGCCCGTCTGGCCCAGGGGCTGGACCAGCAGGTGCTGCGCGTGGTCTTCGCCCTGTTCCTGGCCGCGCTGGGCGTGGGGCAATTGGGCCGCCTGGCCGCCCCGCAGGACGGGTCACGGGGCGTGGAACCGGCACCGCCCTCGCGGGCGCGGTCGCCCCGCCTGGTTCCGCTGGTCGGCCTGTTGGGGGGTGGCAGCATGGGCCTGCTGGGCGTCGGCGGCGGTCTGGTGGCGACCCCGGTGCTGACCGGCTGGTTCCGCCTGGGCCAGCGCGCGGCGCAAAGCATGGCGCTTGCCCTGGTCACGCCCAGTTCGGCCATCGCGCTGACCGCCTATGCCCAGGGCGGCCGCGTCGATTGGCCGGTGGGGTGCGCGCTGGCGGTGGGCGGCGTGCTGACCGTCAGCCTGGGGGTGACCGCCGCCCATGCCTGTTCCGAACGCACGCTGCAACGCCTGTTCGGCGCCATGCTGATCGCCACGGCGGCCATCCTGATCGCCAAGATGGTGGCATAGAGGATTTCCCGTTGCAGCGGGCCGGGCGGCGGCCGATCCTGGCGGGGTTGTTGCCAGTGCAGATCCCGGTGACGCGCCGATGAGATCCGACCGCCTGCCCGCGCCTTTTCTCAAGCGCATTCAACTGATCGCCGACAAGGCCGATCCGGCCCGCTTTCCGTTCAAGCATCTGGCCTTTCTGCGGGGCGGCGATTTCATCTTGGACCTGCGGGCATCGGTGACCATCCTGGTGGGGGAGAACGGCTCGGGGAAATCGACCCTGGTCGAGGCCATCGCCCATGCGGCCGGCTTCCCCGCCCTGGGCGGCAGCCAGGACCACCGGCCGGGCGAAGCGGCGGAAAGCGCGCTGGCGCCGGCCCTGCGCCTGTCATGGCTGCCCAAGGTGTCGAACGGGTTCTTCTTCCGGGCGGAAAGCTTCTTCTCGCTGTCCACCTATATCGACGAGGTGGCCGAGCTGGCCAATTACGGCGGCCGCGAATTGCACCGGCAAAGCCACGGCGAATCGTTCCTGGCCCTGTTCGGCAACCGGCTCGGCAGCTCGGGCCGCGCCCTCTATCTGTTGGATGAACCCGAAGTGGCGCTGTCGCCCACGCGGCAATTGGCGTTCCTGCGCATCCTGCGCCACTGGCAGCGAAGCGGACGGGTCCAGGCCGTCATCGCCACCCACTCGCCCATCATCATGGCCTTGCCCGGGGCACAGTTGCTGTCCCTGGACGGCGATACCATTCGCCCCGTGGACCTGGAGCAGACCGAGCATTACCGGGTTGCCCGGGCCTTCCTTGCCGACCCGGCCAAGGCGCTCCGCACCTTGTTCGACGACGATTGAGACGCCGCTCGCCATGACAGGGCGCCGCACGCCGGTACCGCGTCTCCAGCCTTTCGGTTGCACCTGAAACCCACTACTCTGCCTTCCGTCAGGGGCGGGGCGTCGGCATCCGGCCGGCCGCCAGCCCCAGGCTCTTGACCGGAGCGGACTTGGCTGAATTCGCGACGGTGCAGGGGCGAGGGGGGATTCAGATGCGACGGATGATCATGGCCGGGTTGTGTTTTGCTGTCGGGGGGTGCGCGACAGAGGAATGGATGCAGGTCCGCAGTGTTTGTGCGGAGAGATACCTGACCGAAATCCCCGTGGACTATCAACAGATTACCGTCCAGAAGACGCGGGCCGTGCGGGTTCCCAATGGCGTTGTCGTCTGCAATACCTCCGACAAGGGGCGCACGACCACAACGACCTGCACCGAGGGCACGCGCACGGAATACGAGCCGTACACAGTGGTCGATACGGTCGATCGCAACAAGGCGCGACGGGATCAGGCCATACAAAACTGCACGGCGTCCACGTGCTCTCAGCGATACGGCAATACCGATTGCGAGGTGGGGAAGTAGGGCGCCCGGGCTGGGGCTGCCAGCGCGTGGGGAAAAACCGGCAAGGGATGTGGCGAAGCGCGCGGCGCGGTGCTTTACCGGCCCGACATGCGCGCGGAGAAACGGCCCATCCTTGCCACCGGCCTGTGATGTCAGGCGCTTCCCATTATGAGCGAGGCCA
>JAFAAW010000155.1 GCA_023426365.1 Pseudomonadota bacterium
AATAGACACTGGACCGGGCGGGGCTCCCGCCCGGATTGTTTTGAGGGCACAGGGACGCCCGAGGCAGCAGGCAGATGGGTATCACGATCAAAACTGTTGGCGTCATAGGCGCCGGTCAAATGGGCAGCGGCATCGCCCATGTCTGCGCAGCCGCGGGCTTTGACGTGGTTCTGCTCGACGTTTCCGAGGACGCGCTCAGGAAGGGTATCGGCACCATCGACAAGAACCTGACCCGTCAGGTGTCGAAGGGCAAGATCAGCGAGGCCGAGAAGGCCGGCACCCTGGGCCGCATCAAGCCGACCACCCAATACGCCGATTTCGGCGACAGCGACCTGGTGATCGAGGCCGCGACCGAGGACGAGGCCATCAAGCGCAAGATCTTCGCCCTGCTCTGCCCGGTGCTGAAGCCCGACGCCTACATCGCCTCGAACACCTCGTCCATTTCCATCACCCGCCTGGGTGCCTCCACCGACCGTCCGGCCAAGTTCATGGGCATGCACTTCATGAACCCGGTGCCGGTCATGCAACTGGTGGAGCTGATCCGCGGCATCGCCACCGCCGAGGAAACCTTCAGCCTGGTGCGCGACATGGTGCTCAAGCTGGGCAAGTCGCCGGTTTCGGCCGAAGACTTCCCCGCCTTCATCGTCAACCGCATCCTGCTGCCCATGATCAACGAGGCGGTGTACACCCTGTACGAGGGCGTCGGCTCGGTGGATTCCATCGACACCGCCATGAAGCTGGGCGCCAACCACCCCATGGGTCCGCTGGAACTGGCCGATTTCATCGGCCTGGACACCTGTCTGGCGATCATGCACGTGCTGCACGACGGTCTGGCCGACACCAAGTACCGTCCCTGCCCGCTGCTGGTGAAGTATGTGGAGGCCGGTTGGCTGGGTCGCAAGACCGGCCGCGGCTTCTACGACTACAGCGGCGAGAAACCCGTTCCCACTCGCTAAGTCGGAGTGGCCTCTCCTCGAGGCTCCGAAACCGAGCGAACCGAAGCCCCCGCGCCCCCTTGGGACGCGGGGGTTTTCGTTTTTCCCCCTCTCCCGCGCGCGGCGGAGGCGGACCCAAAATCCGGCCCTGGTGGCCAATGGCACGCCGATGGACGCCGATGAACACAGATCGCCGCGGATCTATCCCGATCCGTGTCCCGCGACCGGCCGAGCGTCGCCAGGCCGATGGGGCGGACGGCCACTTTGGCTGAATTCCCAATGCTAAGAAACTCTGCCCCCCTGGGAACGCGCGCAAAAAGAAAGCGGGCCGCTTGCGCGACCCGCTTCCCATTCCCTGAAAGGGACGAGGCCGATTACTCGGCGTCGCCGCCCTTCTTGTCCTTGTCCTTGCGGCGCTCGGCACGCTCCGCCTCGATCTGGGCGGTGATGTCCTCGCCGGTCTCCTGGTCCACGCACTTCATGGACAGCTTGACCTTGCCGCGGTCGTCGAAGCCCAGGACCTTGACCTTGACCACATCGCCCTGCTTCAGCACGTCGGCGGTCTTGGCGACGCGCTCGCGGCTGATTTCCGAGATGTGGACCAGGCCGTCGCGCGACCCCAGGAAGTTCACGAAGGCGCCGAAATCGACCACCTTCACGACCTTGCCGTTATAGATCACGCCGATCTCCGGCTCGGCGACGATGCCGCGGATCCAGTCGATGGCGCGCTGGGCGGCATCGACGTCGCTCGAGGCGACCTTGATGGTGCCGTCGTCCTCGATGTCGATCTTGGCGCCGGTCTGCTCGCAGATTTCGCGGATGACCTTGCCGCCGGTGCCGATCACTTCGCGGATCTTTTCCTTCGGGATGTTGAAGGTGGTGATGCGCGGAGCGTTGCCCGAGACCTCGTCGCGGGCGGTGGACAGGCCCTTGTTCATCTCGCCCAGGATGTGGATGCGACCGTCCTTGGCCTGGGCCAGGGCGATCTTCATGATCTCCTCGGTGATCGAGGTGATCTTGATGTCCATCTGCAGGGCGGTGACGCCGGCTTCGGTGCCGGCCACCTTGAAGTCCATGTCGCCCAGGTGATCTTCGTCACCCAGGATGTCGGACAGCACGGCGAAGTCGTTGCCTTCCTTGATCAGGCCCATGGCGATGCCGGCCACGGGACGGGCCAGCGGCACGCCGGCGTCCATCATGGCGAGCGACGAGCCGCACACGGTGGCCATGGAGGACGAGCCGTTCGACTCGGTGATCTCCGACACCACGCGGATGGTGTAGGGGAAGGCGTCCTTGGCCGGCAGCATCGGATGCACGGCGCGCCAGGCCAGCTTGCCGTGGCCGATCTCGCGGCGGCCCGGGGAACCCATGCGGCCCGCTTCACCGACCGAATAGGGCGGGAAGTTGTAGTGCAGCATGAAGTGCTCGCGGTACTCGCCCGCCAGCTGGTCGATGATCTGCTCGTCCTGGCCGGTGCCCAGGGTGGCGACCACCAGGGCCTGGGTCTCGCCGCGGGTGAACAGCGCCGAGCCATGGGCACGCGGCAGCACGCCCACGTCCACCTCGATGGCGCGCACCGTCTTGGTGTCGCGGCCGTCGATGCGCTTGCCGGTCTTCAGGATGTTGCCGCGCACAACCTCGGACTCCAGGTCCTTGAGGATGGCGGGGGCGACCGCCAGCTCGGCGGCGTTGTCGCCCAGCGACTCGATCGCCTTCTTCTTGACCTCGCCGACGGCGGCGTAGCGGTCCTGCTTCTTGACGATCTTGTAGGCTTCGGCCAGGCCGGCGACGACGCCCGAATCCTCGAACTTCTTGCGCACCACGGCCACTTCCGGCACCGGGCCGGCGATTTCCCACGGCTCCTTGGCGCAGGTTTCGGCCA
This sequence comes from Pseudomonadota bacterium, assembly GCA_023426365.1. Lineage (GTDB taxonomy): Bacteria > Pseudomonadota > Alphaproteobacteria > Rhodospirillales > Magnetospirillaceae > Magnetospirillum. The sequence continues at coordinate 2,818 of JAFAAW010000155.1, forward strand.
TCTCGATGATGGCGTTGATGACCGCCTGGAATTCCTTGTGGCCGAAGGTGACGGCGCCCAGCATGATTTCCTCGGACAGCTCCTTGGCTTCCGATTCCACCATCAGCACGCCTTCCTGGGTGCCGGCGACGACCAGGTCGAGCTGGGTCTCGGCGATCTGGGCCAGGGTCGGGTTCAGCACGTACTGGCCGTCGATGTAACCGACGCGGGCGGCACCGATGGGGCCCATGAAGGGCACGCCCGAGATGCACAGCGCGGCCGAGGCGCCGATCATGGACACGATGTCGGGATCGTTCTCCATGTCGTGCGACAGCACGGTGCAGATGACCTGCGTCTCGTTGCGGAAGCCGTCAGCGAACAGCGGGCGGATCGGGCGGTCGATCAGGCGGGAGACCAGGGTCTCCTTCTCGCTCGGGCGGCCTTCGCGCTTAAAAAAGCCGCCGGGGATCTTACCGGCGGCGAAAGCCTTTTCCTGGTAATTCACGGTCAGCGGGAAGAAGTCCACGCCCGGCTTGATCGACTTGGCGGCGACGACGGTGCACAGCACGGTGGTGTCGCCATAGGTGGCCAGCACGGCGCCGTCAGCCTGACGGGCGATCTTGCCGGTTTCCAGAACCAGCTTGCGCCCACCCCAGGTGAGTTCCTTGCGGGTGACATTGAACATCGACATACGGTCATTCCTTATCCGTTCGCATCGCCGCCGGATTGCTGCGATGCGGGCGTATCGGCGATGGCGGCCCCAAATTTCTTCCATGGGCAACAAACGCCAGCGCCAAATGCGGGCGCCCGCGCAGGGACCCTTCCCCGCGCGGGCCTCGGCACCGGGAGCGACCCCGGCGCGATCCGCAAAATATATACCGGCGATCCGGGCCGAAACCCAGGGCCACCGGACAAGACCGTTACTTGCGCAGGCCCAGGCGGGCGATCAGCGCTTCATAGCGGGCCTTGTTGACCTCCTTGAGGTAATCCAGCATGCGACGGCGCTGACCGACCATGATCAGCAGGCCGCGACGCGAGTGGAAATCCTTCTTGTGCTCCTTCAGGTGCTCGGTCAGGTTGCGGATGCGCTCCGACAGAATGGCCACCTGGACTTCCGGCGAACCGGTGTCGCCCTCGTGGGTGGCGAATTCCTTGACAACCTCAGCCTTGCGCTCGGGAGTGATCGACATCGTTTTCTCCTATTGAGTCGAGTTGGAGATTCATCACGCGCACCGAGCGGATCGCTCCGCCCTCGATGCGCGCCAGCGCCACCAGCCACTCGCCGCACATGGCCCGGAACACGATGTCCGAACCGATGGCGCCGGGTGGCAGGGCATGGGTCAGCCGGTTGACCGGCAACGCCTGCCCGCTGTGGAGGCGCCGGGCCTCCGCCTCCGTCAGGGCCAGCGCCGGGATGTCGTCCAGCGCGGTCTCGACCGGAAGCAGATGGGACCGAAGTGCGGGACCTTGCCCCACCTCGGCAAACTTGTCCAGGGGAATCGCATTGGTTTCATTGAACGGGCCGCAGGCAACCCGCCGCAGCACGGAAATGTGCCCGACCGTGCCCAGCGCGCGGGCCAGATCGCGCCCGAGCGAACGCACGTAGGTGCCCTTGCCGCACTCCACCTCGAAATCGCCGTGGTCGGCATCGGGCGCGCCCAGGAAGCGCAGCGCCGTCACCTGCACGATACGCGCCTTCAACTCCACCGCCTCGCCGGCGCGGGCCAGGTCGTAGGCGCGTTCGCCATCCACCTTGATGGCGGAATAGGCGGGCGGCACCTGTTCGATGGCGCCCATGAAACGCGGCAGCACGGCGGCGATCTGTTCGGCGGTCGGGCGGACGGGCGAGGTTTCGGTGACCTCGCCTTCCTTGTCGTCGGTGCCGGTGGCCTGGCCCCAGCGCACCTGGAAGCGGTAGGTCTTGGCCCCATCCATCACATAGGCCACCGTCTTGGTCGCCTCGCCCAGCGCGATGGGAAGAATGCCCGAGGCCAGCGGGTCCAGCGTGCCGCCATGGCCCACCTTGGCGGCGTTGGTCAGCCGCCGCACCATGGACACCACCTGGGTGGAACCGATGCCGAGCGGCTTGTCGATGGCCAGCCAGCCGTCGATGGGGATGCCTTTGCGCTTGCGGGCCATGGGGATGCACCTAATGAAATGACACCGATGGACACGGATGAACACGGATAAGGAACCTCATCCGTGTCTATCCGTGTCCATCCGTGTCAAAAAATTCTATTCGCCGTCGTCCTCGCCTTCCAGCGAGTCGGGATCGAAGCGGCGCGAGAATTCGCCGTCGCCGCCCAGGTCGCGGCGCACCTCGGGGCTGCGCAGCAGGGCGTCGATCTTGCTGGCCTCGTCGAAGCTGACGTCGGGCTCGAACGACAGGTTCGGCACGGCGCGCAGATCGACCGAACGGGCGATCTCGTGGCGCAGGAACGGCTTGGCGCGCTTCAGCCCGTTCAGGATCGGCTGGCAATCGCCGCCGCCCAGGGGCACCACGAACACGGTGGCGTTCTTGAGGTCGGGGCTGATACGCACCTCGGTCACGGTGATGGCGCGCCCCGCCAGATCGGGGTCGCGAATGTCGCCGCGTTCGATGATGTTGGCGATGACGTGACGCAGTTCCTCGCCCACGCGCAACTGGCGCTGCGAGGGTGCCTTATGTCCCTTGGACATGGCTTTCACTCCGGCGAGAGGGAAGGGGTGACCGCTCCCCTTACAGGGTCGCGGCCACTTCTTCGATCTCGAAGCACTCGATCACGTCGCCGACGCGGATGTCGTCGTAATTGGCGAACGACATGCCGCACTCATAGCCCTCGCGCACTTCCTTGACGTCGTCCTTGAAGCGCTTGAGCTGGCTCAGCTCGCCCGAGTGGATGACCACATTGTCGCGCAGCAGGCGGACACCGGCGCCACGCTTGACCACGCCTTCGGTGATCATGCAGCCCGCCACCTTGCCGACCTTGGTGATGTTGAAGACTTCGCGGATGTTGGCGTAGCCCAGGAAGTTTTCCTTGAGCGTCGGCGCCAGCATGCCCGACAGGATCTTCCGCATGTCGTCGGTGACGTCGTAGATGATCGAGTAGTAGCGGATGTCCACGCCGTCACGGCGGGCCATGTCGCGGGCCTGCGGATTGGCGCGGACGTTGAAGCCGATGATGATGCCGCCCGAGGCCTTGGCCAGGGTGATATCCGACTCGTTGACCGCACCCACGGCGGAATGCAGCACGCGCACCTTGACGTCGTCGTTGCCGATCTTCTCGACCGCGCCGATGATCGCCTCGATGGAACCCTGCACGTCGCCCTTGATGACGACCGGCAGTTCCTTGGCCTCGCCGGCCTTGATGGCCGAGAACATCTGCTCGAGCGTGCCGCGCTGGGCCAGCTTGGCCTTGGCCTCGCGGTCCTTGCGCTGGCGGTAGCCGGCGATCTCGCGGGCGCGGGCCTCGTCCTCGACGGCGATGAAATCGTCGCCGGCGGCGGGCACGCCATCCAGACCCAGCACTTCCACCGGGGTGGAGGGACCGGCCTGCTCGACGCGGTTGCCCTTGTCGTCGATCAGCGCGCGCACCTTGCCCCACTCGGCACCGGCCACGAAGACGTCGCCCACGCGGAGCGTGCCCTTCTGGACCAGCACGGTGGCGACCGGGCCGCGGCCCTTTTCCATCTTGGCTTCAACCACGGTGCCCTGGGCGGCACGGCCGGCATTGGCCTTGAGGTCGAGGATTTCGGCCTGCAGGAGGATGGCCTCCTCCAGCTTCGCCAAGTTCATGCGCTTCTTGGCCGACACCTCGACCGTGAGCACGTCGCCGCCCAGATCCTCGGTCACCAGTTCGTGCTGCAGCAGTTCCTGGCGGACGCGGTCGGGATTGGCGTCGGGCTTGTCGATCTTGTTGATGGCGACGATGATCGGCACGGCCGCAGCCTTGGCGTGGCGGATGGCCTCGACCGTCTGCGGCATGATGCCGTCATCGGCGGCCACCACCAGCACCACGATGTCCGTCACCTTGGCGCCGCGGGCGCGCATGGCGGTGAAGGCTTCGTGGCCGGGAGTGTCGATGAAGGTGATCTTCGCGTTCGACGGCAGGGTCACCTGATAGGCGCCGATGTGCTGGGTGATGCCGCCGGCTTCGCCCGACACCACGTCGGTTTCGCGCAGCGCGTCCAGCAGCGAGGTCTTGCCGTGGTCCACGTGGCCCATGATGGTGACCACCGGCGGACGGGTGGCCAGCTCGGCATCGGTGTCGCTGTCGCCTTCCAGGCCCACCAGCACGTCGGCATCGGACACGCGCTTGAAGTTGTGGCCGAACTCGGCCACCACCAGCTCGGCGGTGTCGGCGTCGATGGTCTGGTTGATGGTGGCCATCACGCCCATGCGCATCAGCGTCTTGATGACGTCGCCGCCACGCTCGGCCATGCGGTTCGCCAGTTCCTGAACGGTCAGGCTTTCGGGGATGATGACGTCGCGGATGACCTTCTCGGCCCCCTTCTGGAGATTCTTCAGGCGCTCGCGCTCGCGGGCGCGCTTGACGGCGGCCAGCGAGCGGCCGCGTTCACCGCGGTCGTCGTCGGTCAGCGCGTCGGTGATGGTCAGCTTGCCGGTGCGGCGGCGCGGCTCGGTGCGCTTGACCGGCACTGGCTTGTGGACGGCGGCCTTCTTGCGCGCGACCTCGTCCTCGTCCTCTTCGGCCGGGCGGGCCGGAGCGGTGCCGGCGGGCAGGGTGGTGCGCACGGGCGGCACCGGGCCGGGCGGCGCGGTCATGCGCGGACCCTGACGGCCGGGGATGCCGCCGGGGGCCGGCGGGGCGGTCATGCGCGGGCCCTGGCGC
>JAFAAW010000044.1 GCA_023426365.1 Pseudomonadota bacterium
TCTCAATCCGCGTCCATTGCGCTGAGGTCAGTTCGTATCGCTTCGCCATGTTCCACCGAGCCAGAAGTCCTGACCCGGTGAATCACGGCAGCGCCACCGGCGCAAGCTGAATGTCGATACAGCCTAGCTTACCCGTCTCAGGGTTCAGCCATTCCTGGTAGTCCGCTTTCATCGACCTCGGCCACTCGAAATCGTTTCGCGCGATGATGTCTTTGGCTAAGCGAACGATCCGAGCAGGCATCACCTCCTTATCCGATTTCGCCGATCCTGCTTCGGGCGGAGGCAGGTCCTCGATTTGGACAGGGTTGCGCCATTGATCTCCCGGCAATACCCGGTCATGCCATTCGTCAAAAAGACGACGTATTTCGAGGCCGATGCGCCGGATCGTAAGTCTGCTCATATTGAACTGAGGCTGGGACAGGTACTCGACCAGCGTGATCGAGGGTGAGCCTTTCCGACGTATGACGTGGTGGCGGTGAAACTCTGCTGGCGTTGTTGGGCATTCCGGCCCGAGCGACACGAGGAAGTTAGCAAAGGGGCGCAGTCGGCTAAGTAGCTGAACGCTACGCTTTGTCACCTTCTCTCGCCTATAGATATCCAACTCCTCAGCCCAAGCCGCAAGCTCCACTGGCAACCAGTTCCAGTCGCGCGGCAACCGTTTCCGGTAATTGTCTTCCTTCCTTTCTCGCACCATGGCGGAGTAATGCGGTCGCGGAACGAGGGGGTTCTGACGGTGAATTTCATCGGCCATGAATTCAAGCATGGCAGACCAAAGCTGACGGAACCTGGGGACCATTTCCGCCCCAGGCGGGTAGTCCCGCAGACACGTCCACGCATGATCGACGAAGGCTTCCGAAAGATCGGTCGAGGTCCGAACCGTCGTGGCCAGAAACAAACCCGAGATGATTCGCCCATAGGCAGACCCCTTCTGTTCCTGCTGGTGCATGAAGGCGGCTACGTTCGGGTCGAAGGTGCGGCTCACAAACTCCTCGAATAGCGGATAGTAGCGAAGTTTGTTGCCTGTCCACTCGCACACATTCAGGCCCATGCCGATTGGAAACAGGATGAAACCCCTTGCGTAGGCCAACATCAGAAGGCGAGTGAAGATGGCCTTGGTGCGGTTTTGGTGGTCATCGTGATGTGAAAGAAGGGTTTCCAGGGGATCGACGATTTCCTCAACGGAGTTGATGCGGGTCACGGCTGCGAGGAATTCTCGTGCGCGAATACATTCCTTCCATCGGCGTCCCGAATAGTTTCTGACGACGAACTGGGTCCATTCCGCGATCATTTCCCGCCATTCAGCGACATCCGTTTTCAGAAGGCAGAGCCGCTGGGGGTCGTTGTTGAACAGGATGGTTTTGCCGTCGTAATCGCTCTCAAACTCAGCGGCGGTGGTGGTCACCCACTTGCTGTGGATTTTCGTCATTAAATCCCCCTAATTGCCGATTTGGCGGAGGCCGCCCCAGGCCGAGAACAGCTTCAAACGGTCAGACTTCCAAAATTCCCCGTCGAGTTCCGCGAAGGTGGCCAAGTCGCCTCTGTCGAACCGTTCTGCTGCAACGCGGAGAGCCTCGTTGATTTTGTCCGGTGTCGGGCGGGTGTAGACCTGCTGCGACAGAATGCTTGTATGGTGAAGCGCATACTGGATCACCTGCGCGGGTAGGTTCATGTCCGCCAAGCTCTGCCCGTAGCGATGCCGGAGGCCGTGGGGATTCAAACCCGCATCTCGATTGGGTTCGAGGCCGATGCGTCGCAGAGCGTCGTTGAAAGCCTGACGGAATGCGTTGGCAGTCCAGGGAGACCCGAAATTATCCCTGTCCAGGCTCACGAAATAATACGGATGATCTGGCGTCCTGGGTCGCACCTCTCGGAGGTAAATGCGGTGCAGGGCCTTGAACAGGCTTCCCCATTCGGGATCAAGCCAGTGGACCACCGAGAAATTGCCCTTGGTGTCCTCCAACAGCATGTTTTTCCAGCCGATGTACTCTTTGTGTTCGACCATCTGAGTACGCGGCACCCGACCGTACACCTCAGCGAGAAACTTCGTGCGGGTTCCCTCCTGAATTCTTCCCCCTGAAGCCCATCGTGCCCGCCCCTGTGCAGGATGGTAAAGGCGAACTCGATCCGCATTGATGTCGTCCACATACAGGTTGAACAGTTCAGACATACGAATTCCGCCACCAGCCAACAGCACGAGTGCTATCTGGAGCATGACATTGAACTCGCTTGCATATTCCGATCTGAATTCCGAAGAGGTTCTCGTTCTACGACACCCTTCGATGATCAGCGGCTGGACACTTTCCCGAGGAAAGGCTCGGGCCGTGGGAAGGCCCGTGAGCGATGCCCGCTTTCGTTGGCCAAAGTCCGGCACGTCAACCTGCTGAGCGCGCCGCCGCCCACCCAGGTGGAAAAGCTTGCTTCGATTGCGCCGTCTTTCCAGCCCATAAGCCGCCACGACGCTGTTCAGCCAATCCGAGGGTGAAGGGGCAAAAGGGGTTTGGTCGAGGTAATCGGCGCAGAACGCCGAAAAACTGCGGAGGACATGTGCGGCATGGGTCACCTTTGGCCAGGGCCATGGCGACCAATTCAGTCCTGTGCGATCCGTACCGTCCCGGTCTGTCGTGCCGTACATGACAGCCTTAATGAATTCCCCAAAGAAATAGGGGAGTTCATGGTCGGTAAGTGCTCGACGGCCATAGGAGTGCTCGTAAAAATCGTATAAGGCTCCGATGTAGCGGACGGCCTTTTCTCGCCAGTCAGGGCTTTTATGGCCGTTACCCGATGGTTCGCACACGAACCTATAGGCTTCGTAGCAGATTGTTCCGTCAGCTAGGACCAGTAGTGGAGCCGCACCCCCAGGGACCTCACTGGTTCGCGTCCATATGACGTAGCAACGAGAAGTCATGCATCATATTTCCAAAAGCGGCCTCGTTCTCCACTAGCTACGCCCCTTGGACAAAAGATGTCAATGGCAGCTTACTGTCTGATATGTCAACATTCTTTAGTCAACAGTTTGTATTACTTTGCGATAAACCCGTGAGTGTCGGGATGGGGATTTTAATTGGTTACACGTCGTCATTCGGCTACAGAGAACTTAGAGACCGCTTCGCCTGCCAGTATTGCGGCCGCGCCCTGCCGGTGCACGACCTGACCTTCGACCACGTCATCCCGCGCGCCCTGGGCGGGCGCACCAGTTGGACCAACGTGGTCGCCGCCTGCGGCCCGTGCAACCTGGACAAGGGCTGCCGCTTGCCGCGCGAGGCCGGCATGCGCCTGCAACGCTGGCCGGTCGAGCCGACCAGCTTCCAATTGCAGGAAAACGGGCGGTCGTTTCCGCCCAATTACCTGCATCACAGTTGGCGCGACTTTCTGTACTGGGATTCCGAGCTGGAGCAGTTCTGACCTTCGGCCGGCGGCCAAGCGGGCCATGTCCTTTGCCAAGGCGTTAACGATTTCGCGGCCGCTTGGGGCTACACTGGCGCGGTTCCCTCCCTTGCCCGGACCGACCATGCCCCAGGCCGCCCCCGTTTCCGCCGTTCCATCCGCCGCCCGCCGCCCGGGGGCCGCCCGATGAGCCGGGGCTGGCGCGAGGCCATGGCCGTCTATGGCGACCGGCGCATCCTCTCCATCTTCGTCTTCGGCTTTTCCAGCGGCCTGCCGCTGCTGCTGATCAAAAGCGGCTCGACGCTGGGCGCATGGCTGACCGACGCCCGGGTGGATCTGGCCAGCATCACCATGCTGGCCTGGGCGGGCATGCCCTATTCGCTGAAATTCCTGTGGGCGCCCTTCCTCGACCGGCTGGCGCCGCCGCCCGGCTTCGCCCGCCTGGGCCAGCGGCGCGGCTGGATGCTGTTCATCCAGATATTGCTTGCCGCCTCTATCCTGCTGCTGGCGGCCATGCCGCCCGACGACACCTGGATGGTGGGGCTGGCGGTGCTGTTGGTGGCGTTCTGTTCGGCCAGCCAGGACGTGGTGGTGGACGCCTATCGCGTCGACATCCTGGCCGCCGACCAGCAAGCCCCCGGCGCCACCATGGTGCAGGCCGGCTATCGCATCGCCATGCTGGTGGCCGGGGCGGGCGCCCTGGCGCTGGCCGAACATTTCCTGTCGTGGCCGCAGGTCTACATGGTGATGGCGGCGCTGGTGGGCGTCGGCATGGCGGCGACGCTCCTCAACCCCGAACCCCATGCGGGCGAGCGTGCCGCCGCCCCGGCCAAGGGGGGCGCGTGGCTGCGCGACGCCGTGGTGTCGCCGTTCTCGGACATGATCCAGCGCCAGGGCATGGCGCTGTTCGGCATCCTGGCCTTCATCATCCTGTTCAAGCTGTGCGACGCCATTCCCGGCTCGGTGGCGACGCCGTTCTACAAGGCCATGGGCTTTTCCAACGACGAGATCGCCAGCATCACCAAGGTGTTCGGCCTGGGCGCCACCCTGGTGGGGCTGGCGCTGGGCGGCGTGGTGGCGGTGCGGCTGGGCCTGCTGCGGGCGCTGTTCGTCACCGGCGTGCTGCAGGCGGCGTCGAACCTGATGTATGTGTGGCAGACCGCCATGGGCCACGACCGCCTGGCGCTGATCGCCACCATCGCGGTGGAAAACGTCACCGGCTCCATGGCGGCGGCGGTGTTCGTCGCCTACATCTCGCGCCTGTGCAACCTGAATTATTCCGCCACCCAATACGCGCTGCTGTCGGCGCTGGCGGCGTTCGGCACCAATTTCTTCGCCGGCTTCAGCGGCCATCTGGTCAAGGCCATGGGGTGGGCGCCGTTCTTCGTGTTCACCGCGCTGACCGCGGTGCCGGGCCTGCTGCTGCTGGTGTGGATGATGCGCCGGGTGCCGGTGGAAACCGCCCCCCAGCAGGCATAATCCCACGGTGGGCGGAGGTCATAGCCATGATACCGTCAGGTTGCGTGCGACCTGTTTTGGGGTATTGTAATTACAAAGAGTGGTGACCCCATGCGCATCGGCGTTCCCAAGGAAATCAAGAGCCACGAATACCGCGTCGGCCTGACGCCGGGGTCCGTGCGCGAACTGGTCCATCACGGCCATCAGGTGGTGGTGGAAAGCCGCGCCGGCGAGGGCATCGGCTGTTCGGACGACGCCTATCGCGCCGCCGGCGCCCAGGTGGTGGAGGACGCGGCCGCGGTGTTCGCCACCGCCGAATTGGTGGTCAAGGTCAAGGAACCCCAGCCGGCCGAGATCGCGCGCCTGCGCGCGGGCCAGGTGCTGTTCACCTATCTGCATCTGGCGCCCGACGCGCCCCTGACCCAAGGGCTGGTGGAGGCGGGCGTCACCGCCATCGCCTATGAGACCGTGACCGACCCGCTGGGCCGCCTGCCGCTGCTGGCCCCCATGAGCGAGGTGGCCGGCCGCATGGCCGTCCAGGTGGGCGCCCATTGCCTGGAAAAGGAACAGGGCGGCATCGGCGTGCTGCTGGGCGGCGTGCCCGGCGTCGCGCCGGGCAATGTGGTGGTGGTCGGCGGCGGCGTGGGCGGCACCAATGCGGCGCGCATCGCCGTCGGCCTGGGGGCGCGGGTGGTGGTGCTGGACAAGTCGCTGGTGCGGCTGTCGCAGATCGACGAATTGTTCGGCGGCCGCGTCCAGACCGCCCATGCCAACATGGCCGCGCTCGAGCAGCACGTGCTGGAGGCCGATCTGGTCATCGGCGCCGTGCTGGTGCCCGGGGCGGCGACCCCGCGCGTGGTCAGCCGCGCCCATGTGGCGGGCATGCGCAACGGCTCGGTGATCGTGGACGTGGCCATCGACCAGGGCGGCTGTTTCGAGACTTCGCGCCCGACCAGCCACGACCATCCCACCTATGTGGAGGAAGGGGTGGTGCATTACTGCGTCACCAACATGCCCGGGGCGGTGGCCCGCACCTCGACGCTCGCGCTCAACAACGCCACGCTTCCGTTCGTGCTGGCCCTTGCCGACAAGGGGTGGGTCCGCGCGTTGTCCGAGGACCCGCATCTGCGCGCGGGCCTCAACGTCCATCGCGGCCAGGTCACTCACGCCGCAGTGGCGCGCGACCGCGGATTCCAGTATGTGGATGCCGAGGTCGTCCTGACCAAAGAACAAGGATCATAAGAATCATGGATATCAAGAAGATCCCCATCGGCAAGAACCCGCCGAACGACGTCAACGTGATCATCGAGATCCCGCTCAAGGGTGATCCGGTGAAGTACGAGATCGACAAGGAATCCGGCGCCATGTTCGTGGACCGCTTCCTGCACACCGCCATGTACTACCCCACCAATTACGGCTTCATCCCGCACACCCTGTCGGATGACGGCGACCCGGTGGACGTGATGGTGGTGGGCCGTCATGGCGTCGCCGTCGGTTCGGTCATGCGCTCGCGCCCCATCGGCGTGCTGCTGATGGAGGACGAGGCCGGCCACGACGAGAAGATCCTGGCCGTGCCGCACCCCAAGCTGCATCCGTTCTATGACGACGTGAAGACCTATTCCGACCTGCCGGCCACGCTGATCCAGCAGATCGAGCACTTCTTCGCCCATTACAAGGACCTGGAAGAAGGCAAGTGGGTCAAGGTGATCGGCTGGGGCGGCCCGGAAAAGGCCGCCGAGATCATCGAGAGCGCCATCAAGAAGGCCGAGAAGAAGGCGAAGAAGTAATCTTCGCCGCCTTCCGGGCAAAGAAAAACCCTCCCCTTGCCATCGGGGGAGGGTTTTTTTGTCGGCCGAGGCCGGGGATGCCCCGCATGGTCGGCCGTCCGGGCGCGCCGCCGGTGCGCGAAGACCTGGACCGCACCGCCATCGGAGCCGCCGGCCGGCCCTTTGGCCACCGCCCTGGCCGCCGCCCTATTCCTGGGCGGCGCCTTCCAGCGACGAGGTGTCGCGCTTGGGCCGCTGGTCGTTCAGGTTGCGCCCGGTCACCAGGAAATAGGTCATCTCGGCGATGTTGGTGGCGTGGTCGCCGACGCGCTCGATGTTCTTGGCGATGAACATCAGATGGGTGCAGGCGGTGATGGTGCGCGGGTCTTCCATCATGTAGGTCAGGATTTCGCGGAACAGGCTGGAATAGAGGTCGTCCACCTCCTGGTCGCGCGACCGCACCGCCAGCGCCTTTTCGGCGTCGTGGCTCAGATAGGCGGCCAGCACCTCGGCCAGCAGGCCCTGGACCAGCTTGCCCATGCGCACCAGCGAGCGCATGGGGGCGACCGGCGGCATCTGGTTGAGCACCAGCGAGCGCTTGGCGGCGTTGGCGGCATGGTCGGCGATGCGTTCCAGGTCGCCGGCCGCCTTGAGCGTGGCGATCACCGCGCGCAGGTCGTCGGCCACCGGGGAGCGCAGCGCCAGCAGGCGGATGGTCTGCTCGTTGACGAAGGCCTCGCATTCATCGACGCGGCTGTCGTCGTTCATGATGCGGGTGGCAAGGTCGCTGTCGCGGCGTTCCAGCGCGTCGATGGCGCCCCTGAGCTGCTGCTCGGTCAGGCCGCCCATGCGGGCCAGCGCGTCCTGGAGGCGCTTGAGCTCCTCGTCGAACGACTTGACGATGTGGTGATCGCCGATGGTCGGCATAGCGGTCTCCTTAACCGAAGCGGCCGGTGATGTAGCCTTGGGTGAGCTGGTGGCGGGGGGCGGTGAAGATCTGTTCGGTGGGGCCGACCTCGACCAACTCGCCCAGATGGAAGAAGGCGGTCTTTTGCGACACGCGCGCCGCCTGTTGCATGGAATGGGTGACGATCACCAGGGTATAGCGGTCGCGCAGCTCGTCCATCAGCTCCTCGACCTTGGCGGTGGCGATGGGGTCGAGCGCCGAGCACGGCTCGTCCATCAGGATCACCTCGGGGTTCACGGCGATGGCGCGCGCGATGCACAGGCGCTGCTGCTGGCCGCCCGACAGGCCGGTGCCCATCTCGTGCAGGCGGTCCTTGACCTCGTTCCACAGGCCGGCCCGTTCGAGCGCGCTTTCCACCATGTGGTCCAGGTGGGCCTTGTCCTTGAACAGCCCATGCAGGCGCGGGCCGAAGGCGACGTTCTCGTAGATGGTCTTCGGGAACGGGTTGGGCTTTTGGAAGACGATGCCCACCCGCATGCGCAGCAGCACCGGATCGATGCCGCCGTCGCCATAGACCGGCTCGCCGTCCAAGGTGACGTCGCCGCTGACCTTCGCCCCCGCGATGGTGTCGTTCATGCGGTTCAGGCAGCGCAGGAAGGTGGACTTGCCGCAGCCCGACGGACCGATCAGCGCGGTCACCTCGCCGGCGCGGATGTCCAGGTCCACGCCCTTAAGCGCCGGCTTGGCGCCGTAATGCACCTTGACCGCGCGCGCGGTCATCTTGGGGGCTTGCGCTGCGCCTGCTGCGGCGTCCGCCATGGTGGTGTCCTGCATGGAAATGTTCCGGGCTAGCTACCCCGGCGCAACGGCCGGTTCAAGTTAAGTTTCTGCCAGCAGCGCATGGATGGAATTGCGCCGCGGCCGCCACAGCCCGCGCTCGATGGCCTCGCGGAAGCGCGCAATCATCTCGGCCAGGGCGGCGGGGTTGTTGTCGGCCAGGAAACGCCGGACCTCCTCGTCGGCCAGATAGGCTTCGGCCAGCAGGTCGAAATGGTGGTCCCTGACCGCGCGCGTGGTGGCGGCGAAGGCGAACAGGTAATCCACCGTGGCCGTCATCTCGAACGCGCCCTTGTAGCCGTGGCGCATGACGCCGGCGATCCATTTGGGATTGGCGGCGCGCGCGCGGACCACGCGGGCGATCTCCTCGTCCAGGGTGCGGATGCGCGGGCTTTCGGGGCGCGAATGATCGGGGTGATAGACCGCCGGATCGGCGCCCGAGACATGGCGCACGGCGGCCGTCATTCCGCCCTCGAACTGATAATAGTCGTCCGAGTCCAGCAAATCGTGCTCGCGGTTGTCCTGGTTCTGCACCACCGCCTCGACCCGCGCCAGGCGGTCGCGGAACAGCTCGTGCCCGGCCTCGCCCTCGCCGCCCGCGCCGTAGACCCAGCCGCCCCAGGCCAGATAGGCCTCGGCCAGGTCGGCGCTCGTGGTCCAGCCCTTTTCGTCGATCAGCGCCTGCAGGCCGGCGCCATAGGCGCCCGGCTTGGAGCCGAACACGCGGGCCGCGGCCCGATCGGCGCCCAGGCGGTGGCTGTCGGCGCGCACGCGGGCGGCCAGCGGGTTGACGTCGTCGGGTTCGTCCAGCGCGGCCACGGCGCGCACCGCCGAGTCGAACAGGTTGATCAGATCGGGAAAAGCGTCGCGGAAAAAGCCCGACACCCGCAAGGTGACGTCCACGCGCGGCCGGTCCAGCACGCCGGCCGGCAGGATTTCGAAGCCGGTGACCCGGCGCGAGCCGGCGTCCCAGGTGGGCCGCACCCCCATCAGCGCCAGGCCTTGGGCGATGTCGTCGCCGCCGGTGCGCATGTTGCTGGTGCCCCACGCGGTCAGCGCCATGGCGCGCGGCCAGTCGCCGTGGTCCTGAAGGTGGCGTTCCAGCAGCAATTGCGCCGATTTCCACCCCAGATGCCAGGCCGCCGGGGTGGGCACGGTGCGGGTATCGACGGAAAAAAAGTTGCGGCCGGTGGGCAGCACGTCGGGCCGCCCGCGGGTGGGCGCGCCCGACGGTCCCGGCGGCACGAAGCGGCCGTCCAGGCCGCGCATCAGCCCGGCAATCTCGGCGCCGCCGCAGCCATCCACCGCCGGGGCCAGCCGGGCGGCGACATGGTCCAGCACGGCGGCCGTGCGCGACCATTGGGGCGGGCACGGCCGCCCGGCCACCAGATCGCGGGCCAGCCCCTCCAGCCGCTCGACGGTGTCGCCATGGGTGCGCCAGGCGTCGGTACCGGACAGCACCTCGGGGCGCGGTCCCGCCCACGCCTCGCCCAGGGTGCAATCCAGCGGGTCGAAGCCCAATGCCAGATCGTCGGCCAGCGCGCGCAGCAGCGAGCCTTCGCCCGCGCCCTGCCCGCGCGGCACGCGGGCCAGCGCCACCAGCAGATCGGTGCGCTGGTCGCCGCCCGGCGAGCGGCCGAAAATGTGCAGACCGTCGCGGATCTGCAGTTCCTTCAGCTCGCACAGATGGTTGTCCAGCTTGGCCAGCGCGGTGTCGGCGTCGTCGCCCGGCTCGATGCCCAGGTCGCGGTCCAGCCCGGCGGCCGAGGCGGTGGTCAGGATGTCCTTGCGCAGGACGGCAAGGCGGCGCGGATCGACGCCGGCCGCCTCGTAATATTCGTCCACCAGCCGCTCCAGCTCGCGCAGGGGGCCATAACTTTCGGCGCGCGTCAGCGGCGGCGTCAGATGGTCGATGATGACGGCGGCGGTGCGCCGCTTGGCCTGGGTGCCCTCGCCCGGATCGTTGACGATGAAGGGATAGAGGTTGGGCAGCGGCCCCAGCACCGCCTGGGGGAAACAGGCGTCCGACAGCGCCAGCGACTTGCCCGGCAGCCATTCCAGATTGCCGTGCTTGCCCATGTGGATCACCGCATCGGCGCGGAACTGGTCGCGCAGCCAGGCGTAAAAGGCGAAATAGCTGTGCGGCGGCACCAAATCAGGGTCGTGATAGCTGGCGTTGGGGTCGATGTTGTAGCCGCGCGCCGGCTGGATGCCCACCGCCACCGCCCCCAGCCGCAGCACGGGCAGCAGGAATTCGCCGCAGGAGAGCGCGCCCGGCTTGAAGAAGGGATCGGCCTCGGGCGCGCCCCAGCGGTCGCGCACGGCGTCACGCACCGCCTCGGGCAGCGCGTTGAAGAACAGGAAATAGTCGGGCAGCGCCAGGGTTTCGCGCACCTCGCGCGCCGCCAATTGCCGCCAGTCGTTGGTGGGGCCGGCCTGCAACGCCTCGACCAGCGCGTTGCCGTCGGCGGGCAGGTCGCGCACGCCGTAGCCGGCGGCGGCCATGGCCCGCAGCACCTCGACGGTGCCGGCGGGGGTGTCCAGGCCGACGCCGTTGCCCAGGCGGCCGTCGCGGTTGGGATAATTGGCCAGCACGATGCCGACGCGGCGCTCGCCCGCCCGCTTGCGGCGCAGGCGCGCCCAGGCGGACGCCAGTTCGCAGACGTAACGAACCCGCTCCTCCACGGGGGCGTGGCGGGCGATGTCGCATTGGGTGGCGTCGTCGCGGCGGGCCGCCTTGAATGACAGCGCGCCGGCCAGCACGCGGCCGTCCACTTCGGGCAGCGCCACGTTCATGGCGATGTCCTTGGGACCCAGGCCGTGGGTGCCCTCGCGCCATGCCGCTTCGCCGCCGGCGGCCAGCACCACCTGCAGCACCGGGCAGTCGCTGGGGCCGAACGGCGTATCCTCGGGCCGGGTGGGCGAGGCGACGGCGAAGCCGGTGGCGTTGATGACCACGTCCACGCCCATCTCGGCCAGCACCGCCTCGACGATGCCGGCGCTGGCCGCGTCCTTCAGCGATTGCACGAACAGGCCGTGCGCGTTCAGCCCGCGCGCCCTGAGCGCTTCCAGCAGCGCGTCCACCGGCGCGGTGTCGCCCGACAGCACCAGGGCGCGATAGAACACCACCGCCGCCGACGGCCGCGCCGGGTCCCACGCCGCCCGCCAGCCGTCGGCGGGATAAAGGCCGGCGGGCGGCACCGGCCGGGGTTCCAGCCAGGGCGTGTCGCGGCCGATCAGGCTGGCGGCGAAATTCAGGAAATGGGCGGCGTTGTCGGGGCCGCCGAACACCAGATAGCGCCACAGCCGTTCCGCCGCGTCGGGCGCCAGCGTGCCGTCGCGCATCAGCTCGGCGTCGGGCTTGTCGTCGCCGGGCAGGCAGGCCAGAAGAATGTTACGCTGGCGGCACAAGGCCGCGATCTGCTCGATCCCGTAGGGCCAGTACGACCGCCCGCCCAGCAGGCGCACCACCACCAGCCGGGCGCCGCCGATCACCTGCTCGCAATAGAGGTCCACCGACATGTGGTGGGCCAGCCGGGACAGATTGGCCAGCCTCAGCGCGAACGGCGCCCCCGCCCGCCCATGGGCCGCCGCCAGCGCCGACAATTCGGTGTCGGCGGCCGACAGCACCACCACGTCGCCGGGGCTTTGGCCCAGGTCGATGGCCTCGGACCCGTCGGAGATGGTGCCGGGCTGGGCGGCAAGCAGGTGCATGGTTCAGCGTTTCCGCACTTGGGACATGACACTGATGGATATATGGGAACGGCCGGACGGGGGATCAGCTAGCCGCCCCCCATCCCGGCCACCCCGGTTCAGCCGGCGATCATCGCCTCGATGGCGGCGCGGTCCAGGCCCTTCTGGCCGATGACGACCAGGCGGCTCAGCTTTTCCTCGCCGGCCCTCCACGGGCGGTCGAACCAGCGTTCGATGCGCGCGCCCACCGCCTGGACCACCTGGCGGGCGGCCTTGCCCTCCACCGCCAGGAACCCCTTGAGGCGCAGGATGTCGTGCGCCTCGATGGCGGCGCTCAGGCGCTGGGCCAGGGCGTCGGGGTCGGCGACGGTGCCCAGCGACAGCGCGAAGCTCTCGAAATCGTCGTGGTCATGGCCGTCCTCGGCGTCGTGGTGGCTGGGGCGCGCCGCCAGATCGTCCTCGGCCGCCGCCGACAGCCCCAGCAGCACCACCGGGTCCACCGCGCTTTGCGCCGTGCGCACCACTTTCACGCCGGGGCGCAGGGTGGCGGCCACCTCGGCCGCCACGCGCTCCAGGGCGGCGGCGTCCACCAGATCGGTCTTGTTCAGCAGCACCATGTCGGCGCAGTTCAACTGGTCCTCGAACACTTCCTCGAGCGGGTTGTCGTGGTCGGGCTGGGCCATCATCTCTGGGGTGTCGGCAAAGCGCCCGGCGGCGACGGCGCCGGCATCCACCACCGCCACCACGCCGTCCACGGTGACGCGCGAGCGGATTTCCGGCCAGTGGAACGCCTTGACCAGCGGCTTGGGCAGCGCCAGGCCCGAGGTCTCGATCAGGATGTGCTCGGGCGGGTTGGGGCGGTCCAGCAGCGCCTGCATGGTGGGCAGGAACTCGTCGGCGACGGTGCAGCACAGGCAGCCGTTGGCCAGTTCGACGATGTCTTCCTCGGCGCAGCCGGCCACGCCGCACGATGCCAGCAATTCGCCGTCCACGCCGACATCGCCGAACTCGTTGACGATCAGGGCGATGCGGCGGCCCTGGTTGTTTTCCAGCAGGTGGCGGACCAAGGTGGTCTTGCCGGCGCCCAGAAAGCCGGTGATGACGGTGGCGGGTACTTTGCGGATCATGGGGTGCCTTTCAGGAACAGCGGCAGGCCGGCGGCGACGAACACCACGCGGGAACAGGTCTGGGCCACGCGCTGGTTGACGCGGCCCTGGTGATCGCGGAACGCGCGGGCCAGCCGGTTGTCCGGCACCAACCCCAGTCCCACTTCGTTGGAAACCAGCACGACCGGGCCGCGCGGAGCGGCCAGCACCTCGCACAGGCGGCCGGTCTCGGCCTCCACGTCGCGCTCGGCATGCATCAGGTTGCTGATCCACAGCGTCAGGCAATCCACCAGCACCGGGCGCTCGGGGTCGAGCACGCGGTCCAGCGCCCCGGCCAGGTCCAGCGGCTCCTCCAGGGTCTGCCAGTGCGGGCCGCGGCGGTCGCGGTGCAGGCGGATGCGGTCGGCCATCTCGTCGTCGAAGGCCTGGCCGGTGGCAAGGTAGAGCGCCCGGCCGTGGGCCAGCAGGCCCTCGGCATAGGTGCTCTTGCCCGACCGGGCGCCGCCAAGGACAAGGGTGGTGGGGGTGATGATGGACATGGGCCGTCTGTTACCACAATCCGCGGGCTAGAACCATCGGCGGACCTTGCGGCAATAGGCGGCGAAGGCGTCGCCGAAGTGCTTGGCCAGCGCCTCTTCCTCGTGGCGGATGAACAGATGGCCCATGAAGAACACCCAGGCTGACAGCACCGCGAACGGCGCCGAACTGCCCAGCGACGTCGCCAGCCCGAACAGGATCAGGCCCAAGCCCAGATAGATGGGGTTGCGGCTGATCCGAAACGGACCCGAAACGACAAGGGTGCTGGCCTGCCCATGGGGGTGCAGCGTGGTGCCGTGCCGGCGCATGGTCCACGCCGCCCACAGCACCAGGATCAGGCCCAGGGCGGCGGGCGCCGCGCCATAGGCGTTGTGGCCCGCCATGCGGGCCAGCGGCGCCCAGCGGTCCAGCGCCAGCATGGCCGCCGCCGCCCCGGCGGTGATGGCCGGCGGATAGGGCTTCACGCCGCTTCCAGGATGCGACGGACCGCATCGGCGTCGATGTCGCCGCGCTCGCCCAGCGGCAGGCCGCCGCGTTCGTCCAGCCGCCGCGCGATGCGGGCGGGGATGTCGCCGGGCAGCCCGTAGCCGCCCAGGCCGGTGGGCACGCCGACCGATTGAAAGAACGCGCGGGTGCGGGCGATGGCCTCGTCGATGCGGGCATCCTCGCCGCCCTCGGCCAGACCCCAGACGCGGGCGGCGTACTGCAGCAGCTTGGCGCGCTTTTCCTCTCGCTTGACCGCCACCACGCCCGGCCACACGGCGGCCAGCGTGCGGGCATGGTCGATGCCGGTGATGGCGGTCAGTTCGTGGCCGATCATGTGGGTGGCCCAATCCTGCGGCACGCCCTGGCCGATCAGGCCGTTCAGCGCCATGGTGGCGCACCACATCAGATTGGCGCGCGCCTGATAATCGGGCGGCGTCGCCATGGCCGCCGCGCCGATCTCGACCAGGGTGGACAGCACCGATTCCGCCAGCCGGTCCTGCAGCGGCGCCTGGGCGGGATAGGTCAGGTACTGTTCCAGCACGTGGATGAAGGCGTCCACGATGCCGTTGCCGACCTGGCGGGCCGGCAGGGAATAGGTGGTTTCGGGGTCCAGCACCGAAAAGCGCGGCATCACCGACGGATGGCCCCAGCCCAGCTTCTCGCCGGTGGCCTCGCGGCTGATGACGGAAAACAGGTTCATTTCGGACCCGGTCGCGGGCAGCGTCAGCACCACGCCCAGCGGCATGGCGTTGGTGGGCTGGGCCTTGCGGCACACGATGTCCCACGGGTCGCCGGCGAAATCGATGGCCGCCGCCACCAGCTTGCAGCCGTCCACCACCGAGCCGCCGCCCACCGCCAGCACGAAATCAAGCCGCTCGGCGCGGGCCAGCTCCACCGCCTTCATCAGCGTCTCGAAACGCGGATTGGGTTCGATGCCGGCGAATTCGCGAAACTCCAGCCCGGCCTTGGTCAGCGCCTCGACCACCTGGGCGTGGACGCCGTTGGCCTTGATGGAACCGCCGCCATAGGCGAACAGCACCCGGCTGCCCTTGGGGATCTCGCGGCCCAGTCCCTTGATCTGGCCCTTGCCGAAGATCACCTTGACCGGATTGTGAAAGACGAAATTCTCCATAAGGGGCGGCTCCATAGGTCAAAAGCGCGGGTCGCACCAATGTGGTGGCGCGGGCCGAAAGCGCAAGGTCACGCCTTGATGCCGGCGCCGCGCGCCTTGGGCGCGGCGGGGTCCAGCGGCCAGCGCGGGCGCGGCGCGAAATCCAGGGTGTCGGTCAGGCCCAGGCGGAAGCGTTCCACCCCGGCCCAGGCGATCATGGCGGCGTTGTCGGTGCACAGCTTCAGCGGCGGCGCCAGGAAGGTCAGGCCGCCTTGCCCCGCCACCCGCTCGAGCATGGCGCGCAGCGCGCTGTTGGCGGCGACGCCGCCGGCCACCACCAGATGCCGGCCCTCGGGCCAGGCGCGGGTGAATTGGGCGATGGCGCGGCGGGTGCGGTCGCCGATGGATTCCGCCACCGCCGCCTGGAACGCGGCGCACACATCGGCCACGTCCCGGTCGGACAGGGGGTGCGGCAGCGACTCGACCAGCAGGCGCACGGCGTTCTTGAGGCCGGAAAAGCTGAAATCGCAGCCCGGCTTGCCCTTCATGGGGCGCGGCAGGGCAAAGCGGGCGGGGTCGCCGCGCTCGGCCGCCTTCTGCACCTGCGGCCCGCCGGGATAGCCCAGGCCCACCATCTTGGCCACCTTGTCGAAGGCTTCGCCGGCGGCGTCGTCGATGGTGGTGCCCAGGCGCCTGTATTGGCCGACGCCGAGGACCGCCAGCAACTGGCAATGCCCGCCCGAGGCCAGCAGCAGCAGATAGGGGAAGGGGATGTCGTGGGTCAGGCGCGCGGTCAGCGCGTGGCCCTCCAGGTGGTTGACCGCCAGGAACGGCTTGTTTGCCGCCAGCGCGATGGCCTTGGCGGTCATCACGCCGACCATGACGCCGCCGATCAGGCCGGGGCCGCCGGTGGCCGCCACCGCGTCCAACTGGTCGAAGCCGATGCCGGCCCGCGCCATGGCTTCGGCCACCAGCCGGTCCACGTGTTCGAGATGGGCGCGCGCGGCGATTTCCGGCACGATGCCGCCGAACGGGCGGTGTTCCTCCAATTGCGACAGCACCACGTCCGCCAGGATGGTACGGTCGTCGCGCACAACCGCAGCGGCAGTCTCGTCGCACGAGGTTTCGACACCAAGGATCAGCACCACGAAAATCCTTTCCAGAACCGTCGGCTTTTCCTACAACACCAAGGCCATGACGTCCAAAGCAAACCACCCCCGCCTCACCCTTGGCACCCGCGGCTCGCCGCTGGCGCTCGCGCAAACCCACGAGACCCGCGACCGCCTGGCCGCCGCGTGGCCCGAACTGGCGGGGGAAGGCGCCGTCGCCATCCAGGTCATCCAGACCACCGGCGACATGGTGCAGAACCGCCCGCTGGCCGAGATCGGCGGCAAGGGGCTGTTCACCAAGGAACTGGACGAATCCATGATGGACGGCCGCATCGACCTGGCGGTCCATTCCATGAAGGACGTCCCCACCGTGCTGCCCGACGGCATCGTGCTGCCCTGCGTGCTCCCGCGCGAGGACGTGCGCGACGCCTTCCTGTCGCTCAAGTACCAAAGCCTCGACGACCTGCCCGAGGGCGCGGTGGTCGGCTCGTCCAGCCTGCGGCGCGGCGCCCAGATCCTGCACAAGCGTCCCGACATCAAGGTGGTGAACTTCCGCGGCAACGTGCAGTCGCGCCTGCGCAAGCTCGGCGAGGGCGTGGTGGACGCCACCCTGCTGGCCATGGCCGGCCTCAACCGCCTGGGCATGGCCGACAAGGCCACCTGCCCGCTCGACACCGATTTCATGCTGCCCGCCGTGGCGCAGGGGGCGATCGGCATCACCTGCCGCGCCGATGACGAGGCCGCGCACAAGTACCTGTCGGCGCTGAACTGCCCCGAGACCATGGTGCGGGTCACCGCCGAGCGCGCCTTCCTGCTGACGCTGGACGGGTCGTGCCGCACCCCCATCGCGGCCCTGGCCGAGCTGGACGGCGAGGTGCTGTCGTTCCGCGGCCTGATCATCAGCACCGACGGCAAGACCATCCACGCCGCCACCCGCCAGGGCAAGGCGGCCGATGCCGAGGCCATGGGGCGCGATGCGGGCGAGGAACTCAAGCGCATCGCCGGGCCGGACTTCTTCAAGCATTAAGGAGAGATCGTCGTGACTACCGCACTCGTCACCCGCCCGCGTGAGGATGCCGAGGGCGTGTCGCGAGAGCTGCGGACGCGCGGCCTGGACGTGGTCGTCGAACCGCTGCTGGACATCCATTATCTGGACGTGGAGGTGGACGCCCAAGGCGTCCAGGGCATCCTGGCCACCTCGGCCAACGGGGTGCGCGCGCTGGCCCGCCTGCTGCCCGACCGCGACCTGCCGGTATGGGCGGTGGGCGACGCCACCGCCGCCATGGCGCGCGAGGCGGGCTATGGCCGCGTCGAGGCGGCCGAGGGCGACGTCCATTCCCTGGCCGCCCTGGTCAAGAGCCGCTGCACCCCCGATGCCGGCCCGTTCCTGCATGCCGCCGGTTCGGTCACCGCCGGCGACCTGGCGGGCGACCTGGGCACCGCCGGCTTCGGCGTCCGCCGCGTGGTGCTGTACGAGGCGCGCACCGCCGACGCCATCTCGGACGAACTGGCCGCCACCCTGCGGGCCGGGCGCATCGGCTTAGCCCTGTTTTTCTCTCCCCGCACCGCCGCCACCTTTGCTACCCTGATGCGGGCCGCCGATCTGGCCGGAACAACCGGCACGATCACGGCCTATGCCCTCAGCGCCAATGTCGCCAAGGAGCTGGAGGCGCTGCCCTGGGCGGCCGTGCGTGTGGCCGCCGCCCCAAGCCAGGCCGCCTTGCTGGCGGCGCTGGAAGAGGATCTGGCTGCCGGCCGGTTCGCTTCCGCCGACCCGAGGACCAGCATGACCGATTCCGCCCCCACCACCCCGACCCCGGCCAACCGCCCCGAGACCCCGGCCGAGGTGGCCAACCCCGCCGAGACGCCCAACCCGGCCGATGGCGTCACCGACGCCGATATCGCCGAGCCGGCGGTGGAACCCGAGACCGGCAAGGGCCGCGGCTGGGTGCCGGTGGCCGCGTCGCTGGTACTGGTGGCGCTGGCCGCCATCGCCGCCGTGGTGTGGTCGGAATGGCGCCGCCTGGACGTGGACCAGCCGCCGCCGCCCAGCATCGGCGCCGCCCCGGCCCAGCCAGCCGAAGCGGTGGCCGAGTTGCAGGCCGAACTGGCCGCCACCCGCGACCGCCTGCATGCGCTCGAGGCGCGGCTGGCGCAGCCGGCGCCGGCTGCCGACCTGTCGCCGCTGGAAAACCGCCTGGGGCAGGCCGAGGTGGCGGTCAAGGCCCTGCAGGCCCAGCCCCAGGTCCCGGCCAAGCTGGTGGAAGAGGTGGAAACCCTGGGCCAGCAGGTGGCCGACCTTCGGCGCACCTCGGCCGATGCGGCCGCCGTGCTGCGGCTGGCCGACCGGGTGGAAAAGGTGGAAGCCGGCTTCCGCGACATGCAGGCGCGGCGCAGCTCGGCCGCGGCCCTGCTGCTGGCGGTCGGGCAATTGCGCGAGGCGCTGGCCGCCGCCATGCCCTATGACGCCGAATGGCGCTCGCTCAAGGCCCTGGCCGGCAGCGACGCCGAGATCGCGACGGCGCTGGACACCCTCAAGCCGCGGGCGCTGGTGGGCATTCCCACCCTGCCCACGCTGACCGCCCGGCTGGAGGCCCAGGCCCCCGCCATCGTCCGCGCCCAGATGCTGCCCGAACAGCAGGGCTGGTGGCGCCAGACGCTGGATCGGCTGGCCTCGCTGGTCACCGTCGAGCGCGAGGACGGCACCGCCGCCGGCACCTCGCCCGCCGCCATCCTGGCCCGTGCCCGGGCGGCGCTGGCCTCGGGCGATCTGGCCCAGGCGGTGGCCGAGATGGAGGGGCTGTCGGGCGGCCCGGCCGAGTCCGCCGCGCCCTGGATCGCCGACGCCAAGGCCCGTCTGGCTGCCGGCAAGGCGGTGTCCGACCTGACCGCCCATGTGGTGGCCGCCGTCGGCGCGGGGCAGTGACCATGGTCCGCCGCATCGCCCAGTTCGTCGTCGTCACCGCCCTGCTGGTCGCCGCCGCCGTGTGGCTGGCCGACCGCCCCGGCCAGGCGGTGATCCATTGGCTGGGCTGGAAGATCACCGCGCCGGTGCCGGTGCTGATCGCCGCCGTGCTGGCCGTGCTGGCCGTGCTGTACCTGGCCGTCAAGGCGGCGCGCGCCGTGCTTGGCGCCCCCGGCCGCTGGCTGGCGGCGCGGCGCGCCCGGCGGACCCGCGACGGCTATCGCGCCCTGTCCGACGGTCTGGCCGCCGTTGCCGCCGGCGACCGCAAGAGCGCGCGGCGGCTGGCCCGGCGCGCCGACAAGCTGCTGACCGACCGCTCGCTCACCGGCCTGCTGACCGCCCAGGCGGCCACCCTGTCCGGCGACGAGAGCGAGGCCGAGCGCCGCCTGACCGCCATGGTGGAGCGCAGCGAGACCGCCTTCCTCGGCCTCAAGGGGCTGATGGATCTGGCGCTCAAGCGCCACGACCATGCCGCCGCCCTGGATTATGCCCGCCGCGCCTGGGTGATGGGCGGCCCCGCCGCCGGTCTGGCCGCCACCCTGTTCGACCTGCAGGCCCGCGCCGGCCAGTGGGCCGAGGCCGAGGCCACCCTGGCCGAGGCGAAGAAGCGCGGCGCCCTGTCGGGCGGCACCCTGGCCCGGTTCCGTGCGCTGGCGCTGATGGAGCGCGCCCGTCAGGAAAGCACCCCCATGCTGGCGCTCAACGCCGCGCGCGAGGCCCACAAGGCCGATCCCGGCCTGATCGCGGCGGCGGTGTTGGCCGCCAATCTGCTGCATCGTGCCGACAAGCCGCGCAAGGCGGCCGCCGCCATCCTGGCCACCTGGCGCATCGCCCCCCATCCCGATCTGGTCGAGGCATGGCTGGCCCTGGCCCCGGCGGAAACCCCGCTGCAACGAGCCAAGCGCCTGGACAAGCTGGTCAAGGCCAATCCCGACGCCCCCGACGGCCACATCGCCCTGGCGGAAACCGCGCTGGCGGCCAAGCTGTGGGGGCTGGCGCGCACCCATCTGGAGCGCGCGCTGGAACAGCGCCCGACCACCGGCCTTTATGTCCTGCTGGCCCGGCTGGAACGCGAGGAGCGCGGCGACGAGCGCGCCGCCGCCGAATGGATGGCCAAATCGGCCGGCGCGCCGCCCGAACCGGCCTGGACCTGCAATACCTGCGGCAAGCCCACCGATCGCTGGGCAACGCTGTGTCCCCATTGCGGGGCCGTGGACAGCCTGGACTGGAAGTGATCCCAGCCAGGGACGGGTGGTGTCCGCGCGGGCTTTGGGTGTTCCTCCCCTGACCACGCCAGGGGAGGATATGCCCTAACTGGCGACCCCACGGCCCAGGCGGGCGTGGTCGAAGCGCAGCAGGCGGTTGGTGCGGATCAGGGCGCGGATGGTGTCCACATAGGCGCCGCGCCGTTCCGAGTAATTGATCAGGGCGCCGGCCAGGGTGTGGCCATCGGGAAAGGCGCCGCGCGCCCGCGCCGCCGCCCGCGCCCGGCGCAGCGATTCATAGGCGGCGTGGGTGTTCAGGTTGTGGACATAGGCCCGCACCGCCTCGTGCAGGCTGGAGAACGCGGCCATGCGCTGGCCGTCGGGGTCGTTCTCGGGAACCACGTCGGCCCCCGTATGGCCGAACAGGTTGTTGGCCTCGCGCACGAAGCGCGAGGTGCCCCAGCCCGATTCCTCGGCCGCCTGGGCCAGGGCCAGCGATGGCGGCACCACGTCCACCCGGCGCAGCAACTGGCCGGGGGCGGCGCCCTCGGCGCCGTAGCGGGTGGCCAGCTCGGCCAGCCAGCCGTCATCGCGCGGCGCGCGGCCGGCCGCCATCGCCTCCAGCCGGCGGCGATCCTCGATGATCTCCTCGTTGACCACCAGCACCAGCGGCAGCATCAGACGCAGGAAGACGTGCTTCTTGTCCTCGGTCGCGGGCAGGTCGTTGAGGTCGCCCGGCACCGCCGGCAGGAACAGCGGCGGCACCACGCCGCCCTGGGCGACGTGTTCCAGGCGATAGCCCATGCGGGCGAAGGCGGCGTCCAGATGGGCGGCCTTGTCGCGTTCCTCGTCGCTCAGGCGGGTTTCCAGGCCCACCGGCCCGCCGCGCACCAGGCCGTGCCACAGCGGCGAATCGACCCCCACCGCCACCAGGGCGTAAAGGGCCAGCACGATGACCGCGACGGCGGCCACGCCAAGCGTCGAGGAGGGTGAGGATGGGGTGGGGGAGTGTTGGGCAGTCATCGGCGTGCGGGGCGGAACGTGCGGGTCCCGCCCCTCTTCCATGGGCGTCGGCCGGTCCTTACTGGACGGCCTGCACCGCCACCACTTCCGGCACGTAGTACTTCAGCATGTTCTCGATGCCGTGCTTGAGCGTGGCGGTCGAGCTGGGACAGCCCGAGCACGCGCCCTGCAGATGCAGGTAGACGATGCCGTCCTCGAAGGAGCGGAAGATGATGTCGCCGCCGTCCTGGGCCACCGCCGGGCGCACGCGGGTGTCCAGCAATTCCTTGATCTGCTTGACCACGTCCGAATCGGCCTCGCCGCCGTCGGTGGCACCGGCGGTCTCGTTGATCACCGGCTGGCCGGAATTGTAGTGGTCCATGATGGCCGCCAGCACCTGGGGCTTGAGCACAGACCAGTCCACATCGCCCGCCTTGCCCACGGTGATGAAGTCGCCGCCCAGGAACACGCTGGTCACGCCGTCCACCTCGAACAGGCGGCTGGCCAGCGGCGAGCTGGTCGAGCCTTCCTTGGTCAGGAAGTCGGCGCTGCCGCGACCCATGACCTCGCGGCCGGGCAGGAACTTCAGGGTCGAGGGGTTGGGGGTCGGTTCGGTCTGGATGAACATGAAAGATCCTCGTGCAATGCGTCGCGGGAGACAGATGGCGAGCAGCGGAAGCCGATAGAGGTAAATGGCCCTCCCCCGTCCGGGAGTCAAGGGAAAGACCAAGCTGGGGGCTAGGTAATAGCCTGGATCTGCTCGTTGGTCAGATGGCCGGGCACGATGGTGATGGGCACGCGCAGGCGGCCGACGAACTTGCCGGTCATGGCGGTGACCAGCGGGCCGGGGCCGCCCGGGCCGGTATCGGCGGCCAGCACCAGGATGGACACCTGCGGCTCCTCGTTGATCAGCTTGATCAGCTCGTCGCGCGGGTTGCCCTCGCGCACATAGAGCACCGGCAACTGGCCGGACACCTCGTTCACCTCGGCGGCCATGCGCTGCAACAGGGTTTCCGCCTCCTGGCGGGCCTCGGCGCGCATCAGGTTGCCGATGGTGGCGAAATGCTGGAACTCGGCCGGCTCGACCACCCGCAGCAGGGCGACTCGGCCGCCGGTGTGGCGGGCGCGGCCGCAGGCATAGCGCAGGGCCGCGCGCATTTCCTCGGTGTCGTCCACCACCACCAGGAAGACACGGGTGTTGATCGCATCGGCCGGCATGGAGTCCTCCCCGTTTCTTACTTGCGGAACGCCACGGCGGCGGCCCAACCGGCGCTGGCGGCCAGCAGGATGGCAATGATACCGTACAGCGCCGCCTGCTGGTGGGCGAAATCGTACAGATCGGCGCCCAGCCCGATCTTGGAGATGACCAGAGGCGTGGTCTGGGCGCTGATCACCTCGCCGCCGGCGATCAGGTAGACCTCCACAAGATAGGTGCCCACCGGCACGTTGGCCGGAAAGTGCATGTCGGTGCGGAACAGGCGGTTGCCGAGAAAGCCGATGTCCTGGATGCGGTCGCCGTACAGCCCCTGGGATTGCTTGAGGCGGAACAGCGCCTCGCGGTACTGGGCCGCATCGGCCATGCCGTCCTGCGGGCGGATGTCCAGGTCCAGGCTGTCCAGGCCGATCTGGTGGCGTTGCAGCACGTCGGCCGGCGCGATCTCGGCCAGCGGGCGGCTGGCGGCGACGCGATAGAAGGACGGCGCGTCGTCGATCTCGGCCACGCCGGTATTCATCCAGATGCCGAAGGTGCGCGCCTTGCGGCGCACCGTCTCGGCGCGGTTGGGGCCGCGCACCACCACCACCACCTCGCCGCCGCCCGGCACGTCCTCGACCGCGCCGAACAGCAGGACGTCGGTGCCGGTGAAGCCGGTGGTGATGGCCACCAGATGCTTGGACAGGTCGGCCACCAGCGGTTCGGCGGCCTGGGTGGCGGCGCTGGCCCCGCCCAGGCTCAACAGGCCGAGCAGGGCGAACACGCGGACCAGACCCCGCCCCACCGCCATGGCCGCCTCAATGCGCCAGGTTGTCCGCGATCTCGGACAGGATCGCGCGCGCCCGCAGCAGATAGAAGCCCTGGGCGGTCAGGTGGCTGGGCAGCAGCGTGCCGTCGGGCGCGCCGTTGATCACGATGTGGGGCTCGAGCTGCGCGGCGGCCCGGAGCGCCTCCACCATCTGGCGCCATTGGACCGCCAGTTCGCGGTCGGTCAGCACCTGGGCGTAATCGCCGCCCAGCTCGCGCAGCACCAGGCCATAGGCATAGACCTTGCCCTTGGTGGCGTAGAACACGTCGTCCGCGCCGGTGTCGAACAGCGCCGAGCGGTCTTGCGCCAGATGGCGGTCGATATCGGCGGAAATGGCGCCCAGGTCGCGCCCGACGGCGGCCACCAGCGGCCCCAGGGTGGCGGCATGGCGGTCGAAGCCCGGCTCGCCGGCGGCCAGCAGGCGGTTGAAATCCTCGAGGTTGCGGGCGGCATTGCGGTACTGCTTTTCCGACGAGGCGGTGGGCGCCCAACTGGTCGAGGGGTCGAACTTCCACACCGTGCCGGGATATTTCAGCAGGCCGGCGGCGCGCTCCAGCGTGGCGAGGGACGCGTGGTCGTGGTCGTTCGCCACGGCCAGCGCGCTGGTGAAGCGGGCCAGGGCGGCGACCATGCCCTGCTGGAAGGCGGGCATGTTGTCCAGCCACCAGGTGGGCGCGAAGAACGGGTCGTTGGCCGTCCACTTGTGCTGGTCCACCTCGCGGAACAGCAGGCGCGAGGCGATGGCCACCGCGCGGCTCTGGCTGCTTTCCACCGTGCCCGGCCCATACTCGAAATCGTCGTCGATCACCTGGGCCAGCGCCATGCCGATCACCACATAGGCGACCACCGCCAGCGCGGCCAGCGGGGCCAGCCACCACCACGCCGGTCGTGCGGCGGCACGCGCCCACGACTTGGCTGCGGCGATGGAGAAATCCCGGGTCGGGGGCGGCGTCTGGTCGGTCATGGCTCTCTCTAAGAGGCGGGCAACACCCCTGTTGCTTACGATGCCGGCCGCGCCAACGCAAGCGCGCCGAAGGACGTGGCCGGGGGTTGGGGGGGCTAGGGTCGGTGGACCGGGCGGCCAGGGCGGGCCGTATCCGCCCGGCCTATTTGCGGCGCCGCACCATGGCCTTGACCTCGGCCAGCCGGGTGGCGCCGGTGACGTGGGCGGCGGCGGCGAACACCACCAACCCCACCCCCACCAGGGCCGAGACCACGATCAGCGCCTGCCAGGAATGGGCCGCCCACGGCCATGCCCAATGCTTGGCTGCGGCCAGCGCTGCGGCCATGGCGGCGGTGGCCGCCAGGATGCGCGGCGCGCGCGCTTTCAGGCGGGCATCCATGGCGAAGAAGCCGCGCCGGGCCAGGATGACCGCCAGCGCGGCCACGTTGAACCACGCCGCCAGCGCGGTGGACAGCGCCATGCCCACATGGGACAGCGGACCGATCAGCGCCAGGTTGAGGGCGACGTTCAGCACCATGGTGGCGCCCGCCACCTTGACCGGGGTGCGGGTGTCCTCGCGCGCAAAGAAGGCGGGAACCAGCACCTTGACCAGCACATAGGCCGGCAGGCCGACGGCAAAGGCCATCAGGGCGTCGGCGGTGGCCACCGTTTCGGCGGGGCCGAAGCTGCCGCGCTGGAACAGCACGCGGATGACCGGCTCGGCCAGCACCATCAGCGCGCCCGCCGCCGGCAGCGTCATCAGCAGGGCGAATTCCATGGCGCGGTTCTGGCTTTCGCGGGCGGCGTCCATCTCGCCGGCCTTGAGCTGGCGCGACAGCAGCGGCAGCAGCGCGGTGCCGATGGCGATGCCGACCACGCCCAGCGGCAACTGGTTCACGCGGTCGGCGTAGTTCAGGTACGACACCGCGCCGTTGGCCACCGTCGAGGCGATCATGGTGTTGATCACCAGATTGACCTGGTAGACGCCGGCCCCCACCGCGCCGGGCACGATGCGGCGACCCAGCAGCCGGACCTCGGGGGTCAGGCGCGGGCGCACCAGCCTGAGCGGCATGCCGGCCTTGCGCACCGAAAAGGCCAGCCACACGAACTGCACGATGCCGGCGGCGAAGGTGCCCCAGGCCAGGGCATGGCCGGGCGTTTCGGTCACCGGCGCCAGCGCCCACAGGCCGGTCATGGCGACGATGTTGAGCAGCACCGGCGTGCCGGCAGCGGCGGCGAAGCGGCCCAGCGAGTTGAGTACGCCCGCCTGCAGCGAGGTCAGCGAGATGAACAGCAGATAGGGAAAGCAGATGCGCGACAGCTCGACCGCCAGGTCCAGCTTGCCCTGCACCTCGGCGAAGCCGGGCGCCAAGGCGTAGATGGCCCACGGCATGGCCAGTTCGACCACCGCGACGAACACGCCCAGCACCAGCGCCATCACCGTCAGCGCCCGTTCGGCGAAGCTTTGCGCCTCGGCCTCGCCTTCCGCCGTCAGCTTGCCGGTGAACAGCGGCACGAAGGCGGCGTTGAAGGCGCCCTCGGCGAACAGCGAGCGGAACAGGTTGGGAAAGCGGAAGGCGACGAAGAAGGCGTCGGCCACCGCGCCCGCCCCCATGAAATGGGCGATCATCATCTCGCGCATCAGGCCGGTGACGCGCGACAGCATGGTGAAGCCACCCACGGTGGCGATGGATCGGAACAGGCTCATGGACAGGGATTTAGCCTAAAATCGTGAAGAACACACCCCGTCCTTGGCGCCCGCGCTATTGGGCGGCCTGGGCCGGCTGGCCGCCCGGTTCGGCCAGCGCCTTGAGCAATTCGTCGCGCACCTGCTCCAGCTTGCGTTCGTGGCTGACCTTCAGGCCGAACACGTCCTTGACGTAGAACACGTCCACCACCCGCTCGCCGTAGGTGGAGATGTGGGCCGAGGCGATCTGCAGCCCCGCCCGCGTCATCGCCGCCGTCAGGTCGTACAGCAGGCCGGGCCGGTCGCGGCCGTTCAGCTCCAGCAGGGTGTGGGTGGTGGACGCCTTGTTGTCCACGATGACGCGCGGCGGCACCTTGAACACATGGGCGCGGCTGGGCAGCTTGCCCTTGCGCGCCGCCAGTTCCTTGTCCAGCCACATGCGGCCCGACAGCACCTGTTCGATCACCGCCGACAGCTTGGCCAGCTTGGGTGGGCTGTCGAAGGCGCCGCCCTCGGAATCCTGGATCCAGAAGGTGTCCAGCGCCATGCCGTTGGCCAGCGTGATGATCTTGGCGTCCACGATGTTGGCCCCCGACACCGCCATGGCGCCGGCAATCTGCGAGAACAGGCCGGGATGGTCGCTGGTGTAGACGGTGATTTCGGTAACGGAACGCTTGGTGTCCACCCGCGATTCCACCGTCAGGGGGGCGCGGGTGGTTTCCGCCTCGCGCACCAGCCGGGCGTGGCGCAGATGGGTGGCGGTGTCGAAGCTGGTCCAGTAATTGGGATAGCCGCGCGCCAGATGGGCGTCGATGTCCGCGGCCGGCCAGCGGGTCGCCGCCAGTTCCGTGCGCAGGGCGTCCTGGGCGGCCTGGATGCGGGACTCGCGGGCATCGGCCAGGCCGCCCAGCATCATTTCCTCGGAGCGCAGGTACAGCTCGCGCAGAAGCCCGCCCTTCCAGCCGTTCCACACGTTGGGGCCGACGGCGCGGATGTCGGCCACGGTCAGGCACAGAAGCAGGCGCAGGCGCTCGGGGCTTTGCACCAGGGCGACGAAATCGGCGATGGTCTTGGGGTCGTCGATGTCGCGCTTGAAGGCGATGCGGCTCATGGTCAGGTGTTCGCGCACCAGCCAGGCCACGGTTTCCGTTTCGGCATCGGAAAGGCCGAAGCGCGGGCACAGCTTCATGGCCACCTCGGCGCCCAGGGTCGAGTGGTCGCCGTTGCGGCCCTTGGCGATGTCGTGCAGCAGCACCGACAGGTACAGCACCTCGCGCGACGCCACCTTGTGGATGATCTGCGACGACACCGGCGCCTCCTCCTTGAGGCGGCCGCTTTCGATGGCGTGCAGGATGCCCACCGCCTGCACCGTGTGCTCGTCCACGGTGTAGACGTGGTACATGTCGTACTGCATCTGGGCGACGACGCGGCCGAAATCGGGGATGAAGCGGCCCAAGACCCCGGCCTCGTTCATGTGCCTGAGCGCCACTTCCGGGTTCTTGCGGCTGGTCAGCATGGCCAGGAACAGCCGGTTGGCGCGCGGGTCCTCGCGCACGGCGGCGTCGATGCGCTTGAGGTTGCGGTGTACCAGGTCCAGCGCCTTGGGATGGATGTCCAGGTCGTGTTCCAGCGCGGTGTGGAACAGCCGGATCATGGCGACCGGGTCCTTTTCGAACTGGTCGTCCGAGGCGCAGGTCAGGCGGTCGCCGTCCATCTTGAAGCCGGCCACCGTGCCGCGCTTGAGCGACAGCAGGCGGCCCAGCCGCAGCTTGGGCTTGCGCTTCTGCTGTTCCTCGGCCAGCGCGCAGAACAGCCGGGTCAGGTCGCCCACATCCTTGGCCACCAGGAAGAAGTGCTTCATGAAGCGTTCGACGCCGCGACTGCCGGCGCGGTCGGCATAGCCCATGCGCTGGGCGATCTCCTGCTGCACGTCGAAGGTCAGGCGGTCCTCGGGCCGGCCGGTCAGGTAATGCAGGTGGCAGCGCACCGTCCACAGGAAGGCCTGGGCCTTGGTGAAGCGCTTTTCCGCATCGCGCGAGATCAGGCCGGCGCTGACCAGCTCGCCGATCTCGGCCACCCGGTACAGGTACTTGGCCAGCCAGTACAGGGTGTGCAGGTCGCGCAGGCCGCCCTTGCCCTCCTTGACGTTGGGTTCCAGCACATAGCGGGTGTCGCCCATCTGGGCATGGCGGGAATCGCGCTCGGCCAGCTTGGATTCAACGAATTCCTCGGCCGAGCCGGCGACGACGTCGTTGCGAAAGCGGTTCTGAAGCTCGAAGAACAGGTCCTGGTCGCCCCAGATCCAGCGCATTTCCAAAAGCGCGGTGCGGATGGTCAGGTCTTCCTTGGCCTGACGCACGCATTCGTCCGCGGAGCGGGTGGAGTGCCCCACCTTCAGCCCCATGTCCCACAGCATGTACAGGATGTATTCGACGATCTGTTCGTGCCAGGGCGTGCGCTTGTAGGGGGTCAGGAACAAGAGGTCGATGTCCGATTGCGGCGACAGCTCGGCGCGGCCATAGCCGCCCACCGCCACCAGGCTCATGGCCTCGCCGCTGGTGCGGATGCCTTGCGGGAACTCGAACTCGGCGGCGAAGTCGTGGACGGTGCGGATCAACTGGTCGATCAGGAAGCAGTTCTCGCGCACCGTCTGGGCGCCGTCGCCCTTGGCGTCGAAGCGGGCGCGGATTTCCGCCCTTCCTGCCGCCAGCGCCGCCTTGAAGGTTTCCAGCACCTTGGCGCGCCGCTTGACCTTGGGCAGATCGAGCGCCACCACCCCGGTCAGGCGCTCGATCAGGTCGCGGCGGTCGATGATGGCGCGCTGGGCGGAAATCTTGCTCATAGGGCACCAGATGGGAGACGTGGAAAGCGGATTATAGGTCCCGTTTTCCGCGCCGTGCCACGCGTTTTTATAATGCTTAAAGCAGTGGCAAACCGTGCCTAAAGTGCAGTCATCGCGGGGTCGAACCGACCTTTCCTAGCGCATCAGCCCCTTGAGTTCGTAAATGAGGTCCAGCGCCGCGCGCGGGGTCAGTTCGTCGGGGTTCAACGCCTTGAGCCGCTCCTCGGCGGCGCTGGGTTCGGCCGCGGCCGCCTCCGCCGCGCGCGGCTTGGGCCGGGCCAGGGCGGCGAACAGCGGCAGGTCGTCGGCCAGCCGGGCGACCGCGTTGCTTTCCTCGCCCTTTTCCAGCGCGCCCAGCACCTCCTCGGCGCGGTGGACCACCGCCGGCGGCAGGCCGGCCAGCCGGGCCACGTGGATGCCGTAGGAGCGGTCGGCGGCGCCCGCCGCCACCTCGTGCAGGAACACCACGTCGCCCTGCCATTCCTTGACCCGCATCTGGTGGCAGGACAATTGCGGCAGGCGGGCGGCCAGCCGGGTCAGCTCGTGGTAATGGGTGGCGAACAGCGCGCGGCAGCAATTGACCTCGTGCAGGTTCTCCACCACCGCCCAGGCGATGGACAGGCCGTCAAAGGTGGCGGTGCCGCGTCCGATCTCGTCCAGGATGACCAGCGCGCGGGGACCGGACTGGTTCAGGATGGCGGCCGTCTCCACCATCTCGACCATGAAGGTGGAGCGCCCGCGCGCCAGATCGTCGGCGGCGCCGACGCGCGAGAACAGGCGGTCCACCACGCCGATATGGGCGGATGCGGCCGGCACGAACGAACCGGCCTGGGCCAGCAGCGCGATCACCGCGTTCTGGCGCAGGAAGGTGGACTTGCCGGCCATGTTGGGACCGGTGATCAGCCACAGCCTTTGCCCGTCGGACAGGTCGCAATCGTTGGCCACGAAGGCGCCGGCATGGGCGCTGGCCAGCGCCGCCTCCACCACCGGGTGGCGGCCGCCCTTGATGTCGAAGGTCAGGCTGTCGTCCACCACCGGCCGGGTCCAGCCGCAATCCACCGCCAGCTCGGCCAGGGCGGCGGCCACGTCCAGGCCGGCCAGCGCGCGGGCGCAGGCGGCGATGGCGGCGGCGTGGCCGATCGCCTCGCGGATCAGCTCGTCCAGCAGGTCCAGCTCCAGCGCCAGCGCGCGTTCCGCCGCGCCCTGGATCTTGCCGGCCAGCTCGATCAGCTCCGAGGTGGTGTAGCGCGCCGCGTTCGCCATGGTCTGGCGGTGGATGAAGCGCTCGTCCAGCTTGTCCGCCTGCTTGCTGGGCACCTCCACATGGTGGCCGATGATGTTGTTGTGGCGGATCTTCAGGCTGGCGACGCCGGTCTCCTCGGCATAGCGGCGCTCCAGCCGCGCCAGCATGCCGAAGCCTTCGGTGCGCAGCGTCTTCAGCTCGTCCAGGGCCGGGTGGTAGCCGGCCTGGATGAAGCCGCCGTCGCGGGCGTTCAGCGGCAGTTCCTCGGCCAGGGCGCGGGTCAGCCGGTCCACCAGGGCCGAATGCTCGCCCAAGCCCTCGGCCAGCCCGGCGATGCCCGCGGGCGGGGTGCCCAGCCCGCCGGTGGCCAGGGTGGTGCGCAGGCCCGGCACCTGGGCCAGCGCGTCGCGGATGGCGGCCAGGTCGCGCGGCCCGCCGCGCCCCAGGCTCAGGCGCGACAGCGCGCGCTCCACGTCGGGGCAGCGTCGCAGGCTGTCGCGGATGGCGGCGCGCACGCTCTCGCCCTCGACGAAAAAGGCGATGGTGTCCAGGCGCCGCTCGATCGCCGCCGGATCGGTCAGCGGTGCCGACAGCCTTGTGGCCAGCCGCCGCGCGCCCGCCCCGGTCACCGTGCGGTCGATGGTGGCCAGCAGGCTGCCGCGCCGCTCGCCCGACAGCGTTTCGGTCAGTTCCAGGTTGCGGCGGGTGGCGGCGTCGATCTCCATCACCGCGCCCTGGGCCAGCCGGCGCGGCGGGTTGAGGCGCGGCAGCTTGCCCTTCTGGGTCAGCTCGACGTAATCGACCAGGGCGCCGCCGGCGGCCAGTTCGGCGCGCGAGAAGGCGCCGAAGCCGTCCAGCGCGCCGACGCCGTACAGCGCCTCCAGCCGGCGGCGGGAATTTTCGGAATCGAAACGGACCCCCGGCAGCGGGGTCAGCACGTTCTTCCACTCGCTCCACACCTCGGCCAGGGCGGCGGTGTTGACCAAGCGGTCGGGCACCAGCAGCTCGCCGGGGGCCAGGCGGGCCAGCACGGCCGCCAATTGGCCCATCTCCACCGCCTGCATGGCGAAATCGCCGGTGGACACGTCCACCCAGGCCAGCCCCAGCCCGCCATGGGCCTCGGCCAGCGCGGCCAGGTAATTGTGGGCGCGGGCGTCGAGCAGGTTGTCCTCGGTCAGCGTGCCGGGGGTGACGATGCGGATGACGTCGCGCGCCACCACCGATTTGGAGCCACGCTTCTTGGCCTCGGCCGGGTCCTCGGTCTGCTCGGCGATGGCCACCTTGAAGCCCGAGCGCACCAGCTTGGACAGATAGACCTCGTACGAGCGGATGGGCACGCCGCACATCTGGATGTCCTCGCCCAGATGCTTGCCGCGCTTGGTCAGCGCGATGTCCAGCGCGGCCGCCGCGCGCACGGCGTCGTCGAAGAACAATTCGTAGAAATCGCCCATGCGATAGAACAGCAGACAATCGGGATGGGCATGCTTGATGGCCAGGTACTGGGCCATCATGGGCGTGGCATCGGCGGGAATGTCCGGGGTCTGGGCGGTCACTGGTTCTGATCCGGCAATGATCGGGGAACGGGGCGGCACGTTAGCATGGCGCACCCCGCCGGCAAACCATGAGCGCATTGTCATGAAGGTTTCAAACCGTCCGGCCGTCCGGGCGGTTAGGATGCCCATCCTTTCGCACCCCCTATGCAGGTGTTCGGCGATGGCGCACAATGCTTCCCCCCGGCAACCGACGGAGGGTCTCGTGACCGCCACCAACACCGCTTCCATCCCGACCCGCGAGGTCGTGGGCACCTTTGCCGACCGCGAGCATTTCCAGGCCGCCATCGACGCGCTGCTCAAGGCCGGTTTCCCGCGCACCGACCTGTCGGTGCTGTCGTCGCACGAATCCATCGACACCGCCACGGCCCAGCCCGGCAAATCGTGGAAGGACGTGCTGGTCGCCCTGGTGGGCGAGCTCAAATACGAAGGCCCGCTGGTGGCCGCCGGCCTGATTGCGCTGGCCGCCGGTCCGGTGGGCGCGGCCATCGCCGGCCTGGTGGCGGCCGGGGTGGGCGGCGCCGCCGCCAAGGAATTGCTGGACGAGGTTTCGGCGCTGCCCGATTCCGAGGCCTTCGCCAAGGCGCTGGCCGCCGGCAGCGTGATTTTGTGGGTGTCCGCCGACGATGCGGCGGCCGAGGCCAAGGCCAAGGCGATCCTGCATGAGCAGGCCGCGCAGAATATTCATGTGTTCGAGCGCAAAGGGCGCTAAAACCGCGCCCTTCCCGCCAACGAAGAAGAACGTCCAGGACCCCTATCCATGACCGACAAGACTCCCCTCAATCGCGCCGCGGCCGATCTCGAGCGCGAAACGCTCCTGATGCATGCCTCTGGCCGTCCCGGCAAGATCGAGGTGGTTCCCACCAAGCCGCTGACCACCCAACGCGACCTGTCGCTGGCCTATTCGCCCGGCGTGGCCTTTCCCTGCCTGCATATCGCGCGCGATCCCTCGCTGGCCTACGACTACACCGCCAAGGGCAATCTGGTTGCCGTGATCTCGAACGGCACCGCCGTTCTGGGCCTGGGCGATCTGGGCGCGCTGGCCGGCAAGCCGGTGATGGAAGGCAAGGCGGTGCTGTTCAAGCGCTTCGCCGATATCGACGCCATCGATCTCGAGGTGGATACCCGCGACATCGACGAATTCGTCAATTGCGTGCGCTTCCTCGGCCCCAGCTTCGGCGGCATCAACCTGGAAGACATCAAGGCGCCGGAATGCTTCGTCATCGAAAGCCGCCTGCGCGAGCTGATGGACATTCCCGTCTTCCATGACGACCAGCACGGCACCGCGATCATCGCCACCGCCGGCCTGCTGAACGCGCTGGAACTGACCGGGCGGCGCATCGAGGATGCCAAGGTGGTGGTCAACGGCGCCGGCGCCGCCGCCATCGCCTGCGTCGAGCTGATCAAGGCGTCGGGCATCCGCCACGAGAACGTCACCCTGTGCGACACCAAGGGCGTGATCTACCAGGGCCGTGACCACGGCATGAACCAGTGGAAGTCGGCGCACGCCATCCCCACCGAGGCCCGCACCCTGGCCGAGGCGCTGGAAGGCGCCGACGTGTTCATGGGCCTGTCGGTCAAGGGCGCGGTGACGCAGGCCATGGTCAGGACCATGGCCGAGCGGCCGATCATCTTCGCCATGGCCAATCCCGACCCCGAGATCACCCCGGAAGAGGTGCACCAAATCCGCCCCGACGCCATCGTCGCCACCGGCCGGTCGGATTATCCCAACCAGATCAACAACGTGCTGGGCTTCCCCTACATCTTCCGCGGTGCCCTGGACGTGCGGGCCAGCACCATCAACGATCAGATGAAGGTGGCCGCCGCCCGCGCCATCGCCCAGTTGGCGCGCGAGGACGTGCCCGACGAGGTGGACCGCGCCTATCAGGGTCGCCGCCTTCGTTACGGTCCCGAATACATCATCCCGGTGCCGTTCGACCCGCGCCTGATCGCCGCCATCCCGCTGGCGGTGGCCAAGGCGGCCATGGATTCGGGGGTGGCGCGCAAGCCCATCATCGACATGGCGGCCTACAAGGCCGAGCTGTCGGCCCGCCTGGACCCCACCGCCGCCAGCTTGCAGGCCATCGGCGACAAGGTGAAGGCCAATCCCCGCCGCGTGGTGTTCGCCGAGGGCGAGGAGGAGAAGTCCATCCGCGCCGCCCTGGCCTTCAAGACGGCCGGCTACGGCACGCCGATCCTGATCGGCCGCGAGGATCTGATCCGGGAAACCATCGCCCAGATGGCGCTGCCCGGCGCCGACGCGCTGGAAATCGTCAATGCCCGCGTGTCGGGCCGACGCGAGCATTACACCGAGGTGCTGTACAAGCGCCTGCAGCGCAAGGGCGCGCTGCATCGCGACGCCGCCCGCCTGGTCAATCAGGAACGCAACGTCTGGGGTGCCCTGATGGTCGAGGAAGGCGACGCCGACGCCATGGTCACCGGCCTGACCCGCGCCTATTCGCAGGCGTTCGACGAGGTCAAGCGGGTGATCGACCCGGCCCCCGGCCAGGTGCTGTTCGGCCTCAACATGGTGGTCGCGCGCGGCCGCACCGTGTTCATGGCCGACACCACCGTGCACGAGAACCCCACCGCCGAGGAACTGGCCGACATCGCCCAGCAATCGGCGGCCAAGGTGCGCCAGATGGGCCACGAGCCGCGGGTCGCCATGCTGTCGTTCTCGAATTTCGGCAATCCGGCCAGCCATCCCGCCGGGCGGGTGCGCCAGGCGGTGCGCATCCTCGAGGAGCGTGGCGTCGATTTCGAGGTGGACGGCGAGATGGCGGCGGACGTGGCGCTCGACCCCGAACTGCTGCGCCACTACCCGTTCTGCCGTCTGTCGGGGCCGGCCAACGTGCTGGTCATGCCCAGCCTGCATTCGGCCAACATCGCCTGGAAGCTGATGCAGAAGCTGGGCGGCGGCACCGTGATCGGGCCGATCCTGGTGGGGCTGTCCAAGCCCATCCAGATCACCTCGATGGACGCCACCGTCAACGACATGGTCAACATGGCCGTCCTGGCCGCCTACGACTCGATCGGGAAGTAGGCGGTGGAGCGGCACGGTCTCACTACCGGGCGGGTGGTCGGCGCGGCGCTGCTGTTGTCGGTGCCGACCGCCGCGATGCTGGTGGTGATGGTCGCGCTGCTCAAGCTCAACATGATGGCCGCCATCATCGGCTGGGTGGCGGTCACCGTGCTGGTGGGGCTGCTGGTGCGCCCCTATCTGGCGTCGCTGGCGGCGCTGACCTCGTGGGCGCGCGCCCTGGCCGCCGGCTACGACACCGCGCCGCCGGTCATCGAGCGTGAACGGCCGGTGGCCGAGATCATCGGCGCCATCGCCCAATTGCGCCGCGCGTGGCAGGCGCGCCAGCGCGAGCTGGCCGAATCGGCGCGGTGGAACGAGACCCTGTTCGACAACCTGCCCGATCCGCTGATCCTGCTGTCCGAGGAACGCCGCATCGTCCGGGTCAACCAGGCGGCGCTGGACGTGTTCGGCGCCAGCGTGATCGGCCGCGACCTCGCCGCCGTGCTGCGCGACCCCTCGGTGCTGGAAGCCACCGACGAGGTGCTGGCCGGCGCCGCCGGCCGCGGCGGCGAATTCACCCTGCCGGTGCCGGTGGAACGGTCGTTCCAGGTGCGTGTCGAACGCCTGGGGTCGCGCTCCATGGACGACACCGTGGCGGTGCTGGCACTGCACGACCTGACCACCATCAAGCGCATGGAACAGATGCGCGCCGATTTCGTCGCCAATGCCAGCCACGAATTGCGCACGCCGCTGGCCACCTTGCTGGGCTTCATCGAAACCCTGCGCGGGCCGGCGCGCGACGATGCCGACGCGCGCGAGCGCTTCCTGGTCATCATGCAGGACCAGGCGTCGCGCATGGCGCGGCTGATCAACGACCTGCTGAGCCTGTCGCGCATCGAGCTGAACGAACACTCGAAACCCAGCCGCGCCACCGACCTGCGCGCCATCGTGGACACCGCCGTCGAGGCGTTGCAGCCGCTGGCCAAGCGGCGCGCCATGACCATCGTGTCCCGCATCGACCCGGCGGCCTCCCTGGTGATGGGCGAGGCCGACGAGCTGGCCCAACTGGTGCAGAACCTGCTGGACAATGCGGTGAAATACGGCCGCGACGGCACCGCCGTCGAGGTGACGCTGGAGGTGGCGCAGAGCCTGCCGGCCTCCGCCGGCAGCGAGTTGCAGCCCGGCCGCGCGGTGGTGCTGGCGGTGCGCGACCACGGCGACGGCATCGGCAAGGAGCATCTGCCGCGCCTGACCGAGCGGTTCTATCGCGTCGATACCGCGCGCTCGCGCAAGATGGGCGGCACCGGATTGGGGTTGGCCATCGTCAAGCACATCGTCAACCGCCACCGCGGCGCCATGGCGGTGGACTCGGTCGTCGGCGAAGGCTCGACCTTCGTGGTCTATCTGCCGCGCGCGCAGGCCTGACGCGGCTTCGGCGGGCCATTCCGGCCGGCTCAGGCGCCGGCCGGGGTGCCCGGCAAGGGACAATACAACCGGTCAGTTCACTGGCCGGTGGGTATCAGCTCCCGCCACCGCCCTCGCTGCCCTCGCCGGCCGGCGGCGGCGGCGTGCGGCCGTGCAGTTCGGCGGCGACGTTGTGGCCGCCGCACGACCCGCACTGGAACACGATGTCCAGCTCCAGCTTGTCCAGGCTGAAATCGCCCATCATCTTGTGGCCGCAATGCCCGCACAGGAAATCGTCGCCGCCCCGGCCCACGGTGGACAATCCGGTGTTGAACACCTGACGTTCCCCCACGTCGCGCGGGCTAATGGCAATCAGCACCCGTTCCGCCATTTCGTTTTCCTTCTTTAATGATTCACCAGCCGGCGGCGATGCCGTCGGCGCGGGGGTCGGCCGCCCCCTCGATCAGTCCGTCGGCACGGCGGATCAGTGCGCCGGCATGGCCCATCAGCGAATCGAACGGGGCCACGCTTTCCACGCTGTGGCCCAGCCGGGCCAGCTCGT
This sequence comes from Pseudomonadota bacterium, assembly GCA_023426365.1. Taxonomy (GTDB): domain Bacteria; phylum Pseudomonadota; class Alphaproteobacteria; order Rhodospirillales; family Magnetospirillaceae; genus Magnetospirillum. Next base: position 36,841 of record JAFAAW010000044.1, read on the forward strand.
CCACCAGCTCGGGGCTGAAGCGGGCCTCCAGCTTCAAATCGGTGCCGGGCAGGCCGTCGGCCCCCCGGCCATAGACGAAGCGCGGCGCGGTCAGCGCCGCCTGCAACGGCTGGCCGCCCAGGACAGCGCGGGCGAAAATCTGCGCCTGGATCTGGGGCTGCGAATCGCCGCCCATGCTGCCCCACACCATGGTGCGGCCATCCTTCAGGCGCGCGAGCGCCGGCGACAGGGTGTGGAACGGCTTGCGCCGGGGTTCCAGCGCGTTGCGGTGTTCGGGGTCCAGCGAGAAGCTGACGCCGCGATTGTGCCACACGATCCCGGTGCGCGGCAGCACGACGCCCGAGCCGAAGGCGTGGAACAGGCTTTGGATGAAGCTGACGGCGCGGCCCTGGCCGTCGATGACGCCCAGCCACACGGTGTCGCCGTCGCCCAGCCCCTGGGCGGTGGGCTGGGCGCGGGCGGGGTCCACTTCGCCGGCCAGACGGTCCAGCAGGTGTTCGGACAGATAGGTGGTGGCATGCACCGACATGCGGTTGGGGTCGGTGATGTGGGTGTCGCGCACGCGGGTGGCGATCTTGGTCGCCTCCACCAGGCCGTGGACCCAGGCGGCCTCGTCGGGCACGGCGGCGCCCAGGCGCTGGAACACCCCCAGCAGGATCAGCGAGGCCAGGCCTTGGGTGGGCGGCGCGGTGTTGAACAGGGTGCCGTGGGCCAGCCCCAGCGACAGCGGCCGCCGGCGCATGCCGCGGTGGCGGGCCAGATCCTCGCTTTTCAGCGGCGAGCCGGCATCGCGCAAATCCTCGGCCATGGTGCGCGCGATGTCGCCGCGATAAAAATCATCCAGGCCCGCCTCGGCCAGCCGCTCCAGGGTGTCGGCCAGGGCGGGCTGGGCGATCACGGCGCCCACCGCCGGCGGCTTGTTGCGCATCAGGAACGTCTGCGCGAAACCGGGCGCCTTGCGCAACGCCGCCAGGTTGCGCCGGGTGGCGGCCTCCTGGTGGGCGGTCACCGCGCTGCCCTCGCGGGCGTAGTGGATGGCGTCCTCGAACAGCCGCTCCAGCGGCATGCCGCCGCCCCATTGCTCCGACAGGTCCAGCGCCAGCTTCCAGCCCGACACCGCGCCGGCCACCGTGTTGGCGGCCAAGCCGCCGCGCGCCGGCACCGCCTTCAGGCGTTCGGCGCGGTAAAGGTCGCGCTCGACGGCCGCGCCGGCCGCGCCCGAGCCGTCGATGGAAATGGGCGGCTTGCCCGGTTCGGCGATCAGCCAGAAGCCGTCGCCGCCCAGGCCCGTCATGTGCGGATAGACCACCGACAGCGTGGCGGCGGCGGCGATGGCGGCCTCGATGGCGTTGCCGCCTTCGCGCAGGACCGCCAGTCCCGCTTGCGAGGCGAGGTGGTGGGGGGTGGTGATCATCCCCCGTCGGCCCATGGGCGTGTTCAGCATGTCTGATCCCTGCTGCTGCGTCGGCCCGCCCTTTATCGCGTATCCATGCGCGGCCCGTCCAGAGCGGGCCGGGTAAAATTTGAATTCGCCGTAATTCCCGGTATCTAATGCGTCCGTCATCACGAGGAACCGCACCCATGAGCGCGCACGACCACACCATCTCGACCCTGCCCCTGTCCTGGGCCGACATCCATCGCGACACCCGCATCCTGGCCGGCATGCTGGCCGAGCTGCCGCCGTTCCAGGGCATCGTGGCGGTGACGCGCGGCGGGCTGGTGCCCGCCGCCATCCTGTCGCGCGAACTGGACATCCATCTGGTGGAGACGGTGTGCGTGTCCACCTATGACGATCGCGAAATCCGCGACCCCCAGGTGATCAAGTCGCTGGCCGGCGACGGCAGCGGCTGGGTGGTGGTGGACGATCTGGTGGATACCGGCGCCACCTTGCAGGTGCTGCGCGCCATGCTGCCCAAGGCGCATTTCGCCACCGTCTACGCCAAGCCCAAGGGCCAGCCCTTGGTGGACACCTTCGCCACCGTGTTCGCCCAATCCACCTGGATCAGCTTCCCGTGGGACCCGCCGGGCAAGGGAAGCTGAGGAGCCGGCCACCCCTTAGGAGGCGGCCGGCTTCCTGTCAGGCCGGCCCCCTATCCCGCCAGACTGCGCAGCACGTAATGCAGGATGCCGCCGTGGCGGAAATACTCCACCTCGTCCACCGTGTCGATGCGGCTGAGCACCGGGAAGGTGGTGGTGGAGCCGTCGGCGCGGGTCAGGCGCACGCTTAGCTCCTGGCGCGGCTTCAAGCCCTGGGCCAGCCCGAGGACGGAAAACGTTTCGGTTCCGACCAGGCCCAGGGTCTTGCGGTCGATGCCGTCCTTGAACTGCAGCGGCAGCACCCCCATGCCCACCAGATTCGAGCGGTGGATGCGTTCGAAGCTTTCGGCGATCACCGCGCGCACGCCCAGCAAATTGGTGCCCTTGGCCGCCCAGTCGCGGCTGGAGCCGGTGCCGTATTCCTTGCCGGCGACCACCACCAGCGGCGTGCCCTCGTCCTGATACAGCATGGCGGCATCGAAGATGGCGATGACGTCGCCCTCGCCCTTGAAGCGGGTGGCGCCGCCCTCGATGCCGGGCACCATCTCGTTTTTGATGCGCACGTTGGCGAAGGTGCCGCGCGTCATCACCTCGTCATGGCCGCGCCGGGCGCCATAGGAGTTGAAATCGGCCGGCGCCACGCCGTGCTCGGTCAGCCAGCGGCCGGCGGGGCTGGTCTTCTTGATGTTGCCGGCCGGGCTGATGTGGTCGGTGGTGATGGAATCGCCCAGGATGGCCAGGGGGCGGGCGTCGATGATGTCGTCCACGCCTGCGCGCGGTTGTTTCGCCATGCCATCGAAATAGGGCGGGTTCTTGATATAGGTGGAGGCGCCGTCCCAGGCATAGGTCTTGCCGGTGGAGACCTTGACCTGGCGCCAGGCGGGCGGGCCGGTGAACACATCCGCATAGCGCTGGCGATAGGAATCCGGGCTGAGCGAGGCGGCCACCGCCGCCTGCACCTCGGCATTGGTCGGCCAGATGTCGCGCAGGTAAACCGGCGCGCCGTCGCTGCCGGTGCCCAGCGGTTCGGTGGACAGGTCGATGTTCATGGTGCCGGCCAGGGCATAGGCCACCACCAGCGGCGGCGATGCCAGGTAATTGGCCTTCACATGGGGGCTGATGCGGCCCTCGAAATTGCGGTTGCCCGACAGCACCGCCGCCACCACCAGATTGTTGTCGTCGATGGCGTTGGCGATGGCGTCGTCCAGCGGGCCGGAATTGCCGATGCAGGTGGTGCAGCCGAAACCGGCGATGGTGAAGCCCAGCGCGTCCAGCGCGGTTTGCAGACCGGCCGCCTTGAGGTAGTCGGGCACCACCTGGGAGCCGGGCGCCAGCGAGGTCTTGACCCACGGCTTGCGGGCAAGGCCGCGCTCCACCGCCTTTTTCGCCACCAGCCCGGCGGCCAGCATGACGTTGGGGTTCGAGGTGTTGGTGCACGAGGTGATGGCGGCGATCACCAGATCGCCATGGCCGATGGCGCCGCGCCCGTCGGCCAGCGGCACCTTGAGCGCGGGATCGGCGCCCGGTTGCAGGGCCGGCAGCGCCTCGGCGAAGCCCTGCTTGGCGCGCGACAGCGCCACCCGGTCCTGCGGCCGCTTGGGGCCGGCCAGCGACGGCTCCACCGCGCCCAAATCCAGCTCCAGCGTGTCGGTGAACACCGGGTCGGGGGTGGCGGCGTCGCGCCACAGCCCCTGGGCGCGGGCATAGGTTTCCACCAGCGCCACCTGATCGTCGTCGCGGCCGGTGAAACGCAGGAAACGGATGGTCTCGGCGTCGATGGGGAAGAAGCCGCAGGTGGCGCCGTATTCGGGCGCCATGTTGCCGATGGTCAGGCGGTCGGGCAGGGCCATGGAATCCAGGCCGGGGCCGAAGAATTCCACGAATTTGCCGACCACGCCCTTGGCGCGCAGCATCTGGGTCACCGTCAGGACCAGATCGGTGGCGGTGACGCCTTCGCGCAAGCTGCCCGCCAGGCGGAAGCCGATCACCTCGGGGATCAGCATGGAAATGGGCTGGCCCAGCATGGCGGCCTCGGCCTCGATGCCGCCCACGCCCCAGCCCAGCACCGCCATGCCGTTGACCATGGTGGTGTGGCTGTCCGTGCCCACCAGGGTGTCGGGATAGGCGACGCCGCCTTCGCTCCACACCACGCGGGCCAGATACTCGCAATTGACCTGATGGCAGATGCCGGTGCCGGGCGGCACCACGCGGAAATTGTCGAACGCGCCCGCCCCCCAGCGCAGGAAGGCGTAGCGCTCGCCGTTGCGGCTGAATTCCAGCTCCATGTTGCGGGCCAGCGCATCGGCGGTGCCGTAGACATCAACCATCACCGAATGGTCGATGACCAGATCGACCGGCACCAGCGGGTTGATGCGGGCGGGGTCGCCGCCCAGGCGGGCCACGGCGTCGCGCATGGCGGCCAGATCGACCACCGCCGGCACGCCGGTGAAATCCTGCATCAGCACGCGGGCGGGGCGATAGGCGATCTCGCGCTCGCACTGGCCGCAACTGTCGGCCCACGCCGCCAGCGCCTTGATGTCGTCCACGCTGACGCTGCGCCCGTCCTCGAACCGCAGCAGGTTCTCCAGCAGCACCTTGATGGTGAAGGGCAGGCGCGAGACGTCGCCGATCTCGGCGCGCGCCGCGCTCAGGTCGAAATAATCATAGGTCTTGCTGCCGGCGGTCAGGGTGCGGCGGGTCTTCAGGGTGTCACGGCCGGGCATGTCATCCTCCAGGCGCGGGAGCGGTCCTGACAGGAATGTGGGGTGGAAAGGGGGTTCGTGCCATGGGGCGGATAGCGGCAAACGACGCTTTCACCTCCCGCACCCGTGTGCCCTCCCCGTGGTCCGGCCCCGCCCGCGCGCCCGCGCCCGCGCCGTCCTGTCGCTTTCCCGGGGGCGTCCGGGCGCAAACAAAAACCCCCGCCGGTGGCCCGGCGGGGGTGGAGGTGTGAGCTCTCTTATTATTGATCGCTGGGTGTTAGACCGCGACCTTGTCCGCCACCTCGCGGAAGGCGGCGATCTGGTCGAAGTTCATGTAGCGATAGATGTCGGCGGCCTTGGCGTTGACCACGTTCACCTGCTCCAGATACTCGGCCGGGGTCGGGATCTTGCCCATCAGCGCGCACACGGCGGCCAGTTCGGCCGAACCCAGATACACGCGGGTGTCGATGCCCAGGCGGTTGGGGAAGTTGCGGGTCGAGGTGGACATGGCGGTCGAACCCTTGCGGATCTGCGCCTGGTTGCCCATGCACAAGCTGCAGCCCGGCATTTCCATGCGCGCGCCGGCCTTGCCCAGCACCGAGTAATAGCCTTCCTCGTTGAGGATCAGGGCGTCCATCTTGGTGGGCGGCGCGATCCACAGGCGGGTCGGGATGTCGCTCTTGCCGTCCAGAACCTTACCGGCGGCACGGAAGTGGCCGATATTGGTCATGCACGAGCCGATGAACACCTCATCGATCTTGTCGCCGGCCACTTCCGACAGCAGCTTGACGTCGTCGGGGTCGTTCGGGCAGGCGACGATCGGTTCCTTGATGTCGGCCAGATCGATCTCGATGACGGCGGCGTAATCGGCGTCCGCATCGGGTTCCAGCAGGGCCGGGTTGGCGATCCAGGCTTCCATGGCCTTGATGCGGCGGCCCAGGGTGCGGGCGTCCTCATAGCCTTCCGCGATCATCCACTTCATCAGGGTGATGTTGGAACGCATGTACTCGATGATCGGCTCCTTGTTGAGCCGCACGGTGCAGGCGGCGGCCGAACGCTCGGCCGAGGCGTCGGACAGCTCGAACGCCTGTTCGACCTTGAGGTCGGGCAGGCCCTCGATCTCCAGGATGCGGCCGGAGAAGATGTTCTTCTTGCCCTTCTTCTCGACGGTCAGCAGGCCCTGGCGGATGGCGTAGAGCGGAATGGCGTTGACCAGGTCACGCAGGGTGACGCCCGGCTGCAGCGTGCCCTTGAAGCGCACCAGCACCGATTCCGGCATGTCCAGCGGCATCACGCCGGTGGCGGCGGCAAAGGCGACCAGGCCCGAACCGGCCGGGAACGAGATGCCGATGGGGAAGCGGGTGTGCGAGTCGCCGCCGGTGCCCACGGTGTCGGGCAGCAGCAGGCGGTTCAGCCACGAATGAATCACGCCGTCGCCGGGGCGAAGGGCGACGCCGCCGCGGGTGCTGATGAAGGCCGGCAGTTCCTTGTGGGTCTTGACGTCCACCAGCTTCGGGTAGGCGGCGGTGTGGCAGAACGACTGCATGACCAGATCGGCCGAGAAGCCCAGGCAGGCCAGGTCCTTCAGCTCGTCGCGGGTCATCGGGCCGGTGGTGTCCTGGGACCCCACGGTGGTCATCTTGGGTTCGCAATAGGTGCCGGGGCGCACGCCCTTGCCCTCGGGCAGGCCACAGGCGCGGCCGACCATCTTCTGGGCGAGGCTGAAGCCCTTGCCGGTGTCGGCGGGCACGCCCGGCAGGCGGAACAGGGTGGAGGGCGCCAGGCCGAGGGCCTCGCGCGCCTTGGCGGTCAGGCCGCGGCCGATGATCAGCGGGATGCGGCCGCCGGCGCGCACCTCGTCGAAGATCACGTCGGACTTGACGGTGAACTCGGCGATGACCTTGCCGTTCTTCAGCGCCTTGCCCTCATAGGGGCGCAGCTCGACCACGTCGCCCATCTCCATCTGGCTGACATCCAGCTCGATGGGCAGGGCGCCGGCATCCTCCATGGTGTTGTAGAAGATCGGCGCGATCTTGGTGCCCAGACAGACGCCGCCGAACCGCTTGTTGGGGACGAACGGGATGTCCTCGCCGGTGAACCACAGCACCGAATTGGTGGCCGACTTGCGCGACGAGCCGGTGCCGACCACGTCGCCCACATAGGCGACCAGGTTGCCCTTGGCGCGCAGGTCTTCCAGGAACTTGACCGGGCCGCGCACGCCGGCCTCTTCCGGCTCGATGCCGGGGCGCGGGTTCTTCAGCATGGCCAGGGCATGCAGCGGGATGTCGGGGCGGCTCCAGGCGTCGGGGGCCGGCGACAGGTCGTCGGTGTTGGTCTCGCCGGTCACCTTGAAGATGGTGACGGTCAGCGACTGCGGCACTTCGGGGCGCGAGGTGAACCACTCGGCGTCGGCCCAGGACTGGATCACCGCCTTGGCATTGGCGTTGCCCTTGTCGGCCAGTTCCTTGACGTCATGGAAATAGTCGAACATCAGCAGGGTCTTCTTCAGACCCTCGGCGGCGACGGAACCCACCTCGGCATCGCCCAGCAGGTCGATCATCGGCTTGATGTTGAAGCCGCCCAGCATGGTGCCCAGCAGCTCGGTGGCGAGGCTGCGGTCGATCAGCGGCGACTTCACCACGCCCTTGGCCACGTCGGCCAGATAGGCGGCCTTGACCTTGGCGGCGTCGTCCACGCCGGCCGGCACGCGGTAGGTGATCAGCTCGACCAGGGTCTGCTCCTCGCCCTTGGGCGGGTTCTGCAGCAGCGCGATCAGCTCTTCGGTCTGCTTGGCAGAGAGCGGAAGGGGGGGAATCCCGAGCGCGGCACGCTCGGCGACATGCTGGCGATAGGCTTCAAGCACGGACATCCTCCGCAGGGCTGTATTTTTGAATCTGTGGACCAGCCCCGTCGTCGGGAGCGACGAGAGAGCCAGATGCGCATGCGCTTACACCATAAAAATGCGCGCGAGTCCAGTGTTTACTATCCGTTCGGGCGGGGCTTCCACCACCCCCCGTCCCCGGCGCCGGACGGCGGCGACCCCATAAAATCGCCATATTCCCCAGGCTTTCTATGCCCCACAGGAAGACCCCCTTCGGGGCCTCGGCCGGAACCCGGATCTTTCGGCCGCGGGCACAGGGTTTTTCGGCGGCCGGCGCGATCTCCCCCCCTCCGCGCCGGCCGTTTCATCATATTCTCCAATCCCTTGCCCGCCGGCGCCGGGCAGTCCCCGCATGTGCCCGGATCACGCTCGTGCGGGCTGGCGCGGCCCCGGCGGCAGCGGTGCCATTCTGCGCCCGCCCCCGTGCCCCGGTCATCGGGCGTCGGGCAGGGCGCTTGACGTTCATCACTTCCGCCATACCCGCTTTTCTGCCATACAGCCGGTATGGCTTTCGATCCCCTCCCCCCTTCCTTCATCGGTCGTGCGTTGGGCTGCATCCGCGGCGGCCGGGCGGTGTTCGCCGGGCTGGACTTCCAGGTGGCGCCCGGCGACGCGCTGGTGCTGCTGGGTCCCAACGGCTCGGGCAAATCCAGCTTGCTGCGCGTCATGGCCGGGCTGCTGCGCCCGACGGTGGGCAGCGTGCTGTGGGGCGACGTGCCGGCGGCCGAGGATGCCGAGGCCCACGCCGCGCGCACCCATTACGTCGGCCATCACGACGCCATCAAGCCGGTGCTGAGCGTTGCGGAGAACCTGCGGTTCTGGGCGCGGCTGCACGAACCGCACGCGGCCACCGCCGCGCGGGCGGTGGACGGGGCGCTGGAGGCCTTCGGCCTTGCCCATCTGCGCGACGCGCCGGGCAAGATGCTGTCGGCGGGGCAAAAGCGGCGCACCAACCTCGCCCGCCTGCTGGCGGCGCCCAGCCCGCTCTGGCTGCTGGACGAGCCGACCACCGCGCTGGACAAGGCCTCCATCAAGGTGCTGGAGCGGGTGATGGCGGCCCATCGCGCCCAGGGCGGCATGGTGGTGCTGTCTACCCACCAGGACATCGATCTGCCCGGCGCGCGAGAGCTGCACCTGGACGAATACACACCCGCGCAGTGGGAGGACGAGGAATGAGCCGTTTCCTCGAGATCGTCCGCCGCGACCTGCGCCTGGCCCTGCGCCAGGGGTCGGACAGCATCATGGTGGTCACCTTCTTCGTGCTGACCGTGGTGCTGTTCCCGTTCGGCATCGGCCCCGAAACGGGCGTGCTGGAACGCGTCTCGGCCGGCGTGCTGTGGGTCACCGCGCTGCTGGCCTCGCTGCTGTCGCTGGACCGCCTGTTTCAGGCCGATTACGAGGACGGCTCGCTGGAATTGCTGGTGCTGACGCCGACGCCGCTGGAGATCGTCGTGGTCGCCAAGGTGGTGGCCCATTGGCTGACCACCGGCCTGCCGCTGCTGGTGGCGGCGCCGGTGCTGGCGGTGCTGCTGCACATGAATGCCGACGGCTTCGTCACCCTGCTGCTGACCATGCTGATCGGCACGCCGATCCTGTCGCTGATCGGCGGCATCGGCGCCGCCCTGGTGCTGGGGGCGCGGCGCGGCGGCGTGCTGCTGTCGCTGCTGATCCTGCCGCTTTACGTGCCGGTGCTGATCTTCGGCGTCGGCGCCATCGACGCAGCCGTGGGGGCGCGCGACGCAACACCCCACCTGCTGATCCTGGCCGGCCTGCTGACGGTCGCCCTGCCGCTCAGCCCGTGGGCCACGGCGGCGGCGCTGCGGCAGGCGTTGGAGTAAGACGATCATGGTGAAAGTTTGGGGGCCGCGCGCCCTGGCCGCGCTGCAACTGGGGCTGTTGGCGGCGCTGGTCGCCTATCGCGATGCCGGGCTGCGCACCATTCCCGAGGGCGACGGCTTTGTCGGCGCCTGTTCGCTGGCGGATGCCCAACTGGCTGGCATGCTGTGGGTGGCGCTGGTGGCGGTCGGACTGGTGGGCTGCGTGGTGGCGCTGTTCAGCCGCGCCAAGTGGCTGGGCATGGCGATCTTCCTGGGACCGGTGGTGGCGGCCACCACGCTCAGCCAGTACCAGCACACCCACTATCCCGCCTGCTGGGATGAACACGGCGCGCCGGCCAGCGGCAGCCAGCCGGCCGTTCCCATGAAGTAATGGCCAGCGGCCGCCAGCCGGCCATTGCCATGAAACCTTGCCACGAGACAGCGGCCGCCGGCGGGCAGGCGGCCGCCCTTTCGCCCAGGGCGGCGCCGTCGCCGGAACGGTCGGGATGCCGCCCCTTACTTCAGGGCGTCCAGTTGTTCCTGGATTTCCTTGTGCTCCTCGCTGCCCTCGGGCAGCAGGCCGAGCAGGCGGGTCCACAGGTCGCGCGCCTTCTTGGCGTTGCCGGTCTGCGCCTCGGCCAGGCCGGTGAAATAGAGGGCGTCGGGGTTCTTGGGATCGACCGCCACGATCTCGCGCATCACGCGGACGAATTCGGGGGGCAGCGCGCTGCCCTGGGGAACCTCGGCCAGCAGCAGGGCGGCGTATTCCATGCGCACCTGCACGTCGCCGGGCAGCAGCGCCACCGCCTTCTTGTAGGCGTCGGTGGACTTCTCCGTCTCGCCCATCACCCGCAGCGAGCGGCCCAGCATGGCCCAGCCCTTGCCGTCATTGGGTTCCTTTTCCAGCCGGGCGCTCAGGCTGGCGACCATGTTCTGGATCAGCGCCGCCTGGTCCTGCATGTCGGCGATCATGCCGGCGCGGGCGGAATAGGGCTGGTCGGGCAGATGGGGCTGGCCCAGCAGGCTATAGGTGCCGAAGCCCACCAGCGGCACCACCGCCAGCACGGCCGCCGAAGCGGCCAGCACCGCGCCGCGCGAGGGCTTGCCGCCCTGGCCCACGTCGCCCAGCGCCAGGATGCGGCGCTGGATCTCGGTGCGGGCGGCGTCGGCCTGATCGGCGGTCAGGATGCCGCGCTCCACCTCGCGCTCGATCTCGGCCAACTGGTCCTTGTACACGGTCAGGTCATAGGCCGCGCGCGACATCGCCTGCGGCTTGCGCCGCAGCAGCGGCACCAGCAGCAGGGCGACGGTGACCGCCGTCATGGCGGCAAAGACGATCCAGATCATTGCGGCGAACCTTTGTTTGTCCGTCGCGTGGCGACGGCGGCCGGGCATGCCCGGCAACAGGCGATACGATGCGGGGCGCAGGTGGCCGCCGGGGTCATTTGCCGTCCTTCAACAGGGCGTCCAGGCGGCGCTTTTCCGCCTCGGTCAGCGGCGTCGGCTGGGCCGGGGTGCCGGCGGCGACGCCGCGGCGGCGATAGAACAGCCACACCGCCACCAGGCCGACCACGAACAGCACGAAGGGGCCGACCCACAGCACCAGGGTGCTGGCCTTGAACGGCGGCTTCAGCAACACGTAATCGCCATAGCGGTCCACCACGAACTGCTTGACCTGTTCGTTGGTGGCGCCGGCCTGGATCTGCTCGCGCACGATGATGCGCAGGTCGCGGGCCAGGTCGGCGTTGGAATCCTCGATGGATTCGTTTTGGCAGACCAGGCAGCGCAGCTCCTTGCCCAGCTTCTCGGCGCGCGCCTCCAGCTTGGGGTCCTTGAGCATTTCCGACGGGTCGGCGGCCAGGGCGGGGGCGGCCAGCGTCATCAACGCCAGCGCCAGGGCGGCTCCAAGGCGCCTCATTTGTTCAGCTCCTGGATGATGGGCAGGAAGGTGGCCTTCCACGCCTCGGGCGTGATCGGGCCGATATGCTTGTAGCGGATGACCCCGTTCCTATCGACGATGAAGGTCTCGGGCGCGCCGGTGACGCCGAAATCGATGGCGGCACGGCCGGGGGCGGGGTCGGCGCCCACCCGCTCGTAGGGATCGCCGTACTTGGCCAGCCACCTGGCGCCCTCGGCCGGGTCGTCGCGCCAGTCGATGCCGTGGATCGGCACGATGCCCGCCTTCTTGAGCTGCATCAGATAGGGGTGCTCCTGCACGCAGGCCACGCACCACGACCCGAAGATGTTGACCAGCGACACCCGGCCCTTGAGGTCGGCGGTCGCCAGCCCCGAATCGGCCGGGCGGCCGGGCAGCGGCGGCAGGTTCATCTCGGGCACCGGCCGGTCGATCAGGGTGGACGGCAGCAGGCGGGGATCGTGGTTCAGCCCCCACTTGAACACCGCCGCCAGGGCCAGGAAGCCCACCAGCGGCAGCACGTACAACAGGCGTCGCATGGTCGTGCCTTCTCCCCCCTTACGCCTTGACGGCCTGCGCCGGCGCGCGTGCGCGGGTCGGCGCGCCGACCCGGTGGCGGCGATCGGACAGCGACGTCAGGCCGCCCACCACCATCACCAGGGCGCCCACCCACATCCACGGCACCAGCGGATTGAAGTACAGCCGGGTGACATAGCCGCCGCTGGCGTCCTTGTCGCCGATCACCGCATAGACGTCGCCCCAGAAGGTGCCGACGATGGCGGCCTCGGTGGTGGGGCGCGGCGGCTGGCGATAGACGCGCTTGGCCGGGGTCATCACGGCGAACGGCTTGCCGTCGCGGGTGACCTCGAACACGCCGGTGGTGGCCACGTAATTGGCCCCCGGCACGTCCTTGACCTCCTTCAGGGTGAAGGTGTAGCCGGCCACGGTGACGCCCTGGCCCACATGCTGGCTTTGCACCGATTCCGTCTTCCAGGCGGACGAGGCGGTGGCGCCGGCGATGAACACCGCCAG
>JAFAAW010000071.1 GCA_023426365.1 Pseudomonadota bacterium
TGGCGTCGGCCAGCCAGTCGGCCATTTCCTCCTTTTCTTCCGCCATCTGCTCGAACATCGAGGCCATGGAGGCTTCGCCCTCGTGCTGGGCGGCGGCGGCCAGGGCGCGGAAATTGGCGATTTCCCACTCCTCATAGGCCAGCGTGGTGGTCGCCTGCTTGACCACTTCGTCGGCGGAACTGCCGGCCAGCATGGCCTGGGCGCGGCCGGCAAAGCGGGTGATGGCGTCCTTGATCGAAGACTTGTCGGCGCCCATCACCTCCAGCGCCTTGTCGATGCGGTCTTCCTGGATGCGGGTCAGTTCGAGCTGCTGCTGGAACTTGGCGCGGATGTCGGGATAGTGCTCCAGGTGGTCCACCTGCCGTTGCAGGTTGTCGATGGACGCCCGCTCCATGGCATGGGCGTCGCGCAGCCAGTCCAGCATGATTTCTCGGGTGTCGGCCATCGGGTGCCTCCTTTGCCTGTGCATGGCGTTCAACAAGCGGCGCCTGCGCTGCGTTCCCAGCAACGCGGCCACCCCCAGCCCGGCCAGCGCCGCCGTCGCCGCCACCACCGCACCCCGGCGCAGGGTGGTTTCCGACACCGCGCCCACCCGGCCGCGCGCCTGGGCGTCAAAGCGGCCGTGGGCGGCCCACGGCCCGTCCACCGGCCTGAGCAGGTTGTCGGCCAGCCGGGGTTCGGCGTCGGCGTCCTGTTCGGCCGCCCAGGCGCGCGCGGCGGCGCGGTCGGCCAAAGCGGGGGCGGCCATGGTGCCGGCGATGGCCCGCACCGAAGGCCAGCCCACCCACACCTCGCGCGGGCAGGCATGCATGGCGGCGACGATCGCCTCGGCCACCGGCTCGGGCTGGAAGATGGGGGGCACCGGGCGCGGGCGCCGGCCCATGCGGGTGCGCGCCCAGTCGAATTGCGGGGTGTTGACCGCCGGCAGTTGCACCATGGTCAGGCGCACGCCGCCGATGCCGTCATGGATCAGCTCGCAGCGCACCGCGTCGGTAAAGCCGCGAACGGCGAATTTGGCGGCGCAATAGGCCGATTGCAGCGGGATGGCGCGATAGGCCAGCGCCGAGCCGACCTGCACGATGCGGCCGAAATTGCGCGGCCGCATGCGCCGAAGGGCGGCCAGGGTGCCATGCACCGTGCCCAGATAGGTCACGGCGGTGACGCGGGCGATCTCCTCCGCGGTCATCTGGTGGGCGGGGGAATAGACGGTCGCCATGGCGACGTTGATCCAGGCGTCCAGCGGGCCGAAGGCACGCTCGAGGCGCGCGGCGGCATCCTCGACGGCGTCGGCCTCGGCCACGTCCAGCGGCAGCGCCAGGGCCTGGCCGCCCAGCGCCGCGATCTCGGCGGCGGCCTGGTCCAGCCGGCCCGCATGCCGCGCGATCAGCCCGATCCGGCACCCCCGGCGCCCCAGGGCGCGTACCAGCGCCCGCCCCACACCGGCCGAGGCGCCGGTGACCATGACCGTCCAGCCGTCCATGTTGCCGCACCTCGCGCTGCCCCTTGCTGCAACGCTTGGGCACGGGCGGCGTTCCCGGGCGGCTGCGGCGGTTACAGGCGTTCGTTACAGGCGCTGGGTTCCTCGGCCTCGGGCACCTTGAAATACTTGTCCAAGGCCGCCCAGGCGGTGGTCACCGCAACCGCCTGCACGTCGAAGCGGCCCATGGGCGAATACAGCGACGACGACAGATAGCGGCCGACCTCCTCGACCTCGCCGATGGTGAACACGATGTCGCCGCGTGGCATGTCGTGATGGACCTTGGTGCCGACCTCGCCCGTGATCTGGCCGGGGCGGGTGGGCAGCAACAGGAAGTTCATGAACCACGGCGTGACCAGAATGCCGGCCAGCCAGTCTTCCCAGCGGCGGAAGCCCACGGTCTCGACCTTGAGGTTGTGGTTGTAGAGACCGATGTCCTTCATCCGCTCGTCGCCGATGCGGGTGAACTGCGCCTCCAACTGGGCTACCCGGGCCAGGTCCTCGGCGCTCATGGGATCGAACATGGTGAACTCCTTGGGGCAAATGGGGGGCGGAGTGTAACGAAGGCCGGCCGTCCTGGCGACAGCCCAGGTCAAGTGTTGCGATTTCGTGGCAGGAATATGCGCGACTGGATTGCATAGGACGGATGGGTTGGGGTAGGAGTGGGCAGCCCACGCGGGTGGGACCCGCGTCACCAGATCAACGCCAGTCATTTGAGGGGGAGACCATGCCCTATAAGCGGATCACGCTGACCCACTTCCTGCTGCAGGAGCAGCGGCGGTTGAAGTCCTCGGGCGTGTTCACCTCGCTGATGAACGACATCCTCACCGCCTGCAAGATGGTCTCGCACGAGGTCAATCGCGGCGCCCTGGTGGGCAACCACGGCATCGCCGGTTCCGAGAACGTTCAGGGCGAGGAGCAGAAGAAGCTCGACGTTCTCGCCAACGACATCTTCATCCACATGAATTCGCAGGGCGGCACCTATGCGGCCATGGCGTCCGAGGAGCTGGAAGAGGTCCAGGCCGTCGCCGGCACCCACGAGGGGCGCTATCTGCTGCTGTTCGATCCGCTGGACGGCTCCAGCAACATCGATGTCAACATCTCGGTCGGCTCGATCTTCTCGATCCTGCGCGTGCCGGACGGCGTCGATCCCAAGAGCCAGGACGCCTTCCTGCAGCCGGGCGTGAAGCAGGTGGCCGCCGGCTATGCGCTGTACGGCTCGTCCACCATGCTGGTGCTGACCACCGGCAACGGCGTCAACGGCTTCACCCTGGACCGTGACGTGGGCATGTTCTTCCTGACCCATCCGAACATGACCATTCCGGCGGACACCAAGGAATACGCCATCAACGGCTCGCGCGCGCGCCATTGGGAGCCGCCGGTGACGCGCTATGTGGACGAGTGCAACGCCGGCAAGGACGGCCCGCGCGGCAAGGACTTCAACATGCGCTGGGTCGCCTCCATGGTGGCCGAGGTGCATCGCATCCTGGTGCGCGGCGGCGTCTTCCTGTATCCGGCCGATGCCGAGAACATCGCGAAGGGCGGCAAGCTGCGCCTGATGTACGAAGCCAACCCCATGGCCTTCATCGTCGAGCAGGCCGGCGGCCTGGCCTCGACCGGCCGCGAGCGCCTGATGGAGGTGCAGCCCACCAGCCTGCACCAGCGCGTGCCGGTGATCCTGGGGTCCCGCAACGAGGTGGAGCGCGTCGTCGCTTATCACGGCGAATACGACGCCAACCGCTGATCGCGCGGCTGGCTGTCACGACAAAGGCCGGCGGGGATGCCCCGCCGGCCTTTTCTTTTCTTCCCATTTCCGCTGCGCCGCGTTCAGCGCTTGCTTTGGGTATAGTTGATGGCTTCCTCGGCGGCGCGCACCAGGGCACGCGCCTTGTTCATGCATTCCTCGTGCTCCTTCTCGGGGTCCGAGTCGGCGACGATGCCGGCACCCGCCTGGACGTACATGGTGCCGTCCTTGATCAGCGTGGTGCGCAGCGCGATGCAGGTGTCCATGTTGCCGTTGCCGGCGAAATAGCCGATCGAACCGGCATAGAAGCTGCGGCGCTCGGGCTCCAACTCATCGATGATCTCCATGGCGCGGATCTTGGGCGCGCCCGAGGTGGTGCCGGCCGGAAAGCCCGCCATCAGCGCGTCCATGGCGTCGCAATCCTTGCGGATGCGGCCTTCCACGTTGGACACGATGTGCATGACGTGGCTGTAGTATTCCACGATCATCTTCTTGGTGACCTTGACCGAGCCGATCTCGGCCACCCGGCCCACGTCGTTGCGGCCCAGGTCCAGCAGCATCAGATGCTCGGCCAGTTCCTTGGGATCGGCCAGCAGGTCGGCGGCCAGTTCGTCGTCCTCGGTCTGGGTCAGGCCACGGCGGCGGGTGCCGGCAATCGGACGGATGGTCACGGTGTCGTCGCGCAGGCGCACCAGGATTTCCGGGCTGGACCCCACCAGTTGGAACCCGCCGAAATTCAGGAAGAACAGGAACGGGCTGGGGTTC
The DNA here is from genome assembly GCA_023426365.1 of Pseudomonadota bacterium. Lineage (GTDB taxonomy): Bacteria > Pseudomonadota > Alphaproteobacteria > Rhodospirillales > Magnetospirillaceae > Magnetospirillum. The sequence continues at coordinate 3,987 of JAFAAW010000071.1, forward strand.
ATGCGCCGCAGCGCGCGGTAAAGCGAGAAGGGCGGCAGCTTGAACGGCACCGCCAGGCGTTGCGACAGCACCACCTGGAAGATGTCGCCGGCGGCGATGTATTCCTTCGCCTTAAGAACCTTGGCGCAATATTCCTCGCGGCTCATGGACGGAACCGGCGTGGGGACATGGCCGGCGTGGTCGATGAACTCGGACGGCGAGGGCAGGGGGCGGTCCAGCGCCTCGACCACATGTTCCAGCCGTTCGTGGGCCAGATCATAGGCGGCGCGGGCGTCGATGCCGGGGCGCGGCCACACCGGCACCACGGCGGTCAGCGTTCCGTTGACGTTGTCGAACATGGCCATGACGGTGGGGCGCATGAAGATGCCGTCCGGCACCCCGATCACGTCCGGGTTTCCGTCGGGCAGCTTTTCCACCAGACGCACCATGTCATAGGACATGTAGCCGATCAGGCCCGCCGACATGGGCGGCAGATGGGGCGGAATGTCCACCCGGCTTTCCGCCACCAGGGCGCGGAACGAGGCCAGCGCGCCCTCATCCTCGGCCACCGGGCAGGGGATGAAATCGTCGGGCCGGGTACGGGCGTCGCGGTTGATCCAGGCCCGGTTGCCCTGGCACTTCCAGATCAGGTCCGGCTTCATGCCCAGCACCGAATAGCGGCCGCGCACCGCGCCGCCTTCCACCGATTCCAGCAAGAAGGTGTGGGACTGGCCGCCGGCCAGCTTCATGAAGGCGGAAACCGGCGTTTCCAGATCGGCGACCAGGATGCGCCACACCACCTGCGGCCGCCCGGCGTCATAGGCGGCGCGGAAGGCTTCGAACTCAAGTGCGCTGGTCATGGCCGTCATTCTTCGCGCGAGAGCTGGCTGCGGTCCACCTTGACGCCGATGCTGGCATTCAGCGCGGCAAGGTACTGTTCGATGAGATCGCCGGCCAGGGTGGTGCTGACCTGGTTCTGGGTCTGATCGACCGCCTTGGGCTGGCTGGCGGGATCGAACGGAACCACCTTGGCCAGGCGGCCGACGATCCAGCCGCCCTGGGTGGCGCTGGTGGCGACGCCGCCCACCGGGGCCTGGAACAGCTCGCTGACCAGGGACGGCGGCAGGGCGGCATTCTCGGCGCCCTCGCGGGTGAACGGCTGGGTGGTCTGGGCCTTGCCGCCCATGGACTGGGCCAGTTCGGCGGCGGGCTTGCCGGCCTTCAGGGCCTCGGCGATCTTGGCGGCGCGTTCCTTGCCCATTTCATGACGGCGCTGGGCCTGCCACGCGGCCACCACGTCGCCGCGGATGTCCAGCAGCGGGCGGGGCTGGGGCGGGGTGACCGCCTCGACGCGGACGATGAAATAGCCCTCGCCCTCGGCCTCGGTGAGCTGGCTTTCCGTGCCCTGTTCGGTATGGAAGGCCACGTCCAGGAAGGTGTCGGCGCGCGGCAGGCCGGTTACCGGCTTGCCGGCGGGGGTGTTGCCGCGGGCATCGATGGCCGGGACCTTGACCACGTGCAGGCCGAAGCGGGACGCGGTCTCCTCCAGGCTGATGCCGCCGGCCAGGGCGTCCTCGATCTGGGTGTTCAGCTCGTTCAGGCGCTCGCTGGACTTCTCGGCGCGCAGTTCGGCCTCGACCTGCTTCTTGATCTCGGCGACCGGCCGCACGCGGGTCTGGGCCACGTGCCAGCCCAGCGGCGACTTGACCGGGGCCAGGGTGGTGCCCGGCGCGGCGGCGAACACGGCCTCGGCCAGTTCGTCGGGCAGTTCGGTGCGGTCGACCATGCCCAGATCGATCACCTTGGCGCCGGTCTCGCGCGCCACGGCGGACAGGTCCTTGCCGGCCTTGACCAGGGCGGCGGCCTTGTCGGCGCTGGCCTGGTCGGTCAGCACCACCTGCGACATGGTCACCTTGTCGGTGGGCTGGAACTCGTCGATGCGGCTCTGATAGGCCTCCTCGACCATTTCCGGGGTCACCTCGACCATCGCGGCGACGGCGGCCGGATCGACCACCAGCACGGTCAGCGCGCGGTATTCCGGGGCCATGAAGCGCTGGGCATTGGCCTTGTAGAACTCTTCCAGTTGCTCCTGGGCGGGGGCGGGCGGCAGCGGCAGCGACTCGTCGCGCACCAGCACGGTTTCGGCGATGCGGCGCTCCTCGCGGAAGCGGGCCAGCGGCTCCACCATGCCCTGGGGCGCCTTGATGCCGCCCGACAGGCCCTCGGCCAGTTGGGTGCGCACCACGTTGGCGCGCTCCTGGCGCAGGAACTCGCGCTCGTTCAGCCCGGCGCGGGCCAGCGCCATGCGGAAACGGTCGCGGTCGAACTCGCCCTTTTCGTTGCGGAAGTTCGGATCGGCGGCGATGCGGGCGACCACGCCTTCCTCGGTCGCGGCCAGGCCCAGGCGGCGGCCGGCCTCCTCGATCAGGTTGCGGGTGACCAGGCTTTCGATGGTGCGATCCATGAAGCCCAGCTTGCGCGCGTCCTCGACCGTCAGCTTGCCGCCGAACATGGGGTTCATGCGCTCGACCTCGCGCTTGAACTCGGCATAAACCTCGGGCGCGCTGATCTGCACTTTGCCCACTTCGATGGCGGGGCCGTGGCCGAACATGCCGCCGCGCAGTCCTTCGACGCCCCAGGCGAGGAAGCTGAGTGCCAACAGAGCGAACAGGAGCTTGACCACCCAGGTCTTCGAGGCTTTGCGGAAGGTGTCGAGCATGTTTTCCGGCTGATCGAGGGAGATAAAAGGCGCACCGCGCCCGAAAGCGCGGGCGTGCGAATTTGTCGGCATAATAGGTGGGGGTCCAGGTGCCCGCAACAGAGAATCCGCCATTTTCGAAGCGGTTGAAAAGCTGGCGCGGGGGTGGTCCTTTTTCTGCGCGACGAAAGGGGTGGGGCGATGCTATATGCGCCCCCTGACATTACGCATGCGGGAGGAAAGAGCATGAGCAGACGTCCGCTGATCGCCGGCAACTGGAAGATGAACGGTCTCAAGGCCGACGGTCTGGCGCTGGCCAAGGGTGTTGCGGAAAAGCTGAAGGCCGAGCCGGGCGTGAAGTGCGACCTGCTGGTCTGTCCGCCCTTCCTGCTGGTGGCGGCCGTCGCCGACGCCGTGGCCGGCTCCGGCCTGGCCGTGGGCGGCCAGGATTGCCATGCCAAGGTGTCGGGCGCCCATACCGGCGACACCTCGCCGGTCATGCTCGCCGATGCCGGCGCCGCTTACGTCATCCTCGGCCATTCCGAGCGCCGCACCGACCACGCCGAGACGGACGCCCAGGTCAAGGCCAAGGCCGAGGCGGCGCTGGCCGCCGGCCTCAAGGCCATCGTCTGCATCGGCGAAACCCTGGCCCAGCGCGATGCCGGCCAGACCCTGGACGTCAACCGCACCCAGTTGCGCGGCTCGTGGCCGGCCGGCGGCAACGCCGACAACACCGTGATCGCCTATGAGCCGGTGTGGGCCATCGGCACCGGCCGCGTCGCCACGCCCGAGCAGGCGCAGGAAGTGCACGCCGCCATCCGCGCCGAGCTGGCCGCCATCGTCGGCGCCGAGGAAGCCGCCAAGGTGCGCATCCTCTATGGCGGTTCCATGAAGCCCGACAACGCCGCCCAACTGCTGGCCCTGCCCGATGTGGATGGCGGCCTGAGCGGCGGCGCCGCGCTCAAGGTCGACGACTTCTGGGCCATCGCCACGGCGGCGGGCTGAGGCGGGATGCCGGCTTCGGCGCCTGCCAAAGGTCCGGAGCCGGTGTCAACCCAATCTGTTGGGGGTGGGCTGGAACTTTGCACTAGCCTTCCTCCGCGCGCGGGTCTAAAAAACGCGTCGAACATCTCCGGTGCCCGACGGCGACGACAGCGTCGGGCAACGGGGTTTCCTATTTTGTCGTTGGTGTGCCCATGGACGTCTTTCCGATCATCCTCGTCATCCACCTGCTCATCGCCATCGCGC